>NZ_CP059902.1:2820000-3170000 GCF_014127105.1 Devosia sp. MC521
CCGACGGCGGCAATGAGTACCCCTGCCACGGCGACACCCAAGGTGGCAGCCAAGCGATCACTCGTGCCCAAAATGCCAGTGACACGTTCCAACGAAATCTTTTCCGCCCTTGCCACAATGGGGACGAGCGAGCGCTTGGAAATATCCGATGGGCCGCGCAACATGCCCAAGAGGGCGACAACCGGAATGAGCACCCAGACCGAGAACAGTCCAATGGCGAACAACAGGGGGATGCAGAGCACCAATAGGCAGGAGAGCAGATCGCAGAAAATCGCGATTTTGCGGGCCCCGAGACGATCAATATAGGGACCGGCCAAAAACTGGGCCACCACATAGGGTAGCAGTTCCGCCATGGCGACGGCGCCAGTGAGCACGGGAGAATTGGTGGTGGTGAGCACCAGCCACGGAATCGCCACGGCCGAAAGTCGTGTCCCGCCCACCGAGGCTATTGTTGCCAAGGCCAAGGCGATCAATGACCGATGCAGCATGACGCTTCCCCCTCGCGCAATATGGTGCGTCGACTAGATGGGGAAGTGGGCACTTGGCAAGGCGTGTTTGGTCCATTTGAACCGAAACAGCAAAAGAAACGGCCGGACTGATGATCAGCCCGGCCCAAAAATGTTAGTAATCGCGCTCGAAGTAGACGCCCAGGCTTGAACTCCCGTCCTGTCCGGCAGCTCCCCGCACAGTCAAATCGTCGGTCACATCGAGGTTGATGTTGACCTTGGACTGGCCATTGGCCCCAGCCGTTACGCCAAGGTAGACATTGTCTTGGATGTAGGTCCCGGCCTTCACGCCAACATTGCCTTCCGCATCGGTGACAACGTCGAGGTCAGCCAAGCCTGCAGCACCGCGCAGACTGTCGACGAGACCTCCTCCGCCGCCGCCAACCAACTCAGCCGCCGCCGCCGCCAGTTGCGCCAATTGCAGAGGCGATAGTTCACTGATCGGACGGTTGAAGATCAAACGACTGAGCACTTCGTCTTGCGGCAACGTCGGGCTGGAGCCGAAGGTCACGTCCAGAGCCGAAGCGCGCCCAGACACAGTCACCGTCACGTCGATATCGTCGTTTGATGTCGTTGCCACGAGATTGATCTGCGGATCCAGATCACCCAGCAGAGTTACCCCACCCGAGGTGAAGGTAATGCGCTGACCGAGGATCGACAGCCTGCCGCGGATCAAGTTGAACGCACCAACCGGCTGAATATTGCTTGCCGGCCCTGTCAGGCGCAGCGAACCACCCACTTCAGCATCGAGCCCACGGCCGCGAATAAAGATCTGGTTAGGCGCGTCAATCGTGACGTCGAGCGCAAGCTGAGGACCGGCCCCCGCAGCTGCTGAGCGAGAGGCAGCATCCGTGCCGACCTTCGCACGAACCAAGGTCTGCTCAACGTCGGCTGGGGTCGAACGATGGTCGACATCAATTATCTGCCCTGCGCCGCCAAAGCTATCTGGTACGGTGATATTGGCCTGCTCTACGGTCAAGCCGCCCGATAGGAGCGGGGTCCCCATGAGGCCACCCGTTACCTTGAGGCCACCACGTATGGTCGCGATGAAAAGATCGCCATCGGCATAGCGGGCCGAATTGATCGCTATCGTAAGGTTGGCAGGCAGATTGCCGTTAAGACCAATAGTCCCGCCCACCGCCACACTTCCGCCCGTCGCAAGATTTGCCGTGAGGTTTTCGACCGTTGCGGTTGTGCCCGAAAGCGAAGCGCGACCAGTGATCCCCTGCAGTCGCAGGTTTAGTTCTGGGTCGATATAGCCGCCGTCAGCCAGCGAAACGCTGCCCCCAAATTGCGGGCTAGAAATCGATCCCCCAACTTGTGCATCAAAACTGGCCGTGCCCGAAACCTGCGCGCCACGGTCAGCGACGAAGCGGTTTGCCAGCGCCAGCGGCGCCGAGCCCTTGATGCTCACGGCCATGTCCGCACCAGCAAGTGGAATGCGGCCCGAACCTGATACATTGAGCCCACCGTTCCCATTGGCCGTGAGGCTCTCAATGGTCACCGTGTTGGCCGCAAAACTGCCCGCCAACGAGGCCGAGATTGGGGCAATTCCGAAGGGCCCGATCTGCGCTGTCGAAATGCCATTGGCGTTGGCGTTGAAACGCACATTTGGATCGCTTGCAGCGCCCGTCACAATCGCTTCACCATTCAGCGTACCCGCGACACCCAGCGATGGAACGATGGCATTGGCGATGTTGAGCGGCAGCGCGTCAATGACGACGCGCATATCCAAAACATCGCCCGCCGTGCCGGACGCAGTTATAGATCCCGAACCGACATTAAAGCGCAAGGCGTCGAGCGAAACGCTTTCGCCCGCCACAATAAGCTCAGTTGGGCTCGCCAATGTCGCCGCCAACTGCCCCTGCGTGAGGTTGGCGCGATTAAGCGCCAGGCGATAGCCGTCAGCAATTGGGCTCAACGCGCCAGCGAGATCAATATTCGTACCCGTTTCCAGCGCCGCCTGCGCATCAAAATTGGTGGTATCGCCAGATTGGTTGGCCTTGGCGGTCACGGAGTTGATCACCGTGCCCCCGGCCACAATGGTCGATGCATTTGCCACGCCGTCAATCGCCGGAACACCGAAGAGATCGCCAATAGTTGCGGCCACATCGGCACGCCCAATGGCGACGCCGCTGACCTTGAGATCGCTGGCATTGGCAGTGAGCTGCGCGCCCTGCTCGCCATCCACTGGCGCCAGCGTCACCTTGGCATTGAGCGCGCCCGAGGCTTCGGTTAGCGCCAGAGCTGCTGCCAAAGACACATCTGGTGCAGCAATATCAAAACCGCCGTTGATGAGACCAGTCTCCGCATCACGCAGCGCCTGCCCGGTCACATTGGTTCCGGCGATGTCAAACGACAGGCCCGAGAGCGATTGGGCAACTTCGTCGACTTTGAACTGCGAGGCCAGCTGCGCCAAATGCCCGTCGAGCGCTGCGCTGCCGCTGATCGTGCCGTCGGCCGCGCCATTGAACAGCGACGCTGCAACGCCGAACTTAGCGTCGCGAAGCTCGTAGTCAGACAGTGTCCCAGTCGGAACAACACCGTCCAAAGCCAGCACCAGCGGCGCTTCGGCATTTTCCGAAAGGGCCGAACCCGTCACTCGCAAGGCACCGGAGGCATTTTCCGCCACCAGACCGAGATCGGATAGATCAAGGCCGATATTGAAATCGGCGCTATCGCTCGCATAGACGCCATCCGCAGTGACCTGAATGAGCTGGTTGCCGAGCTTGAAATTCTCTGCCGAGAACCCGCCACCATCTCGCGCCACGCGGCCCGATAGCTGTATCTCGCCGTTGAGCAAACGATCCACAGTCGGATCATCAATGCGCAGCGTATCGCCCGTGCCATCAAGCACGAGGTTGAACCCACCGCCCACGGCTTCCACACGCCCAGTCGCGGTCAGGTTTAGCCCACCGCTCAGCGAGCGCCCGGACAGCGACGAGAACGGCGCAATGCTCGATGTATCGATCGAAATCGTGCCGTCAAAATCAGTACCGTCGATCTTGCCGACCAGCCCAGCCGTCAGCGCCTTACCGGCAATGCGGAACTCGGCGAGATCGATCGGCTGCCCAGCGTTCCAAACGCCTGCAAGGCCCAGACCGACGTTGGAGCCGAGGGCGGCCTCTACGCCCGCATCAGCGGCGATGCCCGACAAAACGCCGTCGCCATTAAACGTGACGAGGCGCGCGGCTGGATCCGCCAAGTTCTTGGCCACGCCACCAACGCCGAATTCCAGGTCCCGCGCGGCAAAGCCATCTGTGACAAAATTTGCGATGGTGAGATCAGCCTTCCAGCTGTCATCTGCCGAAGTACCAAAGCCAATACGCAATTCTGCGCCCTGCACGCTGGTGTCAGCGCCCGCCAAAGGCAGCACCACTTTCCCACCCGCTGGATCAGCAATGGTTGCAGTCAAATCCAGCTTAGAGAGGAAATTGTCCGCAGTGGTCTCGGCCGAGCCCACCAGACCCAGCTGCCCGCCACTGAGGCGAATGTCAGAAATGTCAAAGCCGCCCGCCGTCCGCACCAACGCGTTGACGCCAAGGCGCGTGTCCGCACCAAAGAACGGACGATAGGGCTGAGCCACCAGCGTTGAGAGCGGACCACCAAGATCAACGCTCACCGCCAGACCGTCGCTCGCCTGCGCTATACGGCCCGTACCGGCCAATGCTTCTTGGCCATTGGCCAGCAATTTCAGCTCAGCGTTGAGATCAGTCACCGGCCCCTTGCCGATAAGGTTGAGGTCAACTGCTGGTCGTCCCTCGATATTGAGCAGATTGGCGATCACCCCATCTGGCGGTTCCGCCAAATTGAAAGTGACGTCCACTTCAACATTTTCACGACGATACTTGAGATCAAGATCAAGCGTTCCGCCCGGCTCATCGACACGGTCGATATCAGCAAAGACGTCAAGATCGCCATTTTCCAGCGTCACCCAGCCCTTGAGGCCAATGCGCGAGCCAAGCCCAAAGACGCTTTCGCCAAAGGTCACGCTTGGGACAGCGATTTCGCCAATCTGGATGGCCACCGGGAATTGCGGCACTTCAAATCCGCCAGCTTCCGGCGCCGGCAGATCAACCGAATTTTCGGCGGGTTTGGCGTTGCGCAGGTAATCAATGCTCTCTGCCTTGAGGGAATTGACCTCAAGCTTGCCAAAGAACAGCGCGCCTTGGTTCCAGTTCAGCGCCGCATTGTTGATCCGCAACCAAACGCCTTCTTCGTCGGCAATGCTGATTTCGCGGATAGTTACGTCCGAGCCAAGCACGCCGTCGATATTGGACAGGCGGATCTGGCGTTCAGGCGTCGAAAGCTGGCCCTCGACGAAACTCGTCAGCCAATCCTTCTGCTCTTCATTGCTCATGTCCTGCGCGAACAGGGTCACTGGGACAGCGGCCCCGCCCAACAGCAGCGCAGCAAGGACAAGACGGCGCTTGGTCGAAAATTTTGCCATTAGAATGCCTGTCCGATACCTGCGTAGATGGCCCAGTGCGCATCATTCGCACGCTTGTTGAGCGGAACGGCGACATCAAGGCGAAGCGGCCCAAGGCCGGTGTAGTAGCGAACCCCAAGACCCGCGCCGATACGCATGTCCTGTAAGCTCGGAATCGTGTCGGCAGCGACATAGCCAGCATCGACGAAGGCGACGACGCCGATATCCTCGGTCACCTTAGCGCGGGCTTCAATAGAGCCTTCCACCAAATAGCGTCCGCCAGTTTCGGCCCCTGCCCCATTGTCGACACCGATAGACTTGTGTCCGTAGCCACGCACGGAGCCGCCACCGCCAGCAAAGAACAGCTGATCGGGCGAAATTTCTGCCAAATCGGGGCCGAGCAACGCGCCTAGCTTCACGCGCCCTGCGAGCACGAACTGGTCGTCTTCGCCAAAGCCAAAATAGGTGCGCCCCTCAACCTCAACCTTGGCTCCCGGCTTGTTATAAATAACGTCATACCAAGGAGCGACGGTGGCAGCGGCATAGAAGCCTTCGGTGGCATCCACCGCGCTGTCGCGATTGTCAAAGACGACACCGCCATAGGCGCCGAAATAGGCGAAGTCACGCGTTCCGAAACTATCGTCAAAGCGTGCCCGTTTCGCCTGCACCCCGCCTGTCAGCGTAATTTCATCGGAGAAATACCACTTCAACCCCAGCGAGCCACCGACGGCGGTTTCGGCATAGGTCGTGTAGACGTTGCGCTCAGCGGCGATGGCCGCAACCAGATCAACGTCCGGATGGTAAAAACCGGGCTTGGTAAAGGTGCCGCCCAAGAGATAGTCAAACTGCGCGGTATCGATCGGATAACCAATCGAGGCCACACGCGCATCAAGCCGCAAGCGCTCGGCTTGCCCGAAAAGATTGCGCCACAGGTGATAGCCTTCCACGCCAAGCCCATCGGTCGTGGAATAATTTGCGCCAACGCCAAAGCGTCGACCGGCCATTTCTTCGACCGTCAATTCAAACGGCAGCAAGCCATCCGAGCCAATGTCCTGCGCCGCGTCAAAGCGCGCAGAACGGAAGACCTCGAGACGATCAAGCCGCTTCTGCGCCTTTTTCAATTCGTCCGGATCGTATTCCTGACCCACGGCGAGGCCGGTCTGCTGGGCGACGAAATCAGGGTTCATCCGATCAGCACCGGTCACGCGAATGGCGCCGAACCCAGCCTTGCGGCCCGGATTGACAGTGATCAACGCGTCAATCGTATTGGTTTTGTGATCAGCAACCACATCGCGCGAGACGATCTCGGCCTTGGGATAGCCCTGCTGGCGCCATGCTTCCAACGCAAGACCTTCGGCGCGGGTAATAACCCCGGCGCGCGCAATTTCTCCCGACGCGTAGCCACGCATAATCGGCGCATCGACCTGATCACCCGGATCGCTGGTCGGTGCTGCCTGATTGGCAATAGCCACACTGTTGAAACGGAAAACGGGTCCGGGATTGACGGAAACCGTCACCTCAACCTGATCGGGCAGATTGGTATCGGGCGGAAGGCTTGATGCCTCTTGCCCGCCAATACGAATACTCACCACCCCTCCGTAATAGCCCTCATTATAGAGAGCGGCGAGCAAACGGCGATAATCGCCGCGCGCTTTTGCAATCAGCCCCGCTGCGCCCGAAGCGGGTTCAGCTTGGTCTGCGAGCAATCCCGAAGCATTGCGCAACGCCGATTCTATCGCGCCCCCGTCAGAGCTGGAAAACACGACGGTATAGTTTTTGGGATCGACAACGACGGCCTCAGCCGCCTTGTCCGCATCACTCTTGAAGAGGCCGAAAAAGTCGAACGCAGAGGCAGGTAGCACCGAAACCGACAGTGCGGCCGCAGCGATACACAGAGCGCCAAAACTCGAAACGAGACGCACTTTGAACAAAGGTAACCTGCCCTATTACGCAACAAACCAGATACGGGGCTGAAGCACACAATTGATTCCGTTACGGAAACAAAGAGTTAAACCTGCAGCAACTCCCAAGCGGATCGCATAGTCGTGAACGACCGTTAACCAGTTTAAGCTGATCCAGAGCTCAAAAATACCCTTCTTGGTATTTTTCGTGGCATTCCTTGATCAGAGTGGCGCATGGGCAACGACGTTGACGCGCGCGGCATGGCGGTACAGCATAGCCACCACTCAACACTGAAATTCCTTCTAGGACCCGGTATGTATCAGCTGCTCGACGCAAGCCGCTTTATCGTTTTCATCACAGGCGCAACCTCGGGTTTTGGTCAGGCCGCCGCTCGCCGCTATGTGGCAGCGGGTGCCAAAGTGATTGCCACAGGGCGTCGTATGGATCGCTTGATCGATCTGCAGATCGAGCTTGGCGCCGAGAATTGTCACATCATCGAGCTCGATGTCCGCGATCGCGCCGCCATTGAAGCGGCCATCGCTGACATTCCCGGTCCCTTCAAGAACATCAACATTGTCCTCGCCAACGCTGGCCTAGCGCTTGGCCTCGGCCCTGCCCACGAAGCCAGCCTCGACGACTGGCAGACCATGATCGACACCAATATTTCTGGCCTTGTCTACACGGTGCGCCTGCTGCTGCCTGGGCTCGTTGAACGCGGCGGCGGCCACGTTGTCACCTTGGGCTCAGTCGCGGGTGAATTCACCTATCCCGGCGCTTCGGTCTATGCGGCGTCCAAGGCTTTCGTAAAACACTTCGCCCTCGCCATTCGCTCGGACTTGCAAGGCAAGAACGTCCGCGTCACCGATATTGAGCCGGGCCTGACCGAAACCGAGTTTTCTGTCGTTCGCTTTGCAGGCGACCAGAACAAGGCCGACAATGTCTATAAGGGCACCAAGCCGATGACGGCCGAAGACATTGCTGAAAGCATCTTCTGGGCCACCTCTTTGCCCGAACACGTGAACGTCAACAAGATCCAGCTTATGGCGACGACACAAGCGATCGGCGCGTTTGACATCTACCGCGAGAAATAAGTCGCACGAGGGCGCGCGGCTGCGGCCAAGTTTCCAGTGACGCCGCGCGCTTAGATTTGTATGATCACGGGGCAATAATGAGATAGGCCCCATGACAACTGACCTGGACCCATTCACACGTGACCTTTGGCACGTGATTGCAGCCACGGACGAGCTTAAGATCGGGCTCGTTGAAAACACCATGCTGCTCGACCGCAAAATCTCCATGACCCGTGGGGTTGATGGCGAACCGGTTGTTTGGCTGCGCAGCAATGAGGAAGACGGCGACGACATCGACGCCGAGTCCATCCTCGACCGCCTCCCGGTGAAAACCGCTTATGGCTACACGTGGACTTGCCTCGGTAATCCAACCATAGCCCTGTTCCCCATCCCAGAATTTGCCGAACCCGACCGCAAGAATATGAACTGCGGCTCCATCGGCATTGCCTGCTCGGCGCCTCGTGCCGTTGAGAACTTCCTCGACATGGGCCACTTCCCTTATGTTCACACCGACATTCTCGGCGCTGAACCCCATACGGAAGTGAAGGAATACGACGTAGAAGTGTCGGAAGAACGCGACGAAGTGCTCGCCACCAAGTGCAAGTTCATCCAGCCACGCGCTGCCAAGTCGGCCACCAAGCCGATGGAAGTAGAATATGTCTACCGCGTGCCGCACCCCTTCTGCTCGGTTCTTTATAAGTCCTGCCCAGAAGACGAAAGCCGTCGCGACGTCATCGCAATTCTTCTCCAGCCGATGACTCAGGAAACCTGCCGCGCTCACCTGCTGCAGTCGATGATCGACAGCTATTCCTCCCTCGAAGATCTCCGCCGCTTCCAACAGACCATTTTCGGTCAGGATAAGCCGATCCTCGAAAATCAGTACCCGAAAAAGCTTCCGCTTGATCCGCGTTCTGAAACCCCGATCCGCGCTGATAAAAGCGCCATCGCTTACCGCCGCTGGCTCAGTCAGAAGGGCATCACCTACGGTGTGATCCCACAAGCGAGCTAATCACGCCTCTCTTCCGAGACGCATTCGGCCTCCCCGTACGCCAGGGAGTGCGACGACTAAATCAAGATCGTGGCGCGATCCAACCACTCGGATCAGATCGACATGGCCCTGTCCCTCTCCGACCCAAATTGGTACCCAATCGCCTCAAGCGATGACCTACCATTCCGCCACGTCTACCAAGGACAATTGCTTGGCCGCGAGCTCGCCGTTTGGCGCGCTGACGACGGCAATGTGAACGTCTGGGAAAATCGCTGCCTGCACCGCGGCGTCCGTCTTTCCATCGGCATCAATGAAGGCCAAGAACTCAAGTGCCAATACCACGGCTGGCGTTATGCCAATCAGTCCGCTGGCTGCACCTACATTCCGGCTCACCCCGCCGACGCTCCTGCGCGCCGCATTGAAAACCGCAAATACCCCGTCAAAGAAGCTTTCGGCCTCATCTGGTCGGCTGCTAATGAAGACCTGCCCTTCTCGCCCTTCCCGGGCTCTGAAAGCGGCGACTGGTTTGCGCTGCGCCCCATCCCGATCAATGCTGAACCTGAAGATGTGGTCGCCGGTCTAGCGCGACTTGCGCCCGATGATCAGCCAGCCGAAATCCTGCCTGCAATGGCGGTCCGTCTTGGCCACGCAATTTTCTTCGTCCAGCCGATTGACGCCACCCGCGCACAAATCCGTGGCCTCGTAGAAGGCAAGCCGTCCGACGAGCTGGCGATCCTGCGCCACTACAATGAGCTTCTCACCAAGCTGCGCGATCGTCTCGAACGCGCGCAAATGCGTAAGGCCGGCCAGCCAACGCCGCTCGAACCAGCGTTCGAAAAGGTATCGGTAGAGCTCTCCACCATGCCCGATATTGCCGTACCGCGTGGCAACACCATGCCTGTCGTGGTCAAACGCAAGTGGCAGACCGCCGATGGCATCATGGCCTTCCAGTTCGCCGACCGCGACGGCAAGCACATGCCGACTTTCCAGCCTGGCGCGCATATCGACGTGCACCTGCCCAACGGTCTCATCCGCCAATATTCGCTGACCAACGGCCCGGGCGACCTCTCGTCCTATGTTATTGGCGTCAAGCTTGAGAACGCCTCCAAGGGCGGCTCCAAAGCGCTGGTAGAAACCGTGCGCGAAGGCGACGTGCTGGCCATTTCCGAGCCACGCAACAACTTCCCGCTCCGCCGCGACGCGACCCGCACCGTGCTTATCGCTGGCGGCATCGGCATCACGCCGATCCTCTCCATGGCTCGCTTCCTCGACAAGTCGAGCCTGCCCTATGAAATGCACTACTTCGCGCGCAACGAAGAAAACCTCGCTTTCAAGAGCGAGCTTGGCGCGCTGCATGGCGCGATCACCAATCATCTCGGCCTTGATCCGGTAGCGGTGAAAGCCAAGGTCACCGAAGTCCTCGGCGCTTACGACTTCTCCAACCACGTCTATATCTGCGGCCCCGGCCCCCTGCTGGAAATGGTCCGCGACACCGCCACCGAACTCGGTTGGCCGGATGAAGCCATCCACTTCGAATATTTCCAGAACACCACCGAGATCGACAGCTCTTCCGCTTTCGACATCGAACTGGCCCGTTCGGCGATGACGCTGCACGTCCCGGCTGGCAAGACCATTCTGGAAGTCATGCGAGAAGCTGGCCTCACCGTGCCGTCCTCGTGTGAACAAGGCGCCTGCGGCACCTGCCTCACCGGCGTCATGGAAGGCGAGGTTGACCATCAGGACGTCTACCTGAACAAGACCGAAAAAGCCTCCAACACCTGCATGATGACCTGCGTCAGCCGTGCCAAATCCTCTCGTCTGGTATTGGATATCTAACCCATGGCCATCACGCTTTATGATTTCGAGCTTTCGGGCAACTGCTATAAAGTCCGCCTGCTGCTCAACATCCTGAACCAGCCTGCCGATATGCATCCGGTGGAATTCTTCCCCGGCAAGGAGCACAAGTCCGACTGGTTCTTGCGCCTCAATCCCTTCGGCCAGCTTCCGGTGCTGAAAGACGATGACCTCGTCCTTTCGGACTCAGGGGCAATCCTCGCCTATCTGGCCAAGAAATATGACACCACCGACCAATGGTTCCCGGACACTCCTGCCGTCACCGCAGAAATCCTGCGTTGGCACTCGGTCGCCGATGACATCACCTCCACCAGCTCGGCAGCGCGTCTTGCCCTCGGCTATGGTTATGATTTCAACATCGAAAAGGTTCAGGCCGGTGCTCACCGCATCTTCCGCCTGATGGACGAGCATTTGTGGTTCGGCGAACGCCAGGGCCGCGATTGGCTCTGCTCGCCATCCCACCCGACCACGGCCGACATCGCCTGCTTCCCTTATGTCATGCTTTCGGAAGAAGGCGGCATTTCCCGTCAGGACTATCCAGCGCTCCGCCGTTGGACCGACCGCGTCCGTCGCATACCCGGCTTCATGGTCATGTCAGGCATTTTCCCGGCCGGCAAGGCCAAGGAAAGCGCATAAATCACCTTCAAATTTGCCCCTAGCGGGCAAAACAACCCGTGGCGGCTGGAAACCAGCCGCCATAAACGCTATCAGCGTGGCAAGATCGAGGAGTTATTCTCATGATTATCGAGCCCAAAATTCGCGGCTTTATCTGCACTACCGCTCACCCAACTGGTTGCGCCCGCAATGTGCAAAACCAGATTGATCACGTCACGATCAAGGGCGCTATCCCGTCAGATCGCAAGCGCGTTCTCGTGCTCGGCTGCTCCACGGGCTATGGCCTTGCCTCGCGCATCGTCACCACTTTCGGCTCTGATGCCGACACCGTTGGTGTTTCCTTCGAACGCGAGCCCGGTGAAGCCAAGCCAGCGTCGGCTGGCTGGTACAACAACCGTGCCTTCGAGAACCGCGCCAAGGCTGCTGGTCGCAAGGCCGTCACCATTGAAGGCGACGCCTTCTCGGACGCGGTAAAGGCTGAGACCATCGAAGCGATCAAGGCGAACTTGGGTCAGGTTGACCTCATCGTCTACTCGCTCGCTTCTCCAGTCCGCACCGACCCCAAGGACGGCGTCACCTACCGTTCGGCCATCAAGCCATACGGTTCGCAGGTCACCTCCAAGACGCTCAACACGGGCACTGGTGAAGTTTCTGAAATCACCGTTGAACCGGCGACCGAAGAAGAAGCTCAGGCGACCGTCAAGGTTATGGGCGGCGAAGACTGGGAACTCTGGATTGCGGCGCTCGCCGAAGCTGGCGTTCTCGCTGATGGCTTCCGCACCCTCAACTACACCTATCTCGGCTCAGAGCTGACTTGGCCGATTTACCACAAAGGCACTCTTGGCCGCGCTAAGGCTGACCTCGACCGTGCTGCAGCTGCCATCCGCGCCAGCCACGGCAAGGACTCGGCAAACGTTGTTGCGCTCAAGGCTGTTGTCACACAGGCAAGCTCGGCAATCCCCGTCGTTCCGCTCTATGGTACGCTCTTGATCAAGGTCGAGGACGAACTGGGCCTGGGCGAAGGCCCAATCCACCAGATCGATCGCCTCTTCCGCGAAAAGCTTCAGGGCGACGTTGCGCTGGACGACGAGAACCGCATTCGTGTTGACGATTGGGAACTCTCCGAAGCCATGCAGGCCGAACTCAAGAAGCGTTGGGCAGAACTCTCCACCGAGACCCTTGCCGATCTCGCGGACCTGCCGAAGTACCGTGAAGAGTTCATGCGCCTCTTCGGCTTTGCCGTTGGCGGCGTGGACTACTCCCAGGACGTTGATCCTCGGATCGTCGAGTAATCAAAGTTTAGGGGCGCTCCGGCGCCCCTTTTTTATTGTTCAGAATTTGGCATTTTGGGCGGATATTGATGCACATTGCCCTGCCAATCGGCCACTAAATGCCCCTGATCGGCCAATTGGGCCATAGAAACGGCCAAAGGAGATTTCCCATGTCCACCGGGAATATCGAGCACGTAGGTCGGCTGGCACAGCCCCGATAACCGTCCGCGCAATTGCGCCACCAATTCCTGACCCCGCTCCACGGAAACCCGGAAATGCCCCGTGCCCGGCGCCAAGTCCGGGTGGTGTAAGTAGTAGGGTTTAATGCGGTTTTCGACAAAACCACGCATCAAAGCGGCGAGCGTATCAAAGTCGTCATTGACCCCCGCCAAAAGCACGCTCTGGCTGACAAGAGCAACGCCACCTTCCACCAACCGGGCGAACGCGGTTTTGGCAACTGCCGTAAACTCACGCGGATGATTGGCATGCACCGCCAGATAGGTCGTCTTGCCCGAAGCCCTAAGCGCCGAAACCATCGCATCATCAACCCGTTCCGGCTCAACCACCGGCACACGTGTATGAAATCTAACGATTTTTACGTGTTCAATCGGTGCCAGACGCTCCATCAAATCACGCAACCGGCGCGGCGAGAGCACCAGCGGATCGCCACCGGTAAGGATGACTTCCCAGATTTCCTCATGCTCAGCGATATAGGCAATCGCAGCGTCCAGCTCCGCTGGCGTCAGCGTCCCTAACCCCTGCGGCCCCACCATTTCGCGGCGGAAACAGAAGCGGCAATAGACCGGGCAGACATGCACAGCCTTGAGCAAAACACGGTCCGGATAGCGATGCACGATCCCTTCAACCGGCGAATGCGCAAGATCGCCAATGGGATCGTCCCGCTCTTCCGGCGTGGTCGTAAGCTCTTCTACACGCGGCACAAATTGGCGGGCCATCGGGTCATTGGGATCGTTAGGGTCGATCAATGCCGCGACAGCAGGCGTAATGCCAATGGCATACTTATCCCCGACTGCATCCAGCCCTGTTACATTCTGAGCAAAACCTGCGGCCTGTAGTTCTGCAACCGACTTTATCGCGCGCGCAGGGCTACTCCCTCGCCCCTCAGGGGAGAGGGCTGGAGTGAGGGTTGAAACGCCGTCGGCAGGTACACTAGGCAAGGAGTTCATTCCGCCACAGGAGCCCACAAAACAGCATCGATGCGCTGGGCCCCCGTCGCCAGCATCACCACGCGATCAAAGCCAAGGGCTACACCCGAAGCTTCCGGCATAAAGGCCAATGCTGCTAGAAAGTCCTCGTCGATTGGATAGCGCTCACCATAGATGCGCGCTTTTTCGTTCATCTCATCCTCAAAGCGTACACGCTGTTCAGCTGGGTCTGTCAGCTCGCCAAAGCCATTGGCAAGCTCCACACCACAAGCATAGACCTCGAACCGTTCAGACACACGCCTATCGCCCGGAACACGGCGCGCCAAAGCCGCCTCACAGGCCGGATAGCGATCAAGCACTGTCACCCGGCCATTGCCCAGTTCCGGTTCAACCTTCTCCACGAGCACATGCGTAAAGAGGTAACTCCATGAGTTATCGTCAGGAATTGCCATGCCGACAGCCTTCATTTGCGCCGCAAGCTTTTCCCCGTCCGGTACTCCGTCTTCGTCCATGGTCGCTAAAAGATCGACACCAGCGAACTGCAAGAAAGCTTCGGCCACGCTGACACGTTCGGCGGGCAAGCGCGGATCGCAGGTTCTGCCCTTAAAGGCGAACTCAGCAATCCCGGTCGTTTCTGCTGCCAGTTTAATCAGCGCCACCGTGTCCTCAATGATGACATCATAAGTTTCGCCAACCCTATACCACTCCAGCATGGTGAACTCGGGATGGTGGGTCGCAGAGCGTTCACGATTGCGCCAGACGTGCTGCAGGCTAGCTATGCGGCGCTCTCCCGCAGCCAGCAGTTTCTTCATGGTGAACTCGGGCGAGGTGTGCAGATACATGGTCCGCCCTTCCCCATCATTACCGATCATCTGCGTGCCAAATGCATGCAGGTGAGTCTCATTCCCCGGCGAGCGTTGCAGCCCCGGAGGATCGATCACAAGGAAGTCACGCTCGGCCATCCAAAGGCGCACAGCAGCATCGATCTTGGCCCGGCCAATGAGCAGCGGGCGGCGGTCTGCATGGCGATCAGGGTGCCACCAGGGCGTTTCACCCGATGGAAATGGCTTGGTCATGGTGTTTCTTGCGGTCCGGTCTGGCGAAAAGGCGCAGAATATTGTATCCGGCGCTCCACAGAACATATTCCGGCGCCTGGATGGCATTGCCTCTAGACCGCGCCAGCGACACGAACAAGGAATAATTATGGTCAAGGTGATTGCCTCGTCCCTGCGTAAGGGCAACGTCGTCGAGCAGGACAACGCCCTTCACGTCGTCCTCACGGCAGAAAACGTCCACCCAGGTAAGGGCAATTCGGTGACCAACGTCACCATGCGCCGCATCTCGGACGGCGTTAAGGTTCTCGGCCGCTGGCGCACCGTTGAAATGGTGGAAAAGGCCGACGTTGACGATCGTGAATACGATTACCTCTACTCGGATGGCGAAGGCCACCACTTCATGGAACCGACCACCTACGAACAGATCACCGTTGGTGACGACGTGATCGGCGACCAGAAGGCTTACCTTTCGGACGGCATGAAGGTTCACCTTCTGACCCACGAAGGCATCGCGCTCTCGATGGACCTGCCAATGCGCATGACCTTCGAAATCGTTGAGACTGAGCCGGTTGTTAAGGGCCAGACAGCTTCGTCTTCGTACAAGCCAGCAATCCTCAACAACGGCCTGCGTGTCATGGTCCCACCGCACATCGACGCGGGCACCAAGATCGTCATCCTGACCGAAGACAATTCCTACGTTGAACGCGCGAAGTAATCTTCGACGCGTCCGCTGGACATAAAAACGGGCCCCTCAGGGCCCGTTTTTTTATTTGTCGTCGATAGCGCTTTCGGCGGCATACCAGTGTGACGAAGATCGGCCAGGCGGGGTCCCTTCAGCCAGCCAACGATCATAGGCGAGCTGCCGCTGATGCGCGCCCTTGGCCTTGAGCCAATAGTCCATGGCCTGCCCTTCCGGGCACCCATCCTGCTCCCAAAGAAAATAGGCTGTCTGACGAACTCGCTCCGCCATAACCGTATTTTTATGCACTTAGGCACCCACACCGTTGAAAGGTCACGTAATCTATCAACCGCGCGAGTGGCCCACTTGTTCCGTACTAACTAAAGCGTGACCCTTAAGGCTGGAAGCGCTCTGTGAGCCACTTCATTTGCGCACGGTCCTGGAAAGGACCTCCGCCTTCGTGGTTGTTAAATTCATATTCCACGAGCGTTTTATCGCTGCCCGAGAAGGCCTTAAACGCCGCAAAAACGGTGGATGGTGGACAAATGTCGTCCATCATTCCAACAGAGAACAGCGCCGCTGCCGAGCTGCGCCGAGCAAAATTGACCCCATCAAAATAACGCAGGGTATCAAACACCTGCGCGGTTTTTTCCCGATGCTGAGCAAGGAAACGCACGATTTCAAGATAGGGATCGCGCCCGGCCTGACGGACCGAACGCGGGAAATCGCAGAGGAACGGCACGTCCGGCATCACAGCTTTAACGCGAGGATCGAGCCCGGCCACAGCAATGGCAATACCACCGCCCTGCGAGCCACCGTTGACGGCTACGCGGGTTGGGTCAACGAAGTCTTGCCCAATCATCGCGTCGAGCGCCCGAACGCCGTCAGTAAAGACGCGGCGGTAGTAATAGTCGTTTTTGTCGAGCACGCCCTTGGTCATCATGCCCGGAATCTGGCTGGTCGAGCCGACAGGATCTGGCGTTGCCCCCATGCTCCAACTTGAGCCTTGTCCGCGTGTATCCATACGGAAATAAGCATAGCCAGATGCGGCCCAATGCAAGAGTTCATGAGGGAACCCCCGGCCACCGCCATAACCGACAAACTGCACCAGCAGCGGCAGTTTTTCTGGACGATGTTTCGGCAGCGCAAGCCACCCCTTTACCGGATGCCCACCAAAGCCGGGAAAGGTCACATCAAAAACCTCCACCAGCTTGAGCGTTGTCTCAGCCGGGGTGATCACCACTTCCCCGCCCGCGGAGCGGGCCTCTGCCAGTGTGCTGTCCCAAAAGGCAGCAAAATCATCAGGCATCGTCACCTGGCTTTCATAGGCGTCGATAGCGGGGTGTTGCAGATCGGGAAAGGGCACTTTCAAAGCTCCGGCCAACAGGACAGCGCACGCAGCACAAATCACTGCGCGCGGAATAGACTTCGATGATAGGCGATCATGGCCGTGCTTGGCCAAAATTCTGCACTGTCAGGGAGAAACAATTTTCGGACGCCACTCGGCAGTGATCGCGCACTGCTATCCATGAGATCAGCGCGAGCAATAAAGGCCTCGAAAGCGTCGGATATCAGGACTAATCCCGATTGTAACAAGCGCCCGCTAGCGCGCTCAACCAGAACCGCATTCTCGGGATGAATACGGCCACCATGCTCCAAGGGCTGGAGGAAGAACACCGTCGGCTCAAGATTTTTGTTTGAAAGATCCGCGCCGCTCACCGCACAGCGGAAACGGTATTGTTCCATCAAGCGGTTAGCGAGGGTGGCGATCTCTGAATAGTCAAAGAACGCTTGGGCCGCCTCTCCAAAGCCGCTGCTGGAATCGTCATCTGCCATGGGTACGCGCCTCTAGGGCAAGAACCTACGCAAATTTTACAGGCAGTAAAGTCCTCAGTTTTGTCCCGACGCAGAGAAAAACCGCGAGTTCTGGCCCGCACACAGAGCCTATGTGAGCAATGAGTGGCAATAGGGGAACGCTAAAGCAATGGGAGCGCTCACACCGAGCGCATCAACAGTGCGGCGGCGACGGCGACGGGTGTTGGATATCCGGCCACCACCAATGTCGCTGCCACCGCACCACACGTATCGCTACGACCGCGCTGACCAAAGCCAGCACCGCCTGCGGCGACTGCCTCGACCTTCCCAATTGTAAAATGCAATCGGGGCCCCACGGTCGAGGACTGCAGCTAGGCTATCGAATAAACGAATATTCTGCCAAGCCAATTCGAGATAATTTTGGAATAACAGCCGGTTAATAAGATGTACGCCAAAAAGGGGAAGGTATTTTTCGGGATATTTGAGTGCCGAAAGCCCCCCTCCCGTGCGCGGATATATCCTACTCAACCAGCCCTATGTCGGGCGCGTTAGCGCCCGACTGTGTCCATAAAGTGTTGCAGCACCTTATCGGCCTGAATTTCCGTGCAGATCGTGTTGGAGCGACGACCAGTCCACGCCGGGTGACCACCCTTGCGGCTATCGGGCCACTGCGCCGTCTGACCTGCGGCTAGACCATCGCGGATCACCACAATCGGACCAGTACGGGTTTCAAACCATTCTGGGAACAAAGCGTAGGTCACTGCAACCATGTCGTGGCCAACCACGCCATCGATGTCCATCACGGCCTTGTAGAAATCAGCATAAAGCTGAGACACGTCACGGATGAACTTGCCGTTGTCGCCGCCCTTTTCAGCAACCACGTCAAGCATCTTATCGGTAACGATAATATCGTGCGTGACATCGAGCCCGATGACATGCACCGGCCATTCTGCCGCAAACATTTCGTCGGCTGCAACCGGGTCACCGCAGATATTGGCTTCGGCCAGCGGGGTCATATTGCCCGAACGGCCCTTATAGCCGAACGCGCCGCCCATGATGATGACCTGTTTGGTCAGCTTGGCCACTTCTGGGTCCTGACGCAGCGCCAGAGCCAGATTGGTCATACGGCCAACAGCAATAATGGTCACTTCGCCTGGATACTTGCGCACGGTATCGATGATGAACTGGGTCGCCGAAACCGGCGCCAGACCAGATTCGTCGACTTCCGGCAGTTCCACATCACCCAAGCCGTTCACACCGTGAATAGCGGCAGGTTCTTCTTTGTAGACGCCGTCCAGCGTTTCGCCGGCGCCGCGCGCGACCGGAGCAGAAATGCCAAACATTTCACGCAGTACCAGCGCATTACGGGTCGTCGTCGCAATGTCGGCATTGCCCACAACAGTGGTAATGCCCAGAAGTTCGAGTTGTGGCAGCTTGCTGATATACAGCAGCGCCATAGCATCATCGATGCCTGGATCGGTGTCGAAAATGACCTTCATGCGATTAGTCCTTTGTGTCTGAGGCTGGTGTATAGCAAATATCGGCGTCCCCCTAGTACATCCCGCTTGACTATGAACCATTTTTGACCAAACGATCAAAAATACGTTCGTCTGACTTGGGAGGGTCATGATGCGTTTCGGGTATAAGGCTTCGGCAGAACAGTTCGGGCCAAGCACGCTTCTCGATTTTGCTGTCGCGGCTGAAAAGGCCGGATTTGACTCCGTCTTCGTGTCTGACCATTTCCAACCGTGGAAACACACGGACGGCCACGCACCGTTCGCTCCGGGCTGGATGTCCGCGGTTCTCGCTCGCACCGAGCGCATTATCTTGGGCACCTCGGTGCTCACCCCCACCTTCCGCTTGCACCCGACCGTTGTCGCCCATGCCTTTGGCACTATGGGGGCGATGTTCCCCGGACGCGTCATTCTCGGGGTTGGCACGGGTGAAGGTCTCAATGAAGTTCCCGCCACCGGCATGGAATGGCCAGAGCTGAAAGAACGTTCGGCCCGCCTACGCGAAGCGGTCAAACTCATCCGCACCCTCTGGACCGAAGATCGCGTCAGTTTTGAGGGCGAGTATTACAAGACCGTCAACGCCACCATCTACGACAAGCCTGCCGAACCTGTGCCGATTTACATCGCAGCTGGCGGTCCGCTGAATGCCAAATATGCCGGCCGCGCTGGCGATGGGTTCATCTGCACCTCCGGCAAGGGTGCAGATCTCTACACCAAAGAACTGCTGCCCAATGTTGAAATTGGTCGAGGTGAAAGCGAACGCGCGGCAAAGCCCTTTGAGCGCATGATCGAGGTGAAAGTCTCCTTTGATCCAGACGCGAACCGCGCTCTAAATGATTGCCGCCATTGGGCCGCTCTCGCCCTCTCCGCTGAAGAAAAGCATTCGGTGCAAGATGCCGAGGAGATGGAACGCCTCGCAGATGCCCTGCCGATTGAGCGTGTCGCTAAGCGCTGGATTGTGTCTTCCGACCCCGACGAGCATGTCGAGCAGATTAAAACCTATATCGACTATGGGTTTGATCATCTGGTCTTCCACGCCCCCGGCCCAGACCAGCATCGCTTCTTGGCCCTCTATTCGAAAGAAATCCTCCCTCGGCTGCGGAACCTGGCAGGCTAAAAATGGCAAGAATTTCGGCTTGGGGGGTCCCCGGAATTCCTGAAATCATCAAGGGCGACGACCTCGTCGCTCTCATCGGGAAAGCATTGATCGAGCAGGCCATCGCAGAGCCAGATTGTGCCGTGCAGCCTGGCGACATCTTGGTCGTCACCTCCAAAATCGTATCGAAAGCCGAAGGCATGCAGGTGCCCGCGCAAGACCGTGAAAAGGCTATCGCCGAAGATACAGTGCGCATCGTTGCCGAACGTATTCACCCCGGCGGCGTGACTCGGATTGTCGAAACCCGTCAAGGTCTCGTCATGGCGGCCGCTGGCATCGACATGTCCAATGTCCCTGAGGGCATAGCCCTTCGCCTGCCTACCGACCCTGATGCCTCCGCCCGCGCCCTCTGTGCGGGCCTTCGCGAACGGTTTGGCTTTGATCTCGGCCTCATTATCACCGATACCATCGGCCGCCCTTGGCGTGTTGGCCAGACAGACCAAGCCATTGGCGCGGCTGGATTACAGCTCACCGACGATTTGCGGGGAGCCAATGACGCCAATGGGCGTCCGCTGCACGTCACTCAGGCCGTCATCGCCGATGAGATCGCTGGAGCTGCCGATTTGGTGAAAGGCAAAACCACCAATATTCCCGTCGCCGTCGTGCGCGGCCTTGGCCACTTCGTCCGCGATTTGGACGCGCCGGGCGCGCGAACCCTTACCCGAACGGGGGACGATGATATGTTCCGCTTTGGCTCCGCCGAAGCCTATCGGCTTGGCTATCAGGCCGCTCTGGCAGAGCAAAACACGCCGCCTCGTCCGAGGCGCAGAGCGGGTTCGGCGGAACCGGATGCAGCGGCCTCGCAAAGCCCACCGAAAGCAGAAAACAGGTCCAGCTCCCACAAGGGAAATGCACTCTAGCTCACCGCTCTCCGCAGGAACCGTCGCATGCGTACACTTATGTTTATTGCCACTGCGGCCGTGTTCATCGTCCCGGCCCACGCCCAGACGCTCTATCCCCTCACCGTCGAAAACTGCGGCGTGACCATCACAATTCCGCAAGCTCCCGAGCGCGTCGTTACCATCAAGTCGACCGCAACCGAGCTTCTACTCTCGCTTGGCTTGGGAGACAAAATCGTTGGTGTCGGTTTTCAAGATGCTCCGCTCCCCGCGCATCTCTCTGACACGCAGCTCAATGTCCTTGCTGATACGCTGCCCAGTCAAGAAGTGGTGCTCGAAGTCGAACCAGACTTTATCTATGGCGGCTGGGAGAGCAATTTCACTGCCGGTGGCGCGGGTGAGCGCTCGACTCTTACTAAGCTTGGTGTCGCCAGCTATGTCGCCCCCGCAGCCTGCCGGAGCATTGCTCCACCCAAACTGACCTTCGACGACCTCTTTGCTGAGATCACCGAAATGGGCAGCATTTTTAATGCCGCGTCAGCAGCCAATGCTCTGATTGCAGAACAAAAGTCGACCCTCGCGAGCATTACGCCGGACACACGCGGCCTAACAGCCGTCTGGTATTCCTCTGCGACGAAAACCCCTTATGTCGGAGCCGGCAACAATGCACCCGCCATGATGATGGAAGCTCTCGGCCTCACCAATATCTATGCCGGCATCCCCGAAGGCTGGACCTCTGTAGGCTGGGAAGCAGTTGCTGATGCCAACCCGGACATCATTATCCTGGTTGAAACCCCTTGGAACACTGCCGAGCAGAAGAGAACTTTGCTGGCGGAGAACCCGGTGACCAAGGAAATGGATGCGGTCAAGAACACCCGCTACCTCACTCTGCCCTTCCCCGCTGCGGAAGCTGGTGTGCGGACCATCCCCGCTATTGTTGACCTGTCTAAGCAGCTGTCGAACCTCAGCATACCATGACTTTTTGGCCGCAAGTAAATGTCGTCAGCGCATCGGAAGAGAAGAACACAGAGGCGGCTCCATGACCCGAGTGTTGCTCCCACTTCTCTTTATGCTGACTCTCTTGGCAGCTATTGTCGCCATCACCATCGGCCCAGCCGACATCACCCCAAGTGATGCGCTTGCCGTTATCGCCTATAAGCTCGGCCTTCTGCCCGAGAGCCCACTTTCAGCCCTCCGCACCGCCATTATCTGGGACCTTCGCCTGCCCCGCGTGCTTGCCGCCATAGGCACCGGAGCGGGCCTAGCCTTGGCAGGAACAGTGATGCAGGCCCTCACCCGCAATCCATTGGCTGACCCCTATCTCTTGGGCCTCAGCTCGGGCGCCGCGCTTGGCGCTGTTATCTTTATGCTGCTGGGGTGGACGCTCGTTCTGTCCTTCGGTGCGTTCATCGGCAGTCTTGCCGCTCTAACCCTCGCGCTCACCATCTCCAAACTGCTTGGCGGCACCACACCGAGCCGCGCCATTCTGGCGGGCATCTGCATCTCGGCCCTAGCAACCGCTGCCACCTCATTCCTCATCTTCTGGTCCGCCACAGGCGATAGCTATCGCGAAATCCTAAGCTGGCTGATGGGCTCCCTTGCCGGGACCACGTGGCCCGAAACCGGTCTCATTTTCGCAGTGCTCGTCGTGTCCGTCCCAATCATTCTGCATGCTGGTAAAGCGCTGGACGCCTTTGCCTTTGGCGATATCGCTGCCGCCAGCCTTGGCATTGATGTGCCGCGCTTGCGCTTTTCCTTGCTAGCCGTCACAGCCCTCCTCACCGGCATCATGGTGTCGATTGGCGGCGCTATCGGTTTTGTAGGTCTTGTTGTTCCCCATGTCGTGCGCCTTGCAACCGGGCCACGCCACCGTCTTTTGTTGCCCCATGCCGCCCTCTGCGGCGCAATTTTCATGCTGTGCACCGACACGGCCGCCCGTACCCTCTTCGAGCCGCGCGAGCTGCCGGTGGGCATTATTACCGCTCTTCTCGGCGCCCCGATCTTCCTAGTCGTGCTCATGCGCTATCGGAGGCTGACATGAGTTTGGACGTTCGCCAGCTCACTGTTGCCCATGGCGGCAAAACCATTGTTTCCAATGCTAGCTTGACAGCGCCCGCCGGAGCGATCACCGGCCTCATCGGCCCCAATGGTGCGGGCAAGTCAACACTGCTCACTGCCATCCTCGGCCTTACCCCTGCACGCGGCACCGTTGGCTTTGAGGGCTCTGACCTTCACGCCATGCCGCGACACGAGCGCGCCAAGATTGCTGCCTTTGTGGAGCAGTCGGTTTCAACTGAAGAGCGGCTCACCGTTGCCGATGTCGTTGCACTCGGGCGCATTCCACATCAGCCCGCTTGGGCAAGCGCCCTTTCACCTCAAGACGAACTCATTGTCGGCGCTGCGCTAAGCGCAACCGGAATGACGGCGTTCTCCGCTCAGAGATTTCATACTCTTTCAGGCGGGGAGCAGCAGCGCGTGCTGATCTCACGTGCCCTAGCCCAAGCACCGCGCCTCCTGCTGCTTGATGAGCCGACCAGTCACCTCGATATCAAGGCACAATTGCAACTGCTGACACTGCTGCGGCGCCTAGCGGAGAGCGGCATGACAATTGTCTTGGCAATTCATGATCTCAACCACGCCGTCCGCTTCTGCGACCATCTGGTCGTCATGGACCATAGTAAAGTTATCACCCAAGGCAGACCCAAAGAAATCATCACCGATGATCTTCTGCGCACAGTCTACGGGGTGAAAGCACATCTTCAAAATGGCGATCACATCAGCGTCTTTTTTGAAGATGTCTCCGACAGTTGGAATTGAGATTGACAAACCACAATTAGAGCATGAAAAATTTGATCATCTGGTCAAATTTATTGCTGACAGGGAGCGCGGGGGAATAAATGGAATTTGGCATTACATTTAAGGGCTTTATCGAACACGAGCGGGCACGATATCTGGTCCGTGCGGCGGAATATGCCGGGTTTTCCTACTGCTGGTTTTACGACAGCCACATCCTCTGGCGCGATTGCTACGCCGCTATTGCCATGTGCATGGAACACACAACGGACATGCGCTTCGGCCCACTGGTGACCAATCCGGACGTGCGCGACTGGTCCGTCGCTGCCTCAATTTTTGGTTCTCTCGCCAAACAGTCCGGCGGTCGGTTCGACCTCGCCGTTGGCCGTGGTGACAGCTCCATGCGCGTCATGGGCAAAAAGCCCGCCACCCTCGCCCGCGTTGCCGAATTCATCGACAAAACAAAGGCTATGGTGCGTGGCGAAGAAGTTCACTACGGCGAAATCCCAGCGGCTGTGAAGTTTCCGTGGGCGGTCGGCCATGACATGCCGAGCTGGATCGCTGCTTATGGTCCGCTGGCCCTCAAGACCGCTGGCGAAAGCGCCGACGGCGTTGTCTTACAGATTGCCGACCCCGGCCTCTGCAAGTGGTTTACCGACCAGTGCATCGACGCTGGCAAGGCCGCAGGCAGAGACATGAGCAACTACCGCTCCATGGCCGCTGCCCCGGCCTATTTCGGCGACAAGAAGCGCGCTATCGAGAAGGTCAAATGGTTCCCAGCGATGGTCGGCAACCACGTCGCCGACATCGTCGAAAAATATGGCTCTGATAGCGACAAAGTCCCGGCAAGTCTGACCAGCTACATCGAAAAGCGCCGCGGCTACGACTATTCCAAGCATGGTCAAGCCGATAACCCATTCCTCGACTTCATCTCCGATGACGTCGTTGAGAGCTTTTGCGTGCTCGGAGAGCCCGACGACCACATCGCCAAGATCCGCAAACTGGAAGACGCTGGCGTCACCCAGTTCAACATCTATCTCGACAGCGGTGATGAAGAAGAAATCATCGCCAACTACGGCCGTCACGTCATCCCGGCTTTCCGCTAAGAAGCTCCCCTGCGCTAGGCTACTAGCGCAGGACCTTTCGCGGTCTGTGCGAACCACTCAACGGTACGCATCAATCCCTCATCGAGCGCAATTCTTGGGTGCCAACCGATAAGTTCTTCTGCACGCGAAATGTCTGGGCGACGACGCTTTGGATCGTCCGCTGGCAATGGAGAATAAACGAGCCTGCTCTGGCCGGGGATAAGTTGCGAAACTTTCTCTGCCAATTCAGCAATCGTGAACTCACCGGGATTACCCAGATTGACCGGCGCCTCCGGGTTTAGCTGGAGCGCCATGAGACCGCACAGGCCCGCAACAAGGTCCGACACAAAGCAGAACGACCGTGTTTGTGTCCCGTCGCCGTAGATGGTCAGGGCCTGCCCAGCAAGCGCCTGAACAATAAGATTGGAAACAATCCGCCCATCGTCCGCCCGCATGCGAGGCCCGTAGGTATTGAAGATGCGAGCGACGCGGACGTTGGCCTTGCCCAAACGCAGATAATCAAAGCAGAGGGCCTCTGCGGCGCGCTTGCCCTCATCATAGCAAGCGCGCGGACCAGTGCAGTTTACATGCCCGACATAGTCCTCACGCTGAGGGTGAACATCTGGATCGCCATAAACTTCGCTGGTGGAGGCCTGCACCAAGCGCGCGCCGTTTGCTTCGGCCAGATAAAGCAGGTTTTTAGTACCCAGAACGCAGGTCATCATCGTGCCGATTGGATCGGCTTGGTAGTGCGGAGGTGAAGCGGGGCAAGCGAGGTTATAAATCTCGTCGAGGCGCTCGTTGATCATCGGCAGCGAACGAACGTCACCCTCAATCAGCTTGAACTTAGGGTGGTTTTCTAGCGCCGCAATATTTTGTCGGCGTCCGGTCTGGAAACTATCGAGACAAAGAACCTTTGCGCCTATCCCCAGAAGGGTCTCGCACAAATGCGAGCCTAGAAACCCCGCACCGCCAGCAACCAAAATTGTCTTCGGCTCGGTGCGTTCTAATCCACTCATAAAATAACTCGTTGCCAGCTCAAAAATATGCGCCGACCATAACGGCATAGGGCCCGCGCGCAAGAGTACTGCCCATAAAAAAACCGCCCCGTAGGGCGGCTTCATGTTTGATTATTCAGCCGGGGTCGGCTTGGTCTCTTCCTCGCCGTGGTGCCCATCATCCGGGCCCTTTGGCATGAAGCGGCGGGTGAAGGCGCTGAAGCTATCGATATAGGTCAACAGCACAGGCACCACCAACAGCGTCAATGCCGTCGAGGAGATCAAACCGCCAATAACAGCGTGTGCCATCGGTGCGTTCTGCCCGCTGCCTTCGTGCAGGCTTAGAGCCAGCGGCAGCATGCCAAAGATCATGGCCAGAGTGGTCATGATAATTGGACGGAAACGGGTAACACCGGCCTCCACGAGCGCTTCGTAGAGATTCATGCCGTCTTTGACGTGTTGGTTAGCATTGTCGACCAGCAGAATAGCGTTCTTCACCACAAGCCCCATCAACATGATAAAGCCGATTGCAGAGAACATATTCAGCGTCGAACCGCCAACGAGCAAGCCGACCATCACCCCGATCAGAGCCAATGGGAGCGAGCCCATGATCGCCAGTGGCTGCAAGAAGCTGCCAAACTGGGACGCCAGAACGAGGTAGATGAAGATCACAGCCAGCAGCAAGGCCGAGCCAACCGAACCCATGGTATCGGCAATCTGCTCAGCTTCACCACCAAAGCCACTACGGTAGCCCACTGGGAACTCGATCTTGTCGATCGCAGCCTGCACCTGCGGAATAACGGTCCCCAATTCAACGCCTTCAAGGTTGGCTGAGATGGTTACGCCACGCTGAAGATCCTGACGGTTGATAGTGGCCGGGCCGTTGCTTTCAACGACTTCAGCAACCTGACCGAGCGTGATCATTTCCTGGGTGCCGGTGCCGGTCTGTGCAATCGGCAGATTTCCGATGGCTTCGATGTCATTGCGCAGGCTTTCTGGTAGACGCACGACAACCTTATAGACCTGACCATTTGGCGCGACCCAATCCGATACGTCTTCACCCGAGATCAGCGGCCCCAAGGTTGCAGCAATCTGACCCAGCGAAACGCCAAGGCTATCAGCGAGCTCGCGGTTGATCTGTATGCCGACAACGGGCTGGGCCTCATCGAGCGAGGAAGAAATATCGATCAGGCCAGGAATCTGGCGGAGATCTTCCATGAAGCCATCTGCGAGACTTCCGAGCACTTCAAAGCTGTCGCCATAAAGAGTGACGGACACCGGCGCTGTGCTCGGACCCATCATCGAGGCAACGGCAACTTCGAACTTGCTGCCTGGGATCGCCTGTAGATCACGACGCAGCTTAGGCATGAAGTCAGCGACGCTAATATCACGCTCCGCTGCACCGACCAGAGTGACGGTCATCGTGCCAACATTGGCGCCGTCCGCAGACATACCACCAGCGATAGTGGAATATGTACGCTCCACTTCTGGGTGGGCACGAACGATCAGTTCAGCCTGACGGAGCTTGCTTTCGGTATACTCCTTTGAAGAACCCGACGGGGTTTCCACCTTAACGGTGAAAATGCCGTTGTCAGTCGCCGGAACGAATTCGACGCCAACCCGTGGGAACAGAGCTACAGCACCAACCAACGACAGCAATGCGATCAGCAGCACTGTCTTGCGGCTCTTGAGACCCCAACGAATGAGGTGACGATAGCCTTCGGTGATGCCTTCGAACCAGCGATCAAAACCCTGAATGGCACGACCAACAGGGCCACGCTTTGCATTGGGGTTCGAGGCCGGATCATACCACACGCTCGACATCATCGGATCGAGCGTAAACGCTACGAACAGCGAGATGAGAACGGCAACAGAAACGGTGACACCAAACTGCAAGAAGAACTTGCCCATGATGCCGTCCATGAACGCTACCGGCAGGAACACCGCAACGATGGAGAGCGTGGTGGCCAGAACAGCCAGACCGATTTCATTGGTACCATCAAAAGCCGCCTGACGGTGGCTCTTGCCCATGTGCAGATGGCGCGTGATGTTTTCACGAACCACGATCGCGTCGTCGATAAGAATACCAACGGCAAGCGATAGTGCGAGCAGGGTCATGGTGTTGAGCGAGAAGCCGAGGAAGCTCAGCGCCACCATGGTACCGATGATCGAAATCGGCAGGGTCAGACCGGTAATGATGGTCGAACGCCAAGAGTTCAGGAACAGGAAGACGATGACGACGGCGAGAACCGCGCCTTCAATCAACATGTTCTGAACGGCATGGAAGCTGTCCTCAACGGGCTTAGCGTTGTCGACCACAACCTCGATATTCACTTCGCCGTTTGGCAGTTCTGTCGCCAGAAGACGATCAATGGTCTTGCGAATATCGGTGGCAACGCCAACGGTATTCGCGCCCTGCGTCTTCAGAATATTGATGGCGAGAGCGGGTTCACCATTCAAGATCGCCAGAGAGTCTGTCTCGCCAGTGCCATCTTCAATGATTGCAACGTCGCGCAGCGTGACCGGCTGACCACCTTGGTTGCCCACGGTGATGTCGTAATAGTCCTGCTGGTCTTCAATGCGACCGAGAACCTGGATCGAGCGCACAATGCTGTTTTCAGTGATCGAGCCGGCAGCCAGATCCTTGTTGGCCGCCTTGAGCGCGTTGATAACAGCCGCGGGGCTAATATTGTAGGCGCTGAGCAGGTTTGGATCGAGCTGGATGTTAAGCTGACGTGGCGTGCCACCGACAACAGTCGCCGAACCAACACCATTAATATTTGACAGGCGCTTGACGATGATCTCTTCGGTCAGAGCCGTTAGGTCACGAGCCGACAGCGTATCCGAGCTGACCGCGAGGGAAAGCACCGGCAATGCCGACGGGTCAAAACGCAAGACCTGCGGGTCCATCGCGGCCGCTGGGAAATTCGCCTTGATCGGATCGATCTTGTCGCGAACGTCCTGCGCCTTCTGCTGCGAGTTCGCTTCAAGGTCAAACATCATGATGACCATTGCGCGGCCAGGCTGCGCAATCGACTGAACCGTATCAAGGCCAGCAATGGTGTTGACCGCGTCTTCGATCGGCTCGATCAAATCCTGCTCAACCGCTTCCGGCGAGGCCCCTGGATAGGAGACCACCACCGCAACGACTGGCAAGTCGATGTCGGGAAGCTGCTCAACCGGCAGCCGTGAATAAGAAAAGATACCAAACACCAGGATCGCGACCATGATCATGGTCGTGAAAACTGGGTTGTTTACGCTTATGCGCGTTAAGAACATTGGTTATTTCCCCACGAGTTCGTAGGTATCGCCAGCCGAAACTTCCGACAACGCTGCTGCGATAACGCTTTCGCCAACGGTGAGGCCTGTGACCTCAACGATGCGACCACGGTCCCACGCTGCGCCGACTTCGATAGCCTTGCGCTCAAGTGTGCCATTATTGAGAGCGAGAACAAACTTGCCGTCGGCGTCCTCACGCACTGCTGCTGCAGGCAGAGCTATCGCATCTGGCTTTTCAGCGACGGTAACTTCGCCCACAGCGAACATGCCACCACGCAGGATGCCGTCGACATTGTTAATCTCGATGTACATTGGCACGGTTCGTGTACCTGCGGTCGCAACTGGATTAACGCGCACAACCTTGCCTTCAAAGGCTTGGCCGTTAACGCCATTGACCGAAACGGCAACTGGCTGGCCAGCGGTGACAAGGGCGCTAGAGTTGACTGAAGCGGACGCTTGGAACTCCATCGAGTCAAGGTTCACGACAGTGAACAATGGTGTGCCTGCGCCAATGATCTGACCCGGCTCGACGCTACGAGCGGAAACGACGCCAGAGAGTGGCGAGCGCACAGTGGCGTTGTCGAGTGCGATCTCAGCCGCTGCGACACCATTTTCAAGAGCCGCTAGATTGGATTCCAGAGCAGCAGTGGCCGAACGGGCCTGCTCAAGAGCCGAAGGGCTGGTGAGCCCCTGACGCGCCAATTCTTCCGTGCGTTCCAGCTGCTGACGGCTGTTGGAGAGCTGAATTCGGGTGGCTTCTGCCGTCGCACGCTGCTGATTAAGCTGAATTTCGAGGGTAGCGCGATCGATTTCTGCGAGCACGTCACCTTCATTCACAGCGTCGCCTGGGCTTACGGTGACGGAAAGAACACGACCCGACGCCTGCGCGGACACGCTCGCCTGGTGACCAGGGACGAGCGACCCGGTGACCTTGACCGACTGCTTGAGGGTTGTCGGCGCGATCTCGACAATCTCGGTCGGGATCAGCTGCTTGGCAACAGCGGTTGTGTCCTCAACCACCGCAGGCGCCTCTGGCTGTGGGCGAGTAAGCATGAACGCCGCGCCCCCGACAACGATAACGCCGAGAACGACCCAACGAAGAACCTTCTTCTTCGGCTTAAGCCCTTGAGCGATGCGCTGTTCGTTCATTTTATCGAACTTGCTTTGCGCCCATTCGGGCTTCTTATGTGCGTCCGTCATGTCGGTTCCTTTCGCGGCGTGGCGTCGTTTTGCAAGTCGCCAGCCCAGTAGGCAAGAATATCTGCAGATTTTTCGTATAGTTTATGGAGTTCGAGAACGCGTATTGCGGCCGCTGCGTCCTCTCCCTCAATTCCTTTGGCGCAGGCCATTATCCTGCTCGCATTGCGTCGAGCTTGCGTCGCCATGCGTTCCAACATGTGTTGATGAAACGTCCCGTCGACAAGATAGTAGTCCTGACGATCACCGGAGTGCGCCACGCGCCGGATCATCCCGCGTTGAGTCAGTTGCCGAGCATTGGTGCTAACACTTGCTCGACTGACGCCCAGACGTTCGCTTATCTGCGCAAGACTCATCTCCTGTCCCTCGGCGACGAGCAGTCCGAGCACACGCCCAGAGATGCGTGCATCACCATGCTCCTGAGCCATCAGGCCCATTTCTTCGATGAATGCGTCGATTGCGGACACGGGCCACCCCTATCGTTCAGTCCCTACTAAACGATCTTTACGCCGCAAACAATCAATCCAATTGCATTGCTGCACCGCCTGCGACGCATCGCCACAAACTGATACGAGTGGGAACGGAGAACAGATCAAGTCGTTCACTATTAAAGAACGGAGATAGTTGATGACTACAGTGACGACTGTTCCTCATGTTGACCTCAATCGTTATTTAGGCCGCTGGTATGAGGTGGCGCGCCTGCCCCTGAAATGGGAAGATCCCAAAGCGACCGATATTACCGCCAACTATTCTCTTAGCGAGAGCGGTACAGTGCGCGTGGACAACCGCTGCTTTGATGAGGACGGAAAAGCCAGCCAATCGATTGGTGAAGCCAGCGTTCAAAACGACGCCAACAGTCAGTTGAAAGTCACCTTCCTGCCAGAGTTCATCCGCTGGCTGCCTTTTACCAGTGGCGACTATTGGATTATCAAGCTCGACAGCGACTATCGGCACGCCCTGGTCGGTACGCCGGACAATAAGAACCTCTGGCTTCTATCCCGCTCTGCGCACATAGAAGACGACGTCAAAGCAGAATATCTCCTTGAAGCTCAGCGCCAAGGGTTCGACCTTGACCAACTGATTGTGCCGCGTCACACGGGACGCGAAGTGACCGACGCGCAGATCGAAGCCGACAAGCATAACTAGGAACGAACTAGACAGGTCGCACGCCCTAACCCCCTACAAGCAATCAAAGAATTCACTGCAAATATTACGTACACCCTTATCGAAGCTGACGCGGCTGCTGTATTTTGACAAATACATCGGATGAAATAGAATATTTTGTAGAATACTGGCGAGCGACTGATCGTATCGTCGAGTAATTTCTACAGCGCGATAGCAACGTCTGACGATGAAAGTCGAGCGTCCATACAACGCAATAGAACTCCTCATCGCCTGCGCATGCTGAGATTTCGGGGGGAATCGAGTGCAGAAGAATAAAGCCGGAAAAGCCTCAAGTGAGTCACTCACCCAACAGGCCTATCACCGCATCAGCCTAGATATCCGAAACTGCACCCTACAGCCGGGTTCAGAAGTATCTGAAGGCGAAATTGCCGACAGTTTGGGAATGAGCAAGACCCCAGTGCGAGAAGATCGTGTCCCTCGGCGTGGTGTAACTGAGGCAGGGCCTCCACGCATATCCGGCTTGGCCGGGTTGGTCAGCGTGCGGGGACTGCCGGCAGGCTGACGAGGGGATCATCGCTCAACGGGGCGACGGATTCCAGCGTCATGTATCTGGCGCGCTGCACAGCCCACTCATCGTTCTGCTCAAGCAGGATGGCGCCAACGAGCCGGACGATGGCATCCTCGTTGGGGAAGATGCCCACCACCTCGGTCCGCCGCTTCACCTCGCCATTCACCCGTTCTATCGGGTTGTTGCTATGCAGCTTGGCCCGATGCTCCCTGGGGAAGCTCATGTAGGCAAGGACGTCGTGCTCGGCCTCGTCCATGATGGTGGCGAGCTTGGGCACCCGCGGACGGATCTGGTCGGCAACGGCGCGCCATTGGGTGCTGGCGGCCTCCGGCGTCTCCTGAGCGAAGGCCGTGGCGATAAAGGCACTGGCCACGCGGCGACCGCTCTTGCCGGCATGGGCAAGGACGTTGCGCATGAAGTGGACTCGGCAGCGTTGCCATGTGGCACAAAGCACCTTGGTGACGGCCGCCTTGATGCCCTCATGGGCATCGGAGATCACCAGCTTCACGCCTCGCAGGCCGCGGCGGGTCAGCTTGCGCAGGAACTCGGTCCAGATCGCCTCGGCCTCCGAGGTGCCGATCTCCATGCCCAGCACCTCGCGCCGGCCATCCGCATTGACGCCCACCGCCATGATGGCTGCCACCGAGACGATGCGGCCGCCCCTGCGTACCTTGAGGTAAGTGGCGTCGATCCACAGGTAGGGCCAATCGCCCTCGATCGGCCGCTCGAGGAAGGCCTTCACCCGCCCATCGATCTCCTCGCAGAGCCGGCTGACCTGGCTCTTGGAGATGCCACTCATGCCCATGGCTTTGACCAGGTCGTCCACCGAACGGGTTGAGATGCCCTGGATGTACGCCTCCTGGATCACCGCGGTAAGAGCCTTCTCGGCCAGCCGCCGAGGTTCCAGAAAGCCCGGGAAGTAGCTGCCCTTGCGCAGCTTGGGGATGCGCAGCTCGACCGTGCCGGCCCGCGTCTCCCAGTCCCGCTCGCGGTAGCCATTGCGCTGGACCCGCCGCTCGGCGCTCTTTTCGCCATAGCCGGCCCCAGTGGCGGCACCCACTTCCATCTCCATCAGCCGTTCGGCAGCGAAGCCAATCATCTCACGCAGAATATCGGCGTCGGGGGTCTTCTCTACCAGCGTGCGCAGGTTCATCATCGTGTCGGTCATCGGTGGTCCTTCAGGTGCAGGGTTGGGGTAAGCAACCAGACCTTACCGGAAATCCGTCGATGACCACCCAGCCGCTCGCTCGCTACGGCGCTCCTAATGGCGCGCTCGCGAGCGGCTTGACCACCTCAGTTACACCACGTCCCGGGACACGACCGTGCGAGAAGCTCTGGGTCGTCTTGCACTGGAAGGTTTCGTGAAACCTCTACCGCGCCGCGGGTATCAGATCACGCCGCTGACTATCGACGATTTGACCGAACTATTCGAAATCCGCGGCATCCTTGAAAGCGCGATTGTCGAAGACATTATCGAACGCATATCGGATGAAGAGCTAGACGCGCTCGAGGCTCTCGCCCATGCCAGCCGCGATCCGGTGCAGGTGCAGACGGCCAGCGATATCATCAACACCAATCGCGCGTTCCATCTGGCGCTCGCAAAAGCCCATCAGAACAAGCGTATTTTCACGATTGCTGAGCACCATTTCGATGAGATGGAGCGATACTTCCACCGCGGGGCACGCTTGCCAGAACTCAGCCGGGACCTGAACGAAGATCACGTTGCTATCGTTAATGCGCTACGCAAACGCGACTTAAAGAGCGTCCGCAGCGCCATCATTGAACATAATTTCGAGACCCACAACCAGGTGCTCAGCGCACTGGCGGCGCCTCGCTTGCGACGCTCGATGGAAGACGTTGCGATCCGCCCCTAGGAACAAGCCCAGCACCGTGCCGCGTCAGAGCCTTAGCGCTCCGCGCGGCCGAAGTGCTCTACGATTTTCTCAACAATCATCCGCGCCGTTTGATCCTTACCGGCTCCCCCCCAATCTTCGACACCGTCGTGTGAAACGCGGTGAACATGATTGCTATCGCCGCCAAACACCCCTTGGGCTGGGGAGACGTCATTGGCAAAGATCCAGTCTGCAGCTTTGCTCGACAGTTTACGCTGGGCATTCGCAATCAGATCTTGGGTTTCGGCGGCAAAGCCAATCACCAGTGCAGGCCGCGTCGCGTGATGACCAATCGTAGCCAGAATATCTGGGTTTCGCACGAGGCGAATAACCAGCTCCTCCTGGCCATCCTGCTTTTTCATTTTCTCGTCGGCGACGCTGGCGGCACGCCAATCTGCAACAGCAGCAGCGAAAATGGCACCATCTGCCGGGAGCGCTGCCTCGACAGCATCGAGCATTTCCGCAGCGGTTGACACCTTCTTGACCTCAGCACCTGCGGGGGCTGGCACAGAGACAGGACCGGAGACGAGGGTGACGCGGGCGCCTTCCGCCAGGAGAGCTGCGGCGATGGCATGGCCTTGCTTGCCCGAAGAGCGATTGGAAATATAGCGTACGGGATCAAGTGGCTCTTCTGTTGGGCCAGAAGTCACCACAAAATGACGTCCCGCAAGAGCCGCGCTTGAAGCTACGAAGATGGATTGGGCCGCAGCAAGAATTGCGAGTGGCTCAGACATGCGACCAACGCCCGCCTCATGGCTCTCGGCCATTTCGCCACTTTCGGGACCAACAAACTGGTAGCCGTCCGCCTTGAGTGTCGCAACATTGCGTTTAACCGCAGCATGATCCCACATCTTAGGATTCATGGCTGGCGCAATGAGCACTGGGCCGTCGGCAGCAAGCAGAATTGTCGACGCCAAATCGTTTGCAATGCCATGAGCGAGCTTGCCCAAAATGTCGGCCGTCGCGGGGGCAATAATGATGAGGTCGGCCTCACGCGCTAGGCGCACATGGCCAACATCCATGCCTTCAATCGGGTCAAAGAGCTCGGAAACGACAGGCGTCCCACTCACCGCGGCCAGGACAGTTGGCTGAATGAAGTTCTTTGAGGCCTCTGTCATGGCGCAGCGAACCACCGCTCCAGCCTCACGCAGGCGGCGGACGAGATCGGGACTTTTATAGCTGGCGATACCACCGGTAACGATCAGCAGAATGCGCTTACCGACCAAGCTCATGCGTGTCCCCTTGTTCCGGCGATAGCGAAGCCGCGCGCCTCTTGATCGGCAAACAGCATCCGACCACGGCTGATATCAATATCGTAAACTGCGATCTCAGCCTCGCCCAGAGTTGAAATCAGATTGTCCGGATGTTCTGCATCCGGATAGGCAATGCCGGCAACGCCACTTGCTGGCAGTTCGTTTTGTCCGCCAACGGGGTAAGCCCAATCGCTGACAGCGACATGAGCGGTTTGCTCGAAGGCGCGAGCAATCATGGCATGCTTCCACCGTGCTCTCGCCATATCGGGTGTTGGTTTGCGGCTCACCGAACTGGCCGTAACAAACACAATATCGGCGCGCTCTTGGAAGCGCATAAAGGTGTCTGCATGGAAAAAGTCAGCGCATATGGTGACAAAGCAAGCGACACCGTTGATGACGACATGAGCGCCACCATTGCCACGACCCGCTCCGTGATCCCGCTCGCCGAAATAGGGGTTGGCCTTTTCGTATGAAGCAAGGACATCACCGTCCAGCGCAACCACAAACCCTTGATTAACAAGGTGATCTTTCGCATCGCGAAAATGACTGCCAGCAATGATGTGCGCATGATAGCGCGAAGCCAATTCCACCAGCGCATTACGGTATTGCTCGGTGGTCAAACCGAAACCAATGAGCTCGGGCAGGACAATGACATCAGGGCTCTCTAGTCGCGGGCGATGCGTATCGAGCAGTCGCGTGACATAAGTGAAATTGTCTTGGGCAGTTCCCCGCACACTTGGCTGTGTCAGCACCAAACGCATTGTATACTCCTCGACACCGTCGCGCCGCTACGCTGACGCGCCCAAAGTGTCGAGTGTCATATAGTGGCTTAACGGGCCAGCGCCTACCCTTCGCGCCACTCACACCAAGCTTCTGGCACAAGCAGGCTCTAGCCAAGGGTTCATGCAAATTACGGAAATTCCTCTGTGAGAAATTCGTAAGTTATTCCCCGTGGGGACTAGCGGAGGCCCCTAAAACCCACTTCGACAAACCACAATAAAACCGAATCCATCAACAATAAAAGCAACATAGTTAGAAATTTAACGCAATAAATCTAACAAAAGTACATGGTCGATATTTTGTACTATTTACTATATAAGCGACATTAACGGAAAATATCCATCAACAACACGAAAGAACCAACTCTCGTTCACCGAAAAACCGTTCACCATTCACGCCCTACGCCGGCTCTGGGAGTATGCTCATTGTCGTATTCCTGTCCAACACTGCCGTATCGAACAGCGCTCGTTCATGACTGGATGCCGGTTATCGGCGGTGCTGAGCGCGTTCTGGCCGAAATGATCGCCTGCTGCCCACAGGCAGATGTGTTCACAGTCTTCGACTTCCTGAACGCGACAGACCGCTCCGAACTGTTGGGGAATGCGCGCGTGATCGCAAGCGGCCTCAATAAATTGCCCAAGGTCCAGCACTACTACCGCAATCTTTTGCTGGCGGCGACGCGGGCTGTCGAGCGCTTCGATGTCTCCAAATATGACCTCGTTCTGTCGTCCAGCACCGCCTTGGCGAAAGGCGTTATCACCCACTCAAATCAACATCACATCGCCTACATGCATTCGACGACGCGTTATGCGTGGGTCTGACGCATGATTATCTGGCGACAATCAAAGGACCACTTGCCCCGCTCCGACGCTTGATTGCCCATGAAATGATGCATCGCTATCGCGTCTGGGACATGCGAACGGTGAGCAGTATCGACCACTTCATTGCAAATTCCCGTTTCACCCGCGAGCGCATTTGGAAGTTCTATCGACGGGAAGCCGAAGTTATCTACCCGCCTGTCGATATCGACAAATTCCAGCCCGGTGCGAAGCCACGCGAAGCATTCTACCTCACCCTCTCTCGCCTCGTGCCCTACAAACAAATCCCGCTGATGATTGAAGCCTTTGCCGGCACCCCAGAGCGTCAGCTCGTGGTGATTGGCAACGGACCAGATCTGGGCAAGATCCAACGCATGGCACCAGCCAATGTTACAATCTTGGGCTATCAGGCCACGGAAGTCGTGATTGACTATCTACAGCGCTGCCGTGCCTTCATTTTCGCGGCGCAGGAAGATTTTGGCATTGCGCCTGTCGAAGCGCAGGCCTGCGGCACTCCGGTCACTGCTTTCGATGGCGGCGGTACGGCAGAAACCATTCGGGGGCTCAATCGCTCGCAACCAAGCGGGGTCCATTTTGATCAACAAACCGCGTCGAGCCTCCGTCGCGCAATCGCCCAGTTTGAAGAAGCCGAAGGGAGCATAAGTGGCGCGAACTGTCGGGCACAGGCAGAGCGGTTCTCATCGCGACGCTTCCACACCCAGCTTGTGGGACACGTTCTCGAGCTCACTCAGACCGCATCGCGGCAAACAAGAACGCCGGCATGAGCCCGCTCGCCCTGCCCTTTTCTTGGGTTGTGGCGGGGCTGACGGTCATCATGGTTGGACTGCTTTACAGCGGTAGAGCGGACGTCGTGCAACTTGGCTTTTTACCCGTTGTCGTAGCGCTGGGTGCATGGGCCTATATGACGTCCCCGTACAACAGCTTCATTGGGCTTGTTCTCGCCTTGTGGCTATACGCACCCATGATGCGACGGATCGTTGATTGGCAAATGGGCCGAACGGACGCCAGTCTTATCATTCTCGCGCCTTATGCAGTTACCGCAATAGCTCTACTCAGTGGCGCCAAAGCGCTGCGCATGGTCTCCTCTCACGAGGCCGGTGCGATGTTGACCTATTCGAGCCTCATCTGCTTTGGCTGCCTCAATGGCGTTTTGCGAGGCTATGGCGCTGCCGCCATATTTGACTGTCTCGCCTATCTCGCCCCCATGGGCTTTGGTCTGCACTTGCTCGCAGCGAAGGACCATTTGAGCTCAATACGGCAGCGGATCGTCAGACTTTTGATCCTGCATGGATTGGTTGTCTCGGCTTATGGCGTCATCCAGTTCGTTTATGTTTTGCCGTGGGACGCCGAGTGGATGCGGGAAGCGGCCATTCAATCCATCGGCCAACCTTTGCCGTTTTTAGTGCGAATATACGCCACCCTAAATGCCCCGGGGATACTTGCCGTTTTTCTGATGGTGGCGCTGCTGCTTACCACGTTCAAAAAGCCGCAAGCGTTTGTGGTGCTGGCGGTGCCAGCTGCGCTCTGTCTCTGGCTGACCTTAGTGCGTTCGGCCTGGGGTGGCGCTGCACTAGGTTTCGCCATTTTGCTCGTACTGAGCCCCATAAGGATCAAGTTCGATGTGCTTGTTGGCGGGCTGATCTGCGCATGCCTACTCATCCTGGGCGCGAGCACCTTGGATGTTCCCAGCGTGCTGCTCAGCCGAGTGGCGACGATCTTTGGCCTTACGGACGACGACAGTCTTTGGGCGCGCCTCGCCATTATTGGCGAAATTGTCCCGACAGTTCTGGTCAATCCCTTAGGCTATGGCCTTGGCTCTACGGGTATTTCGACCATCGTCGGGCAGCAGGACGAGAATACATTTCCGATTTTCGACAGCGGATTTCTGGACATTACCTACACCTTAGGCTGGGCGGGACTGACCATATGGATGCTGCTGGGGTGCTGGCTTTGGGCTGCACTGCATAGCGCATTGGGCGCGCCACAATCGCTGCCCTTCACAGCAGCGCTTTGTGCCCTTGTCCTGCAGATGGTGTTCTTCAACATCTTGGTTGGTTTGGGTGGGGTGCTGTTTTTTACATTGCTGGCGTTGGCACTGCCGTCTCGTTCGGGGGAGAGTCAGACCGAATGAAAACCATCCAAATCGGACTTGATTGGCTTTCTGACCGCGCGGGCGGATTGCCGCGCTATTACAATGAATTATGGCGAGCGTCCGATGGGGTATTTGGCTTTGTCGGCATGGTCCTCGGGACAGATAATGTCGGCGACGAGACCAAGGGTGCCGTTGTGGCTTTTGCTAAGCCCAAGGCTAGTTTTGCGGCAACAATCATCGGCGCAAGGCGCAGCTTTAGGGCGCTCAAAGCCACCGTAGAGCCGAATTTAGTTGCCAGCCACTTTGCCCTCTCAACACTTCCTGTGCTCGGCCAAATCGACACGCCCTTGGTCAGTCATTTTCATGGGCCCTGGGCGCAAGAAGGCATCGCATCGGGACAGAACCGAGTACAGGCGGCGCTCAAATTCCATATCGAAAAACAGGTCTACAAACGAACAGACCGAGCGATAGTTCTGTCCAGTGCATTCGCAGACGTCTTGGAAAAAACCTACACGTTTCCACGCTCTAGGATCGACATCGTCCCCGGAGGCGTCGACATCTCGCGCTTCAATTCGAGCACAAGCCGACGTGAAGCCCGCGAGATTTTAGGCTGGAGCGAGAGCCGGTTTATCGCAGCCTGTGTGCGGCGATTGGTGCCGCGCATGGGCCATACCACCGTGCTTGCTGCTGCCGAAATTCTCAGATCCAGAGCGCCTGACGTTGAGATCAAGCTGGTCGGGAGTGGCCCCTTGGGCTCCAGCCTAAGCGCGGTAATTCAAGCTCAAGAGCTTGAAAAGCATGTGCAATTAATTGGGCACGTTCCAGACGAGCACCTTCCTTTAGTCTATCGCGCCGCCGACATCACTATTGTGCCATCTATCGCTTTGGAAGGATTTGGGCTTGTGGTTCTGGAGTCGCTCGCCGCGGGCACGCCGGTTGTCGTCACAGATGTTGGCGGGCTTGCTGAACTGATGCTGCCATTTGCCCCGCAACTCATTGTTCCAGCAGCGCATTCCAATGCATTGGCGGATGCCATCACCGCCGCGATGCTCAGTCAGAATTTGCCAAGCGCCTTAGAATGCCAGGCGTATGCCGCCGGTTTTGACTGGCCCATAATCGCGCGTCGGATCCGAGACGCCTACGAGCGGGCGCTATGACAATGGCGATGCCCCGCGTATTATTCTTCAATCAGGCAGGGCTTTACGGCGGGGCGGAGCGCTCGCTCTACGATCTGGTGACGCACTATCCCGGACATTGCCGGGTCGTACTGATGCAGGCTGGGCCGCTCTATGACGATCTCATTGCTGCGGGCGTGGATACTGATGTGCTCGGCGGCGGTTTTCAGCGGGCGACACGTCGAAAATGGATCACGCTAACTATCAGATTGTATTCACTTATTGTGGTCGCGATTGGTTTAGTTCGCCTCAGCCGCGGATATGATTTGATCTATGCCAACAGCATGAAGGCGGCGGTGATTGCGGTTCTAACTAAGCCTTTCCATCGGCGAAAAATGGTCTGGCATTTACGTTCCCTATTGGTCCCCGAGCATTTCTCGCCGCTGGCGCGTTTGGTCGCCCGATGGTGCGGCAATTGGGGGCTGATCTGGTAATTGCTAACTCCGACGCAACCGCCCGCGCCTACCAGAGTAATGGCGGTAAGTGCTTACCGCTTATAGCTTATAACGGCTTTACTCTCGAAAAATTCAGACCTGAAATGCGGGCAGACCTGCGCGCGCAACTGGTCGCCGAACATGGTTTAGACCCCATGCGCCCGATCATCGGCATGATTGGCCGCATTGGGCCTTGGAAGGGCCAAGCGCTGGCACTTTTGGGCCTCTCGATGGGCACCGACTGGCAATTGCTGGTCGTTGGCGAGGCACTTTTTGAGAGCGAAAACTTCAGGCAGGATTTTCACGAGAGTGCCACTCGCTACACCCAAGCCGGCGATGTTTTCTGTATCGGGCACCGGGACGACATTGCCGAGATCATGGGCGGGGTGGACGTTGTCATCCACGCATCAACTTTGCCCGAACCCTTTGGGCGAGTCATCGTCGAGGCCATGCTGGCCGGAACGCCCGTGATCGCCAGCAACGGTGGGGGCGTGCCAGAAATTGTGCAGAACGGCGTCAGCGGGCGATTGATCGCGCCCAATAGTGCCACGGCCCTAGCTACGGCAATAGAAGCGGCCCTGCGCGAGACCGAGCAGAGCCTGAGAATGGCGGTTGCGGCGCGGCGTTACGCCGAACAGCATTTTGCGCTTGAGCTCACATTGCCGCCCGTCTGGCTGGCACTCCGGTCCGTGGCGGCACAGCCAGACGGGACGGACCGGAGTGCCAGCTCTCGCTGCAGGCGCGCATGAGAGCAGCATTAAAGGGTGACACCGCTGCGCGCGGCTAACCACACCTGCACCTCCGGCCCGACGCTGCCTGTGGCAAGGGCGACAGCGTAAATTCTGCCCTGCCAGCGGTCATTATCGCGGAAAGAGAAGAGCCTTAGGTCGACCATGTCACCGGAAGTATTTGTGTTCGTAGTGGTGTTTTTAACCACGCCATTGACCGCTAAGGACATGGCACCAGCATCGAAACTGGCTGTGGCAATCTGCGGTGCGTCGCTGGCGTTCGAGCGGGCATCGAGCGTAAGGCTGGCCTGATCCGTCGCCCGAAGCTGGTAGCTGCCAGCACTGGATTGCATCAGAGTTTTGTAAGCACTGTTATCTTTGCGCAACGCAACAATACCGCCTTCGTCGGCTGCAGCCAGCATCGAAAATCCCGCCATGATCTGGAAGGGATAGCTGTTGAGAACGATGGTGCTGACCAGAAAGTCGTCAATCCCGTCGCCCTCAAGCCAGTGCAGACCTGCGTTCGTTTTATACACGGGACGCGAAGCGCTGCTTGTCTGAAGCAGGTGGTGGCCGCGTCCACTGAGATCGCGCATCGCGCCGACCCGGTCGCCGTCAGCCAAGACCGCGATGGTCATGGCGGCATCCTGAAAAAGGCTCGAACGATCAGAAGGATCATAGAGCCCAATACAGGATGCCGATGATGGCAGACCATGTCGAAGCGCAGCCGCAGATCGTGGCGGAACGCTGATAGACAAAGAACTCTCTAGCAAGTTTATAAATCCCCTCTACAGAATGAGCAGAAGCGGCGCGCTTTATTGATGAACTGAAAAACTATTCATGCCTACACGCGCCACGCCAAGTACCACGATTATCGTCAGTCGTTTTTGCTGGGGGATAAATTGTCCACACATCGGTTGTCGCAAGACTTCATCCGGGAAGCATCTTGGCCCACATGGGGCGACGGTGTCTGGTCATGAGCGCAACGCGCGTCAGCGCCGTCGTACCCACCTTTCGGCGTCTCGACACCCTACGCCGCTGCCTGACGGGGCTGCGGATTTCCGATCACCCCTTTGCGCAAATCATTGTCGTGGTGCGCCCCACAGAGGACCCGGAAAGTTTGTTGTGGCTGACCGCGCAGCTGAGCCTAGCGCCGGAGTTAAAGATCATCACCGTCGACGTGCCGGGCCAAGTCGCAGCACTCAACGCAGGACTTGCGGTCGCGGATGGTGACTACATCGCGTTTTTGGATGACGACGTTCTGATAAGCCCCGACTGGCTTCGGAGGCTACTGAGGATCATGAGAGACCCGCGCGTCGCGGCAGCCGGTGCGCGCGATCGACTACATGAGCGCGGGCATGTGATCGAGGGTGTGGCCAAGCACCCCGGCGTGCGAAACTGGTTTGGCGTTCTGCGCGGCGATCACCACCTCGCCTATGGCGCGGCGCGCGTAGTCGACACCATCAAGGGCTGCAATTTCCTGGTGCGGAGAGCGGCCCTCGGCAGCTTGCACTTTGACACGCGGTTGCTCGGCCAAGGCGCGCAATATCGCAATGAAAGCTGGCTCTGCACCAATCTCATTCACGCGGGATGGCATATCGTGCTGAGCCCAGAAGTGGCCGTCGACCACTTTGCGGCAGATCGCGCCGATGGCGAGCGTGAGAACTATAGCGCCGACAATTGTTTCATGCACACAGCAAATACTGTCGCCACCGACCTCGCCTTCGCCACTCTTTGGCAAAAGACCAAGTACTTCGCTTATTTTATTGCTATCGGACAGCGCTATTGCCCGGGTGTGTACTATGCGCTTCACGCGCTTATCAGACGCCCTTGGGCCCTGACTGGGATGCTGGTTGGCGGCTGGTCTGGCTTTGGTGCAGGACTGAAACTGGCCAAGCGCTTTCGGGTCGAGCCCCCTGGAAGGGCCACGAGATGGCAGACTATGTCCAAAATCCAACCACAAAAAGACAAGGGTGGATCTCGAATCACAGACGTGTGATTCGGAAAATACGTAGCCGCGGGAGCTAGGCCCAGAGGCGAAGGCATACCCAAATATAAACCTGGCAAAAATACGGAAAAATTTTGACCTAGGGAAAAAGCCCGGGGCTGGACGCTGTTCCGACCGTTTCGGACAGCACGCTGACGTCTGAAGACGGGAGCGTTTCCGTGTTCAAATAATGTTGAACACGAACACTATAATTTTACAAAAACGGAAAAGAAGAAAACCATACCTCACTGGTTTTCTACTTGCGCACCAACCAAAAATCCAGACCAAACCAGCAGTTGAGCAGTAAAAGTGATCGACAACGACCACTCATCTAGCTTCCCAGAAGTTGACGGAAATGTTGTTATAAAATCGAACGTTAGTATGCTTGAGGACCTCGTCCATGAACAGCCCCTGGAAGAGACGACTTTCCGCGCTTGTTTTGTTTTCGACACTGGTAGGCTCTGTAAGTGCGGCAGATCTACCTAGCTATCAATCCCCATCAGGGAGCTACTGCTCCAACCACCGCCAGTCGGTGCTGCCACAACGCCAAGTCAGCGAGATACGTCAAACCGTGTCCCAGAATTTGGCCAGCGCCATTGACGGCATGAATAGCCAATCCGTTCTACGCGACAGCGACCCAGCATTCATCTGGGCGATGGAAGCACGTTGGGCCTGTGCTGCCGCAGTCGGGTATCTGAACGGCGGCACTGTGGACGTTGAGTCCGTCCAAAAGTGCGACTGCTTCCACCAACGCTATCTGTCGTTTCGGTAGAGGGCAGACATAAAGTGAGCATCAAGATCATGAACTCCCTCCTGAAGTCCGCTCTGCTGGCCGGGATCGCTTTTGTCATGCCGCTATCGGCGCAGGCCATGGGCTTGCGTGAAGCTGTACAGACGGCACTCGACAGCAATCCGCAAATCGGCGCGGCAATCCAAAACCATGACGCAATCGGCTTTGAACTGCGTCAAGCAGAAGGTCTTTGGGCACCACGCGTTGATCTTGAAGCGTCAACCGGCATCCAATATTTGAACACGCCGTCGCGCCGCGCGACCGGCATCGAAAATGATGCGCTTTATCCCTCGCAAGTAGGCGTCACCGCACGCTGGGACCTTTACGACGGCGGTTTTCGTGACGCCGAGCTTGCCCGGCAAGCAGCGCGCGTCGACAGCGCCTCTTATCGCGTGCTGGAACGCAGCGAGTTTATCGCTCTGCAGATTGCACGCGTTTATTATCAGGTGCTGTTGCAGCAGCAGATCGTCAACCTGACGCGCCAGAATGCCTCCTTCCACGAGGGCGTCGCCTCAGACGTGTCGAGTGCCATCGAAAATGGTCAACTCACCGAAGCTGACCGCCTGCAGTCGATTGAACGTCTGGCAGCAGCGCGCGCTCGGGTGACGGAAGCCGGTGTGGAACTGGCTGCCGCGCAGATCGAATACAAAACGCTCGTTGGACTGATGCCTGGCGCGGTAAATGCACCACCGCGGGCGTCGTCGGGCATTCCGGGCTCGCTAGAAATTGCAGTCGCCAATGCCATCGTCAACAACCCTCGGGTGAAGACGGCAGGCGCGGACATCAACGCCGCGTCGGCCTTGGTTGAGCAGGCAGCCTCCGATTTTATGCCGAAAATCCAGCTCGAAGGCCGTGCCGCAACGGGTTACGACGTCTCGGGCGCCCATGAATGGCAGAATGACCTAAGCGCTCGCGTATCGCTGCGCTGGAACATTTATGACGGCGGCATTGCACGCAATCACGTGCAGGAAGAAATGCGCCGTGAGAACGAAGCCAAGATGGTGTTTGACCAGACCGCTCGTGAAGTTGAACAGGCGGTACGGGAAAGCTGGCTCCGCATGAAGAGCCAAGCGGAGCTGTCGCGGGTCTATAATGAGCAGTTGAACTCCTCATCGGGCCTCGTCGACTCCTACCGCGAACAGTTCACCATTGGTGAGAGATCACTGCTGGATTTGCTCGACTCCCAGAATACCCGCTTTAACGTGCAAATTCTGCAGGAAACGGCGCGCTATAGCGTCATGTTCGCCGAATACCGCGTGCTGGCAGCAAGCGGCACACTGATCGACTTCCTCGGTGTTCAAACGCACGACGCCGCCAGTGCTGGTACATTCTCGGCCTTTGACTTGAAGTCTTGGGAACAGTTCGAACCACGCACTTTGGAACCGCTGAACCTGCAAAAAGTAGGCAACTACTGAGAGCCGAACCTTCGATCAAATTGAGCGTTATTACTAACGTAGATTTGGGTCATTGCGGTAGGAAATCATGAAAACCCCGGACGTGGCAGAACAGAGTTCTGCCACACCACCTGAAAATGCCCAAAGCTTTGGTACGGCAGATCCGGTTTTGGATTGTGTGCGGTTTCTGGCCCGTGCGTGGCGCAAGTCAGACTCCCCGGCTATTCTCGCCGCCGGACTTCCCCTACAGAACGGGCGCATGACCACCCAGTTGATCGAGCCAGCATTGGCCCGAGTGGGTGTTTCAGCAAACCCGCTGCATCAATCGATTGCGCGCTTACAGCCCTTTGATTTTCCCGTCGTCCTGCTGCGCTCCGAACAGCCTCCGCTGGTCATTCTGAGGCGGCTCAATTCCCGCAATTATCGGGTCTTCGACCCGAGCATTGGTGACGAGAAAACGATTTCAGCCAGGGCGCTGGATGCACGCCAGAGTGTGGATCTGCTGCAGATTTCCCCGGACTACTCCGTGGTGCAGGAAAGCACAGGCACGCGCTTTGCCAATACCAAACACTGGTTTTGGTCGGCTGTGCGCGGGCACACACGCAGTATTGTCTACGTGCTGCTAGCGGCGGCTTTCGTCAACGTGTTTGCGCTGGCCTTCCCACTCTTCACCATGAACGTCTATGACCGCGTGCTGCCCAATTCGGCCCAGACAACGCTCTGGGTTTTGGCCATCGGCATCGGCATGGTCTCGATTTTTGACCTGCTGCTCAAACTCGCCCGCTCGGGCGTGATCGAATACGTGGGGCGCTCGATCGACTTCCGCCTGTCGTCAGCATTGTTTGATCGGGTGCTCAATACCCCCATGTCATCGCGCCCCAGTTCCACCGGCGCTTTCATCAGCAAAATCGGCCAGTATGAGGTGCTGCGCGAATTTGTGGCGGCGAGCACGCTGGTCATGTTTGTTGACCTGCTGTTTCTTGGCCTCTTCGCCTACATCATTGCGATATTCGTCGGCTGGTTAGTGCTCTTCCCCCTTTTGGCGGGCCTGATCGCGCTGATTATCACCATCGTTATCGCTGTGCTCTCAAGCAAAGCGGTGAAGTCGGCATTGGCAGAGTCCTCGGCCCGTAATGCCGTTCTGGTTGAGGCGCTGACAGGCGTCCAATCGGTCAAGGCCTCGCGCGCCGAAGGGCAATTGCTGCACCGTTGGGAAGCGGCGGTTTTGGCCTCCTCCCATACGCAGGATAAACTGCGCTCCTATCAATCTCTGGCCACCAACACGACAGCCACGCTTTCGCAGCTTTCCCTGGTCGGGATCATTGTTGGTGGCAGCTATATGTTCACCTCGGGGGACGTCACCACCGGATCGATCATTGCGGCGATGATGCTGTCTAATCGCCTGATCGCGCCTATTGGAATGATCGCCGGGACATTGCTCAAAACCCGCGCGGCGATAGAGGCCTATCGATCTGTCGACCAGATCATGAAACTACCCGATGAGCGTCCCAACCGCCCTGCACAAGCGCAGCGCGTCGTGCGGGAAGGCAGGATCTCCTTCAACAAGGTGCGGTTCACCTATCCGGGGTCCAAGAGCTACGTGCTCGATGGCATATCGTTCAGTGTTCGGCCGGGCGAGAAGATCGGCATTATCGGCCGCATTGGCTCGGGCAAGACCACGATCGGGCGGCTGCTGGTCAATTTCCACCGCGCCACCGAAGGCGAAGTGCTGCTCGACGGGGTCGATATTGACCAATATCACCCTGAAGACTTGCGGCGCGCTGTTGGCCTTGTCGTGCAGGACCCGGAGATTTTCAACGGCAGCGTGCGCGACAATATCATTATGAGCGACCCTGGCGCGAGCGAAGAGCGCATTATGGCAGCCGCTCGGCGCGCTGGCGTTGAAGGCTTTGTCTCGCGCCATCCGCAGGGCTACGACATGCCCGTGGGCGAGCGCGGCGTGCTGCTTTCGGGCGGGCAACGCCAGACGATTGCGCTGGCGCGCACCATGCTGGTTGAGCCCAAGATCCTGTTCCTCGACGAACCATCGAGTTCAATGGATTTGGCGACTGAAAAGCAGCTGATCAAGCATTTGGAAAACAGCCTCATGCCGGATCAGACCGTGCTGATTGCCACCCACCGCTATAGCCTGCTCTCGCTGGTCACCCGCATGATGGTGCTCGACAATGGCAAGCTGGTTGCTGACGGACCCAAAGACGAGGTTCTCAAGCAGTTGCGTATGCGGGCTGACGCCTCATGAACCAGCATCGCCCCAACGCAGAAGCGATCGATAAACACCATCACCCCTCCAGCAGACCACCACGGGAATGGACGACTATTATCGTCCTCGTGATCATTACGGTGGTGGCGTTTCTAGCGTGGTCGAACTGGGCAGAGGTCGATCAGATCAGCCGCGCTGAAGGCAAAGTGATCCCATCCGGTAAAACCCAAATTGTGCAAAGCGCCGAGCCCGGCGTGATTAGCGATATTTTGGTGCGCTCGGGCGAGCAGGTTAGCGCGGGGCAATTGCTGATCCGGCTCGATGACACCAACACGTCTTCCAGTGCGGGGGAGGTTGAGGCGCGCGTTTTGGCCCTAACGGCACAGAGCGAACGCCTACGCGTTGAAAGCGAGGGGCTGCCAGCCACCGACTTTATCTGCGCAGATTTTGTGCAGGAGCAGGCGCCGGACGTTTGCGCCACCGAATTGGCCCTGCTCCATTCGCGCCTCGCGAGCAAAGCTGGCAATGCAGAGGTGTTGCAACAGCGTGTTGAGCAGCGGCAGCGCGAGCTCAATGAGGTGCAGATCAACCGGACGCGGATGCAGACGACCTTTGCGATCACCCAAGAGCGTCTCGACTTGATCGAGCCGATGGCACAACGCGCCCTCGTGGCGCAAACAGATCTCTTGGCATTGCGCTCGGAGGCTGCAGATCTCAGCGGGCAAATCAGTGCCGCCGAAGAAAGCATGGCGCGGCTGCGCGCGGCGCTGCAGGAAGCGCAATTGCAGGTGGGCCAAGCCGATCAGCAAATGCAGCAGGAGGCTTTGGCAGAACTGACGCTTAGGCGGGCCGAATTGGCCAGCGCGCAACAGCAATTGCGCGGCGCGGTTGACCGGGTGAGCCGCACCGAAGTGCGCTCTCCCGTTGATGGGGTTATCAATGCCATTGAAGTCACAACCATCGGAGCGGTCGTAACCGCTGGCTCGCGCCTGATGGATGTGGTGCCCAAATCCGATTTCCTGCTCGTCGAAGCGCGGCTCAAGCCCGCTGACGTGGCCTTCGTTATTCCCGGCCAGGCCGCCCGCATTCAATTCACGGCCTATGACTTCTCGGTCTACGGCGGATTGCAGGGCGTGGTGGAGACGATCTCAGCGGACAGCCTCGTCGATGAGCAAACGCGCGAAACCTATTACCTCGTGACAGTGCGGGCTGATGAAACCGTGCTGCACCACAGAGGGATCGATCTGGCGATTTTACCGGGCATGGTGACGACGGTCGACATCATCACCGGCAAGCACTCGATTTTACAATATTTGCTCAAGCCATTGAACAAGGTCCAACAGGAGGCCCTGATTGAACGATAGCGCTCCTGACACAAATGGCGTCACCGCGAGCGATCTGGCTCATGCCGATTATGCCACGCCGATCTTTCGGACTGTGAATACGCACAAGGGGCGTGTGGCCTTGCGGCTGGAGGCGGTGTTCTGGGATGCCATCGCCACTATGGCCCATCGCGCTAGCGTCAAGCCACCCGACATGGTGCGCGACTTGATTTCGCGGAGCAGTGAAGAGGCAACCAATCTCTCGAGTGCGCTGCGCAGCATCGTCACCCGTCAACTCCTCGTCGAAAACGACCGCCTTGCCCCCCTCGCTTCAGCCTTATCGGTGGTGCGGCTGTTGCAGACCGTACCGACGCCCTCTTTCGCGCTCGACAAAAACAAACAGCTGGTGCGCGTGAACGATGAGTTTGTGCGCTATCTGCGCTCGGTCATGGCTAAGGCGGGTGCGGTCGAGCGGGCGCAGTTGCGGCTTGAACGCCCTGCCGATGTGCTTCTAACCGAAATCCCGGCCGGATCGTCCATCGAGTGTGGCCTCTCGATCCACGTCGACAATCATGAGCGGCGGACGCAGGCGCGGATCATCATTCCGCCACCTGCCCCCGCCAATATCCTGGTCGGGTTTATCATCAACTAAGTCAGACGCTTAGAACGAGGAGCCCGGCGAGATCGCGCTGAGGCCCTTTGGCATATTGGCAACCGAGACGCTGCCACCCGCAAAGCCATGGATATAGCTTTTGCTGCCCGCAAAACTCATCAGGGGCAAATAACGCGAGTAGGCGGTGTCGAGCTCTAGGCGGTCGGTGGTGTTGTCGAGCACGTATGCGCCTTGGTCCGTGTGGACCACAAGCACGGCATGGAAAAGCCGGCGGCGCGTGTCTTGCAGCACGACAACCTGCAACTGGCTTTCATCGAACCCGAGTTCCTGAAGCATCCAGTATTTTGTAATCGCGTAATCTTCGCAGTCGCCCCAGGCAAGCTTTGCGGTTTCGCTGGGTGTCGCCCAATAGTCAGTTTGAGCCCAAACCGTGCGATCATCCCGATAGGTGATTGCGCCATTAACGGCAGCATTGACCATCGTCAGCTGATCGAGTGTAGAGCGACCTTCGGCCTGAGAGACAGCATCACGCAAGGACTGCGAAAACTGTGTCTCACAACCGTCAAATCCAAACTCGGCGCAGTTATCAGAGAAAAACCCGCTGTGATCCTGAGCGCGAATGTCGTGCCATTTTGCGGCGACCGGAAGGCGCTGCGCTGAAATCGCGACAGACTGAAAAACGTCAAGTTTAGCCTTCGGAAGAACCGTTTGTGCTTCTGGAAAAGCCCCTGCAGTCGGAGAAATTGTAGCCGTTTCTATAAGCTGCGCAGCCCCTTGCCCGTTATCGGAAAGCGACTGTGCAGACGCTCCCTCGATAGAGCACATGACAACCATCATGGCTGCAAACTGGGAAACTGACCTTATAGGCAAAACGGGGCTCTCCATAAAATTTCATCGAGAGCTTCCAACACAACGCCTAAACATTTGACAATCCGAACGGTTATAAATCATTCGTGTCCATGCATAAGTTTTTATTGATCGACACTAGTAAATCTCTAAAATTTTACCGTGTAAACTGATGCCAAGTTGGGTTTTTTGGTGCACCATCCGCAAAGTCTAGAAGTGGAGTGACCCAGTGGTCAGATCTTGGTTGAGCAAATTTGCCGCAGGCGATGTGGAACCCGAACAGCGTCGCGCCTCTGCGCCAATTGTGCCAGCAGACATCTCTGATGCGGATCGAGACCCATCGCTCGGCACGATTACATTCTCTACATTTACGCGCGTGGTGGAGCAGGAAAAGAGCCATCCCGGCGGGGCGCTCTTGTTCATCGATCTCAACGCAAAATCAGCGCGGATGACGCCAGAGATTGCCGAATTGCACGACGAGACCCTGATCTGGCTGGCGCAGGCCATCGTGCAATGCGTGCGCAGTGACGACCTTGTTTCCCACGTTGAGGGCTACAAGTTTGCCGTGCTGCTGCGCGGGGCGCAGCAAGAGATCGCGGCAAGCGTGGCCGAACGTATTCTGCAGTCGGTCGACAACACCATCTTTTTAACCAGCGACGGCATCGCCCCGCTTGGCGTGGATGTTGGCGGCATCGTGTTTGCAGAGTTTGACAAGCCGACCGATGATCTGGTGCGCTCGGCTTCAGACAATCTCGACACCGCCCGCACCACAGACCGGCGTATCTGCGTCGTCTAAGCCAGTCCTATTCCGCACGAGCCGTTTTGGCGGGTCCTGATCGAAGGGCTTCGGAGACGACGACAATGTCCGTGAGCGTCGAGTGTCACTAACGACGCAGGTTCAGCACCGCAGCGTCGCCGCGCGCTCTTGAGCATTTGACAGAGCCGGATCATGACTGGCTAAAGCACATTGTCGCGCGGGCTGGCTACAGACCGAGCTGATTGATCAGACCTTCAAGAGCATCGCGTCCTATCTGTTCAGGCTGTGGTTCGGCTTGCGGAGTAAGGAAGTCGGTGATGATGTCCTGCGGCGTTGGAGGAGCTGCAGGCGCTGGTGTCGGCGGCACTACAGGCGCTGGCCCGCGCGGGTCGGGTCTGGGCAGGGCAATATTGACCGGCTGCTGCGTCGGAGAAGTTGTCGTATCCACTGGAGCTGGCAGAGGCGCAGTTGGAGCGGGGTTGGCTGGCGCCTGCTGCCCGAGAACATTGCCCAGCACCGAGTTCAGAATACTCTGTTGGCTTGGCGGAGCGTTCGGATCGGTCGCGAGACCCTGCCCGCCAATCATCTGGCCGATGGCATTGGTCAACACCTCATTGTTGAGCCCGCCGGCTTCGCCGCCAAGTGCGCCACCGATGCCTTCGAGCACGCCCGAAGTCCCACCGGTGAGACCACCGACGTCTACGCCAAGCTGTGACAGCGCCTGTAGAGCACGATTGGGATCCGACAGAACGGCCGTGAGATCGGGATAAATGCGCGGGCCGGACAATGGCCCATTGATGATAATCGGCATACCGAGGCCAGAAACGTCAAAGTCCCCACCTTGCCCATCCAGAGACCCGACAACGCGCGGATCAAGACGCATGTCGATGGTCTGTGCAGCGAGATCAACACTGCCAGCGCCGCTCATGCGGACAAACGGCCCGAGAACGCGGATTGTCTCGGCCGTGGCGACACCATTGGCAATATTGACGTTCACCGACAATTCGGTGAATTCGGTCTTGGCCTCGGCGTCCTGCGTATAACCAGCGTCGATGAGCGAGCGCACATTGCGCACAAGGCCCGCCACATCGATACCGCGTATCGCGCCATTCGACACAACGACATTAACCGGGCCATTGAGCGAGCGCGCGAAGGCTTGGCTATCCGCGCCAGCGCCACTCACCTCAACGCTGGCCTGCAATTGCCCTTCAATCTTGTCGAACCCTGCGGCGTCGGTCAGCAGCGGCAGTGCCTGCACATTTTCCATGGAAGCCGTAAGGTCAATCGCGGGAACACTCCCGGCGCCATTGGCGGTGACGCTGGCCGCGACCACACCATTATAGAAACCCGCCTGCGGAATGTTGAGTTTGGCAACGCCCTCGGCAACCGACAGCGTGGCCGTGGTCGGTCCCAGTTTCACATCGCCATAGGCCAGCTGGTTTGCTGCAAACCGAATGTCGGCATTGAACAGGCGCAAGATGGAAAGATCGATGGGCGATGGGCCGGATGCCGCAGCGGCAGGCGCGGAGCCGCCTCCGCCGACCAGCGAGCGGAGATCAAGCGTGTCAACGGACAACGACGCCGTGACACTGGGCTTGCTCGCCATTGCCACAGACACGGAGCCATTGGCGCGAATGTCATCAAGGCGGATTGTTGCATCGGTCACAGCGAACTGGTTGCCGCCAGCCGAAACCCCACCAGAGAAGGCGAACTGGCCGAGCGGGCTACCGACAGATTGCCCGAGCCAAGCAAGAGCACGGGTCATGGATGGCGTTGCGATATCCGCTTTGCCACTGACCTGGCCGGAGGGCGTGATTGTCCCTGAGAAGTTGGCATTGAGGGGCTGGGATTTGAGATCGAATGCGACTGCGCCCTGCTCCTCCCATAGAAACTGCGTCGGAGTGACAGAAGCCGCAAAACTAACGGCTTGGCCGTTCCAACGCGCCGATCCGGACGCACTGACAGGCTGGCGAATGTCGTCGATTTGAACATTTGCCTCCAGCGCGTCCACCACGCCCGCCCCTTGACCGGCAATAGCGACAAGCTGAGGAACAGCGACGCTGCCGCCCGCGATCGACACCGATCCGCGCAAGTTGAGGGAGTTGCGGATGGACGCACTATCCAGCCCCTTGAAGGCGTATTGAAGCTCGGAGGAGAGCCGACCCGTTACCGGCGTTTTCTGGCCCAGCAACTTTGTCAGTTGTTCAATGTCGATTGAGGCCAGATTGACTGAGCCGCTGGCGACCGAAGGGCTGTCATTGGCGTCGAGGGCGACACTGGCAACAAGGCTACCGCCAGCCACGCTGGTGGAATCGACGGTTGAGACGAGACGACCATTTTGGAGCTGCGCTGCGATAACCACGTCCCGCGCGACAGCGTCACCGACTTGGATAGCTTCGGCATGCAGCTCGATATCGGCATCCAGCGCCTTCAGAGCTAAGAGGTCAGGCGCGCTGGCCGCTGCATAGGTGGAAGGCGCCGCGTTCGGAGCCGGATCGGCGTTTGCCGGTTGGAAATCTGCGTACGAAAGAACACCAGCTTTGACACGCGCAATAACGACAGGCTGCTCACCGGGAACATAGCTGGCGTCGAGCAGCATCTTTTGGCCGATACTGTCGATTTCACCACCCGTGACGCGGTAGCTACCATCGTCGGCCAGCTGAATATTGCCCGAGGCTTTGACATCGGCGAGCGCAGGATGCAGCGGCTGGGACGCTTTGGCTGAAATGGCGAATGTTGCAGGCTGTCGCGCCAACAGATCTCGGAGCGAGCCGATTTCAGCGCCAAGCTCCAATTTATTGCCATCCATAACACCGGAAACGGCAACGGAAACCGGCGCGCTTATGCTGGGGAAGGACATCTTCAGGTTAATGGCGCTGGCGAGAGGCGCGAGTGTCCCCGCCTGGTCTTGCACGACCTCGCCGTCAATGACCGCGATGTGATCGATGGAGATTTTCTCCAGATAGCCGGCGAGGACCTGAAAAATGTCTTCGGTGCTGGGCTCTTGTGGCGCGGCAACCGTCTCCCCTGAGCCTGCAGACAGCACAATCCGGGGAGTTTTGATCTCGATGCCTGTCACCTTGATCTGGCCAGAGAGCAGCGACAGCGGCGCAACCGAGGCGACCGAGCGGGCCGCTGTCATTGAGAGGGAGCCGTCCTCCGCCGCAAAAGAGAAGTCTTCTACGACAATGCCAAACTCCGGCACGATGGAAAACTGCAGCGGTCCATTCAGCGCGATGGTTGCGCCGGAGGCACGGGACAACTGATCGGCAAGCGCGGTCCGCAACGCCGTGGAACTGACCGCAAAGGGCAGCAGAAAAACCAGTCCCAAAAGCGTCAGGAAGAGGAGCCCCACGACTATAGCGGTTTTCTTCATGGTGGAGCCCCCGGCGGTGCGGCAAGAGATAGTGTGGTGCATCGCCCCCAATGGCTCGGAGCGCGATGATTATTCAGCACTACCGCAAATGACAGTGTAATTCGTTAACCACTGAATGGGTGCGTCAGGGCGCTGCGATTTTGGGGTGGTTTGCGGACTGGTGGCTTTTAAGTAGGATTACAGTCTAGCGGACGCTATCTGCCCCACATCGGGATAGACAAATTGCACCTGCTTTAAGCACCGTGGACGTTACTGAGATTTCAGCAATAGATAGTTGGTGCATGATTATTTATATTTTCAGCGGAAGCATTCGAACCCGCTGTTCGCCGGAGATATTGTGTGCAATCGATAATAACGCAGACGGTAACATCTGATGGAACGCTCAGGCTTCATATCGATCTTGGCGCTTTCGAGGTTCCGATGAAGGAAGCGCTACGCCGCGCGGCGGTTTTCCTCGGTTATGCCTTTCATTCCTCGCAGATCACCCCGCTCGAATCCGTCAGCCTCAAAGCTCCGGTCGTTCATTCTGTGGGTGTGCCCCACCCAATTCCGATCGCAGACCGAAAGAGTTATCAAATTGAATTCACGCAGTGGGCAATCGGTCTGGCTCTGGTCGAGATCGACCAGAACTATCATCGTTATGTGGTATCGGCGCTCGACACGATCGCGGATATTGACGAGTTCCTGATCAGCGGGAACCTGCCGGGCATACATAAGCCCAATATGAAAAACACATGGACAGTCCATGATCTATTCTACGCCACGATCGGCCAGAACTCGTCTCAAAGTACCGATGAATCGGACTACCTGAGAAGCTTAGGCAACGCGCGAAACGCTCTCGTCCATGATAGCGGCATCGTAACCCAGCTGCGACTAGTAGGTGACAGTTCGACAATGTTCGTGCGCTGGCCGGGGCGCGATATGATCCGGATCGATCAGAACGGCAGCACTAGGGTGGTACAGCAAGATCGTGAGTATCAAGTCCAAGCGGGAGACATAGGATCGCAGTTGAGCGTCCTGGACGTGGTCCGGGAGCATTCCTACGTGTTAGGGGACCGCATCACGCTCTCTCAGACGGATTTGTCAGAGATCATCTTCTTCTACCAAATACTGGCCATGAAAGTGGGGGGCGTAATGCACCAGATCATCGCCGAAAAGTTAGCGATCGCCAACAATCGCTAGGTTTTTGAGCTTCGGCACTCTCGTTGTGGTCGACGCGACCATTGACCACAAATCGATCGCTGGTGAAGTCCGCACATGGTTGAAGCCACGCTATTCGGTTGACCGCGGCAGCTTTCGTGCAATCGTGGATCTGGCGCCCACGACTGAGTAGGAAGCGAAATCAGCCATACGCCCGACACCGGCGCACTCCCCACCTGCCGTTACCCTCGGCCGTGAGCAGGATGCTGTATCATAAGGATTGCAGATGTCGAGAAAGCCCATACCGAGGGAGCGGTGTGCCGGGAGGTATTTCAAAGCGGAACGCTTGCGGGTCCTGCCCGAGGCGCAGTGGATGCGATGGGGCGGAGACATACAGCGATCCACCTCTACGCGTGCAGAGTGCCCGGGGAGCGACTGAGGTGTCAGGGCTTAGAAACAGCGCATATCACGCGCTAACGGCGTGATAACAAAGATCGTTTTTGCTGGGAGGTTGTCAGTGAAATGGCGCGCCCGGAACGATTCGAACGTCCGACCCTCAGATTCGTAGTCTGATGCTCTATCCAGCTGAGCTACGGGCGCGCATATATTTCAGTGATGTCTTTCAACATCGTGCATCACAGGAAGTGATGTAAATGGCGCGCCCGGAACGATTCGAACGTCCGACCCTCAGATTCGTAGTCTGATGCTCTATCCAGCTGAGCTACGGGCGCGCATGCCATTTTTAGTGGCTTCATCTTCTTTAGAACCCCGCGTCTGCGGCGCCCCTCTGAAGATGCGCATTACCTACAGTGCGTTATCGGGATTGGCAAGCAGGGCAGGAAAAATTTCGCTGTGATCGATTAAACTGCCTGTGGATGAATGGGGATAGCAATATCGAAACGCGTGCCAACCGGGGCGTTGGAGAGGGTGAGCCGCCCTCCATGCGCCTCGGTGATTTCTCTGGCGATGGCGAGACCCAGCCCCGTGCCCCCTGCCCGCGCAGAACCTTTGAAGGCAACAAAGAGATTATTCTTGGCGCGCTCTGGCAGGCCCGGACCATTGTCACTGACGGAGACAATTATATGAGAGCCCACCACGCGGGCATCCACTTGCACCTGATTGTCCGGCGCATCGGCAGCTTGGGTTTCAAGCGCCTCGCGGGCATTCTTTAGGAGATTGACGAGGACGCGTGAGAACTGTCCCCGATCGACAGTCATAGTGAGCTGGTCCGGCACGGCATTGATAAAGCTGATACCCGGATGATTGATGAGGCGCGCCTCAAATGCTGCGTCTTCCGCCAAGGGTCGCAGCTTGGCCGCTTCAAAATTGGGAATAGACTCCGCCTGACGGCCATAATCCAAAACGGACTGGGCAAAGCCGATGGCCTTATCCAGCGTTGTCACAAGGCGCGGCGCAAGACGCTGCACTTTTGGATCGTCGAGCGTCGCCACTTGATCGGAGAGCATTTGGGCGGAGGCCAATGTGTTGCGCAGATCATGATTGATCTTGGCAACAGCCAAACCAAGGTCGGCCAAATGGCGTCGCTGACGCAGCATGGTGAAGAGTTCGCTTTCCATCGCAGAAAGCTCACGCGCCAAAATCCCAATCTCATCCTTGCGCTTGGTTGGCTTTAAGATGAGCGCAGCATTCTCGGGCGCCTGCCGGAAGCGCAGGATATTATTGGTGAGGCGATAGACCGGGGCGAGGAAGAGCCGACTGACCAAAAGATAGAGAACAAAGGCGGTGACGGCGGCAATGCCGGCCGAGACCAGTGCGATAGAGCGAGAGAAGTCGACGAGATCACGCTGCAGCGGACGCTCGGGCATCAGCAGTTCGACAAGCGTATCGCCCTCATCAGCCGCGCCAATCACGCGCAAGGTTCGGTTTTCAGTCGAGAACAAGATGTCGAGCGCGCCAACAATGGACTGGATCAGGCCGTTATCGCGCAGATCGGCCACCACCACGCTGCGCACCTGAGTAGGCTCGGCGTGCTCTATCAGCTGGGAATGCCCTTCGCGGCGGTAAACAATCGCCAAGGCATCCGCCGAATCCAAAAGGCGGTCGGTCAACTCTCGCGGCAAAGCCAGCACGTCGGGGACGGCATCGAGAACACGTGTGGCGGTGACGCCGATACGAACGCGATCCTCAAGCCACGTTGTGCGATAGCTGGCGACAGCGGGCAGATAGATCACGACCGCGACGAGCAGAATCACGCAGGTGATCGTCGTGATCAACTGGTAGGACAGTCCTGAAAAGCGTCGCTTGAGCGCGGTTACCAAGTTTTCCATTCTGACCTAGATATCCCGCGACTGCGCGTTTTCAGCTTACCAAGGCAGGTGCTTTCGTAAGGTGCGCAATTGGACATCTACCCAAGATACGGTTTTGGGCGTGGTTTGGTTCGCCACCAGCCGAATTATGTTTGATAAATAACTTAACTGAGGGCTCGGGAGCTCTCCGAGACGTTGGATTGGCATGCCCGCAGCCATTGCCAATGACAGGACACTGCAGATTTCACTCGCCCCTGGGCCAACAGCGCTAACGCCCACAATGGAGCCATTGGCGCGCGTAATGATTTTGACGAGCCCACGCGCCTTATCGGCGGCTTGAGCCAGTTCATTCTCGGCCAGATTGGACCGGTAAATTTTGTAACCAGCTTTGGCGATGCTCGCTGCATCAGGGACGGTACCGATCTCGATGATGACGGGGTCGGTTGCCACCATGCGGGCCGAACCTTGCCAGCGCCTTGTGGTTTGCCCCTGTATAAGAGAGTCCACAACTGCGCGGCCATGATCGAGTGCCATCTGCCAATGGGGCATGCCAGCCGCATAGCCGACAACCCGCACACGCGGATTGGTGGTTTCGCCCAATGCGGCAGAAGCGAAAAGCGCTTCAAGCCCCGGCAGCGAGCGAACCCGAGCCTTATCGAGGTCGAGACCATCGCTCATTGTGTGTCGCGTACCGGCAATTGCGACATGCGAGAGATCAAGAGATTCGATGTCGCCATTGGGATGGGCGACCGTCGCCCCCGTGCCTTGGGTACGAGGATGAATGGACTGCACATAAGCGCCTTCAAAAACACGGACGCCTTCGCGCCGCAAATCGGCGAGGAGAAGATTGACCGTTTCCCGATCAAATCCGGGAAGGGCATCGCCTTGCGGAACCAGGGTGACCATTGAGCCTAGGCGGGCATAAATCTGGGCAATGGTGAACGCCTCACCGGACCCGCCGATAACCAGAAGATGCGAAAGCTTTCGCGTGTTTTCCAGCAAGGCCTCAGGCGTGAGGTAGTCAATTTCGGACAGGCCTGGAATCGGTGGCACCGTCCATTGCGCGCCCAGAGCCAGAATCGTGTTGCGAGGACGAATCTGCTTTTCGCCGACAACAATGGTGCGCTGATCCAAGAACTGTACCGGACCTGCGACAAATTCGATGTCGCTGGCCGCAAGGGTATAGGGCGCAACCTGCGCCTTCGCCGCCTCGACAATGCGCGCGGCGCGCTCTTGAACCGCTTTGACACTCACCTTTGCGTCAACGGAGGTGAGTCCCATAGACTGGCCATTGCGCAAGGCGGAAACCAAGCCTGCACTGGCGCCTAAAGCTGCCAAATGCAGGTTTAAGTGAGGATTATCGCCCGATTCTGCAGCCTCTCGACTGGCCAGAACGACGTTGGCACCCAAGCTCTGGGTATATTTGGCTAACGCAATCCCCAGCGCACCAGCGCCAATAATGCACAGCTCAGGTCGAAGAGGTTCAGCCATATCTTCCTAGGCGTATAAGGTTTCTTCACTTATGAGGGTGATTGGTTCGGTTTACAACTGTTGCTGAATTCGCGGCTTTAGGCATGAGGCGCGTTGACTTGATGTCAGCTTTTCCCTATAGACCGCACCAGCCTGTAGGTGGGTCTCGTGGGCCTGCCCCAAAGACAATTCCTGCGTTTAGCAGCTAGAATTTAGAGGAACCGTGCGCGAGCGCGGTCTGATGTTATGAAGCGTACATACCAGCCCAGCAAGCTCGTGCGTGCCCGTCGTCACGGTTTCCGTGCACGTATGGCAACCAAGGACGGCCGTGCGATTATCAATCGCCGCCGTGCAGACGGCCGCAAGAAGCTGACCGCCTAAGGATTGGTGGCCGGATGACGGCCGACGATTCTCAGTCGAAAGCTAAATTGCGCCGCCTCAAGCGGCGCACGCAATTTCAAAGAGCTGCCCGGGGCAATCGCGCCGGGCGCTCTGCGTTTGGGATGCAAGTGGTTACCGCCCCGCAGGAGGATGCTGGGGTTGGCTTCACTGTCACCAAAAAAATCGGCAATTCGCCCGAGCGCAACCGCATAAAGCGCCGCTTACGCGCCGCCGCGGATGCTTGCGCGCGTGACTTTCATCCCGGACATGACTATGTGCTTCTGGCGCGACGAGAGGCTATAAGCCTGCCGTTCGCCAAATTGGTTGCCGATCTCGGCTCCCTCATTACCCGCGTGCACGATCCTGAAGCTGAAAAGCGTAAAGGACAGAGCCGCGGCCAACGGAACGCCAGATGATGAATTCTGACAATCGTAATGTGATACTAGCCGTAGTGCTCAGCATGATGGTGCTGCTCGGCTGGCAGATCTTTGTAAACGGGCCCCAGCTCGAGCAGGCACAGCGTCAGGCTGAGATTCGCGCTGCCCAACAGGCGGAAGCGGAAAATCTCGCTATGCCGACCGTGGCTGCCGATGGCACCACACCAGTGGCTGATCCGAACACGCTCGTTTATGCGGACCGCGACACCGCTCTTGCGGCCACTGAGCGCGTCTCGATCGACACGCTCGACCTTGCAGGCTCGATCAACCTGACCGGCGCACGCATCGACGACCTGTCGCTCAAGCAGTATCGCGAAACGGTTGAACCAGATTCTCCTATCATTGCGCTTCTCAAGCCAGCCGGTCTTGAGGACGCCTATTTCATCGAGCAGGGATTTGTTCCGGCCAGCGGTTCGACTGTCGTCGTGCCTGATGGCCAGACCCAGTGGAGTGTAGAAGGCGATGCGGCAACGCTGACCGCCACCACCCCAGTGACCCTTCGTTGGGACAATGGTCAGGGCCTCGTCTTCCGTCGCACCATCGCGCTGGACGACTATTACCTCTTCACCATCACCCAGTCGGTTGAAAACAACGGCGCGGGCGACATCACCCTGTTCCCCTATTCGCGCGTTATCCGTCACGGTAACCCGAAGGTCGCCAACTTCTTCATCCAGCATGAAGGTCCGATCGGCGTTCTGGGCTCGAACAACTATGTTGCGCGCAAGTACCAGGATCTGCATGGCGAGCCACAGGTCGACTTCTCCTCGACCACTGGCTGGCTCGGTATTGCTGACAAGTATTGGGCAACCGCTGTCCTGCCAAAGGCTGGCACCAGCATCAATGCGCGTTTTGCTTACAACCAGCAGAACGGCAAGAACGTCTATCAGTCCAACTATGTTGAGACCCAGCCTGTTGTTATCCCAGCTGGCGCAACCATCAGCCACGAAGCCTATGTCTTCGCTGGCGCCAAGGAAGACCGCGTCATCAGCGCCTATCAGGAACAGTACGGCTTTGACCGTATCGAACTCCTGATCGACTGGGGCTGGTTCCACTTCCTGACCAAGCCAATGCATTGGCTGCTGGTTACCCTCTATGGCGTTCTCGGCAACTTCGGTCTCGCCGTTCTCGCTGTGACCGTTATCGTCAAGGCCCTGTTCTTCCCGCTGGCAAGCCGTTCGTACGCCTCCATGGCTGCAATGCGCCGCGTTCAGCCAGAAATGAAGGCCATCCAGGAACGTCTCAAGGACGACCGTGCTGCCCAGCAGCAGGCGATGATGGAGCTGTACAAGAAGGAAAAGATCAACCCGCTATCTGGTTGCTGGCCTGTGCTGCTGCAGATTCCGGTGTTCTTCGCCCTCTACACCGTTATCTTTATCTCGCTTGAGATGCGCCACGCGCCATTCTTTGGCTGGATTCAGGATTTGGCGGCGCCAGATCCGACCAACATCTTCACCCTGTTTGGTCTCATTCCTTGGGATCCGACTGCGGCTCCACTCATCGGTGGCTTCCTGCACCTTGGCATTTGGCCGGTTATCATGGGCATCACCATGTGGGTCCAGATGAAGCTGAACCCGCCGCCACCAGATCCAACCCAGGCAGCCATCTTCAACTGGATGCCAGTGATCTTCACCTTCATGCTCGGGACCTTCCCAGCTGGTCTGGTGATCTACTGGGCTTGGAACAACACCCTCTCGGTGGCGCAGCAGTGGTTCATCATGAAGCGCCACGGCGTTGAAGTGAACCTGTTCGGCAACATCATCGATAGCTTCAAGCGCAAGCCAAAACCGGCCGCTGAAGTTAAGAAATAAGCCCACGCAACGAAACAATGGGCCCGCCGGTAAACCCGGCGGGCTCTGATATTTAAGGGGATCGACATGACCCAACCAGACTTTTCGCCCCATATCATCGAGCGTGGCCGCCTGATGTTTGCGCGCCCGATTATCTTCACCAAGGGCTGCGTCAGCCTCAATGACCTGCCCGACATGGACCGTGTTGAGATCGCCTTCGCGGGCCGCTCCAACGTCGGCAAGTCGAGCTTGATCAACGCGCTGTGCGGCACCTCGGGCCTGGCACGCACGTCCAATACGCCAGGGCGCACGCAGGAGCTCAATATCTTTGAGAGCCAGAGCGAACCCCTGCGCATCGTCGATATGCCCGGCTATGGCTACGCTAAGGCGCCTGAGCCTAAGGTGAAGGCATGGACCAAGCTGGTTCACCAGTATCTCGTTGGCCGCGCCACCCTGCGCCGTGTTTATGTTCTGGTGGACAGCCGCCACGGTCCCAAGGACAACGACATCTCGGTGATGAACGAACTTGACCGCGCCGCTGTGAGCTATCAGGTCGTACTGACCAAGATCGACAAGCCTTTGGCCAAGGATCTGGACGCTGTGATTGCTATGACCAAGGCAGCCATCGCCAAGCGTCCTGCGGCCCACCCAGACGTCATTCTCACCTCGAGTGAGAAGGGTGACGGCATGGAGCACCTGCGCAGCGAAATCGCGCTGCTGCTGGAAAGCTAAAAGCTCTCCCAATAGAAAAGCAAAAGGGGCGCCGAAGCGCCCCTTTTTTATGCGGCCCGCCGCCCCATCTTTTGCCCCCCGGACCGCACCTCTGCGATGGTAAAGACCGCAACGATCCGGTCTAGTTCATCCACCTGGGCTTCGGTCTGTTCGATGGTGGCGTTGGTCTCCTCTACCAAGGCCGCATTGTGTTGCGTGATCTCATCCATTTGCTGCATGGCGACATTAACCTCGCCAATGGCCCGCGACTGCTGCCGTCCCGCCGCAGTGATTTCAGCAATCACCGAAGCGCTTTCGAGGACTGACGCATTCAGCGCGCTAATCCGCTCGCCGATCTGCAGCACAATCTGAGTGCCAGAGCGCACTTCACCCGCAGACAAATCAATCAGGTGTTTAATCTCGGCCGATGCCTCGGCAGCGGACTGGGCCAAGCGCCGCACCTCGATGGCGACGACCGCAAAGCCCTTACCCGCCTCCCCGGCTCTAGCGGCTTCAACCGAGGCGTTGAGGGCCAGAAGATTGGTTTGGAACGCGATATCGTCGATCAAACCAATGATTTTGGAAATCTTGGACGAGGAGGCTGAGATTTTCTCCATCGCCAGCTTTGCCGTTTCCATAGCCGAGCCACTTTCGACCGCAATGCGTGAAGCATCTTCAGCGGCTCTATTGGCGTCTTCAGCACGCGTGGCATTAGCCTCCACGGTTGTGGCCAATTGCTGGATGGTAGCGGAGGTATGCTCGACCATGCCGGCCTGACGACTGGTGCGCTGCGAGAGATCTTCAGAACCGGCGAGGATTTCCCCGGCAGCCGTTTTCAAACGCGAAGACGTGGACTGTAGATCGCCCATGACGCTGGCCAAACGATTGGCCACAGCATTGGTATTGTCGCGGAGGTCAGCGAAGGCTCCGGTGAACTCGCCATCGACACGCTTAGAGAGATCGGCCCGGGCCAGTGCCGACAGCACAAGACCGGTGCTGGTGAGGCCGCTGTCCATCGCGCCTAAGAGACCGTTGACCTCGATGGCCAGCTGACGGAGGTCCGCCTGCTCGTAATGGGCATCGACCCGGCGGCTCAACTGCCCCTGCATGACCGCGCGAATAGTGTCGCGCAAGTCGGTGGTGAGGTGGTTGGCGTCGACCTGTCGCTTGTTTTCTTGGGCAACATGCTCCTGCTCGGCCGCATAGAGCGCAACCTGCTCGATCAGCGCCGCACGGAAGCGTTCAAAGGCATCGAACATGACGGTCAGCTCGTCATTGGTCGTTTGCTTGGGGATCGCGATCTCGCGATTGCCCGATGTGAGAGCCGCTGTGATGCCGACAAGTGTACGAAGGCGCTGGGCGACTAAGCGCTGGAAAAAGAAGAAGACAGCCGTACAGCCCGCGGCCGCAGAGGCACCCGCCAGAACCAACCAAGCGATGACGCTGGTGTTGCCCTGACGGTAGAGTTCAAACAGCGCACCGCCGCCAAAAACGAGAACGAGTGCACCGAATACCAGAAACACACCCACGAGCTTCTGGGTGATCGAAGACTGCCGCAAACGAGCCATGGTAAATCACTGACGCCACAAGAAATCGCGTCATGCTGAACCATAGTTGGTTAAGCGTTGTTTATCGCAAACTGCTCGCAGCGCTAAAAAAACGCATAATCGTGTGGCGCAGCGCCATGCTATCGGAATTTATCCGCATAGATTGAAGCGCCGTCTCGATAACATCGTCGGTTGCGCGACCACGGCGCATTTCGACCAAGGCCTGCGCGTAACTGTCTTCAAACTCGGGATGAGGCTGGAGTGTCAGGGTCACACCATTGGCATAGGTCAGTCCGGCATTGGGCGCGAACGGTGACGAGAGAAACACACGCGCCTGACTCGGGGGCGTGATGACCTGATCCTGATGCGAGCAAGCGACGTTGATGACGGCGGGCAACTCACGAGCAAAGGGGAGATCATTGGCAACAGAATAGGTGTGGCGACCAAGGCCCCAGCCTTTTTCTGACTTCCGCACTTCGCCACCCAAGGCGTCCGCGATAATCTGATGACCAAAGCAAATCCCGAGCATGGGGATGTTGCCCGCATAGGCCGAGCGGATGAACGCACGAAGCGGATCGAGCCAATTGTGATCTTCATAGACACCAGCAGGCGAGCCGGTGATCAAAATGGCATCAAGCGTCGTCGGATCGGGCAAGGCGTCTGCCGCGCAGGCATCGATGTCGTCAAAGGTGAAGCCCTCAACGCCGGTCGAGCCAAACATTTTGCGGAACATCTGCGGATAGTCTTCGTGCTCAGCTTGCAGGTGGCTGGGCACAGCGCCGGTCTGAACGATGGTAATTTTCATGCGAGAATAGGCCAATATGAGATCGACCCGAAAGTAACTGGCTCGACATCACCCCGCAATGGGTTAGGCGCTCGGCTCAAACCGCATAGCGATACCATTGATGCAATAGCGCAGACCGGTTGGTGCGGGGCCGTCTTCAAAGACATGGCCCTGGTGCCCGCCGCAATTGCTGCAATGGACCTCGATGCGCATCATGCCAAGCGTAAGGTCCTCCTCGGTGCCGAGTGCGCCGGGGATAAAATCATAAAAGCTCGGCCAGCCGGTGTGGCTGTCATATTTGGTATCAGAGACGAAGAGGGCCTGATCGCAGGCAGCGCAGTGGAAGACCCCGGCGCGCTTTTCCTCGTTTAAGGGCGACGTATAGGGGCGTTCGGTGCCCTTTTTACGCAGAACGATATAGGCTTTTTGGTCCAAGCGATCCCGCCATTCCTCATCGGTCAGGCTGAAGGGGAACTCGTCATCAGCGGCCCAGGCGCCACGCATAGGGAATGCTGCGGCAGAGAGGGCGGCCAGTGACAAAACAAATGATCGGCGTTGCATGCGCGCACTCCCTGATTTGTGGTTACGCTTAGATTTGAGTTCTAGACCATGGTGGTGCCGGGCTGAAGCACTGTCCAGCCCGTCACATGGCTTTGATCGTTAGTTTGCCGGAAGAAGCACGGCATCGACCACGTGGATAACGCCATTCGAAGCGTCAATGTCGGCTGCTGTGACGCTTGCGGAACCACCTGCTGCGTCGGCAATCTTAACGGTCTCGCCATCGAGGCTAAAGCTCAGCTCGCCACCCGCAACAGTTGCCGCCTTGAAAGTACCGCCGTTGTCCTGGATCAGCTTGATGAGGTCAGCGGCATGAATGTCGCCAGCGACCACGTGATAGGTGAGGATGCCAGTCAGCTGATCTTTGTTTTCTGGCTTCAGCAGAGTTTCAACAGTGCCAGCTGGCAGCGCGTCAAAGGCTGCGTTCACGGGCGCGAATACGGTGAATGGGCCTTCGCCATTGAGGGTGTCCACAAGACCAGCGGCTTGAACTGCTGCAACGAGAGTCGAATGATCTGGCGAACCGATAGCGGTTTCAACCACGGTGCTGGTGCTCGCCATCATTGCGTCTTGAGCCGTAGCCGACAGGGAGCCAAATGCGAGTACTGCAGCAACCGATAGAGTACGAAGCGTCATCATAGAATGCACCTTCCATTGTCTGGGGCTCCAACCATTGGAGCTGCGACAATTACGGGGAGCGATCTGCACTGGATTGGTTTTTACATGAGCGAGGCTCAAAAACCTCATTACAACGAAATATCAATGACTTACGGAATTTTCACGGGTCGAAAACGCTAGTTCTGGGCGAATTTTTTGGAGTGATCCAATCGACTTTGATCACCGTAAAGAACCGATTTTGACGCCGAAGATGAGTGTGACTTGCACGTCCAATCGGGCGCCCGCATAGTTGCGCCGCAGTTTCCCCGGAGGACGCATGTCTACAAACACTATGCGAGACGACATCGGCGGGCTCATTCTCCGGGTCGCCTTGCGTGACCGGTCAGCATTCGATCGGCTCTATACCGCAACGGCTGCGAAACTTTTTGGCACCTGCCTACGTGTCTTAAACAACAGAGCCGAAGCTGAGGACGCCTTGCAGGAGGTTTTCGTCAAAATCTGGCTCAAAGCGGATCGTTTTGCGGTGACCGGACAAAGCCCGATGACGTGGCTGATTGCCGTGGCCCGACACCACGCGATTGACCGATTGCGGGCGCGGCGTGAGGGCCTAGGGCAGATCGATGATGCGGCATTGGCCGTCAAAGACCCGAGCCCTGACCCCGAGGCGCAAACTGTTGCCGCTGGTGAAGCCACCCAACTTGATGGGTGCTTATCCGAACTGGAAGAGCAAAAGGCCAGCGCCCTGCGTGCAGCCTATATGCAAGGCGATAGCTATGCGGATCTCGCGATCCGCTATGCGGTTCCGCTGAACACCATGCGCACATGGCTAAGACGAGGCCTGATGCGACTGAAGGAGTGCTTGGAGCGATGAGCGTGATCAAAGATGACGATCTGCCCGAAGGCGGTGACGATATTCTTGCGGCTGAATTCGCGCTTGGTGTGCTCCCCGCGAGCGAACTGGCGATGCTCGCGCGCCGCGTCGAAACCGACGCAGCATTTGCGCAATCCGTCTACGCCTGGGAAGAGCGCCTCACCCCGCTCGCCGAGGGTTATGTGCCCCAGGATGTGTCGCCACGTTTAAAGACCGCGCTCGACAGGCATCTCTTTGGCGTCGCAGGAGCACCTCAGAGCAAAGGTTTTTGGGGCAGTTTAGTGCTGTGGCGCGGCCTTGCCGCTGGTATCGCAGCGGCATTCCTTGTGGCCGTCACTCTTCCCATGATGCAGACGCCGCTGGCGCCCCAAACCAGCATCCTGGCCTCGCTGGCAGCGGACACAAGCGAAGTGCGCTATATGGCCATTTACGACGCGGGTAGCGGCGAGATCCGGCTCGCCCATCTTGCAGGCGAACCTGCCCCGGGGCAGGTCTTTGAGCTTTGGGTCGCGGAAGGCGACGCGGCTCCAACCTCGCTGGGCGTCATCCCTGTGGGCGGCGCAGCCCGTATGCCCCTTAACGACAGCGTGAGAGCGTTGCTTAACAATCGTGCCCACATGGCGATCAGCGTTGAACCACCGGGCGGATCGCCGACAGGGCAACCGACCGGAGACGTGGTCGCATTAGGCGACCTCCTCGAAATCTAACTTTCTTTGTCTTTCGCTTCAGTACCTTACCAGCCCTGCGCAAAACAAAATGCGTGGGGCTGAAACTTATCTGCCGTTGCTCTCGTGTCTGTTTATGTCCCTCAATCCTGAGGCGATCTACACATGGAGGAACGCCATGAACATGATCTCGAAGACCCTTATCGCAGGCTGTTTTGCTCTGACCACTGCCGGTGCAGCACTGGCACAGGACAATCCAGAAGTGGGCGGCGCTGCAATGTTCGCGGACAAGAACATTGTCGAAAACGCCATGAACTCGGCCGACCACACCACGCTCGTAGCCGCTGTTTCCGCAGCAGGTCTGGTGGAAACCCTGCAGGGTGCCGGTCCTTTCACCGTCTTTGCTCCAACCAACGCTGCCTTTGATGCTCTCCCAGCAGGTGCGGTTGAAGATCTGCTGAAGCCAGAAAATAAGGACATGCTGACCAAGGTCCTGACCTGCCACGTGGTTGGTGCCAAGGCCCTCGCTGCGGACGTTATCAAGATGGTTGAAGACGGTAGCGGCAAGCACGTCATCGACACCCTTGGCGGCTGCAAGCTCACCGCCGAAGTTACCGACGGCATGGTCACCCTCACCGATGAAACCGGTGGCACCGCGACCGTCACCATCGCTGATGTGATCCAGTCGAACGGCGTTATCCACGTCATCGACAAAGTGCTGATGCCAGCGAGCTAATCGCTCGCGGCGGGGCCTCGTCGATGCAGTCTCCCTTCTGCACATCGAGGCCCCTGCCCGATCCGCAAGTTCGATGACACCGAAAGGAAACCCAAGATGACTGCGCTTAAAACCCTCACTGCAGCACTGCTGCTCACCAGTTTTGCTGCACCCGCAATGGCCGCAAATGTCGTTGGCCTATCAGGCGAAAACACCCTTCACTGGCTCGACACCGAAAGCTGGACTGAAACGGGTTCGATCGATGTAACAGGCGTTGATGGGCGTCTTCTCGGGATCGACGTTCGCCCCGCAGACGGGATGCTTTATGGTGTGTTCGCCGATGGCACGCTCGCCACTATCGACCCCGAAACCGGTGTCGCCACCAAGGTCAGCACTTTGGCGACGAAACTCGCAGATGGCGTCTCAGCGACCGTTGATTTCAATCCAGTTGCCGACAAATTGCGTGTCATGGGCAGCGATGGCACCAGCCTACGCGTCACTGTTGATACCGGTGAAACCGTCACCGATGGCAGCCATAGCTACGCGGACGGTGCGTCCCCAAATGTCATCGCGGGCGCTTACACCAATTCCTACGCCGGCACGGAAAAGACCCAGCTCTTTAACATCGACGGCAAGGCTGGTTGGCTGGTTCTTCAGGACCCACCAAATGATGGTGTGTTGAACGCTGTCGGCGAAATTGGCGTTATGCCGACCGAAGCTGGCTTTGACATCGCATCAGATGGCAAGGGCGGCAATGAAGCTTGGCTCGTGATCGACGGTGCATTCCACACGGTTAATCTGGAAACCGGTGCGACCACGGAAGCTGGCAAGATCGACGGCGCAAACGTCCGAGATATCGCTATTATGCCTGCTATGTAAAAATGCTCAGGCTTTAATGCAAAACACCCCGGCGCAAACCGGGGTGTTTTTGTATTCAATTGAGGTTTGGCACTAGACCAGCAGGTTAGACCAAGCCGGGTCAGAAGCGTAGCTTTCCGTCTGGATAGACTGGGCCGCGCGGCCCCAGATGTCGACCGACATCAGACGCGGGCCGTCATTGCCACCCGGATCCTGGAAGAACATGATGACACGACCATTGGGCGCCCATGTTGGGCCTTCGGCGTGATAGCCAGAATAGAGCAGGCGTTCGCCCGAGCCATCTGGAGCCATGGTGCCAATGTGGAACTGACCACCGGACTGACGGGTGAAGGCGATGAGGTCGCCCTTTGGCGACCACACGGGGGTCGAATAGCTGCCCTGGCCGTAGCTGATACGCTGCGGATTGCCGCCCGAGGCACCCATCATGTAAATCTGCGGCGAGCCACCACGATCGCTTTCAAAGACTATCCGGCCACCATCTGGGGAATAGGACGGCGCTGTATCAATCGCTGCGCCAGAGGTCAGCTGCATCGCCTGCCCGCCACCCACGCCAACCGAGTAAATATTGGTTGCGCCCTGCTGCTCAACCGAGAACGCAACCGTGTTGCTATCGGGGGAGAAGCGTGGCGCAAAGGTCATCGCGCCAACATTGGCGAGGCGCTGCTGGCGACCGCTCGAAAGCTGCAGCAGGTAAACCTGCGGATTGCCTTCAGCGAAATTCATATAGGTGATGAGATCACCATTGGGCGAGAAGCGCGGGGTGAGCGCCATGTATGAGCCATCGGTCAGATAGCGCACATTGGCACCGTCCTGATCCATCATCGCGAGACGACGGGTACGGTTCGCCTTCGGGCCGCTTTCAGCGACATAGACAACACGGGTATCGAAATAGCCCGAACCGCCGGTCAGCTGCTCATAAACAGCGTCCGACACCATGTGCGCGATACGACGCGCCGAGCTTGGATCGGTCGCATAGCTCTTGCCAACGACCTGCGCGCCAGCCTGAACATCCCAAACGCGGACCATGGAATTGATCTGGCCGCCGCGCTCTACCGAACCCATGACGACGCCGTCGACATTGGCCGTGCGCCAAATGGTGAAGTCCGGCGAGTTGTTCACATCGCCAACCTGCACCGGAAGCGAGGCAGGATCGAGCGGCAGGAAAAGACCAGACCGGCGCAAATTGTTGCGCACGATATCGGCGATCTCTTTACCAAAGGCCGGGTCCGAAGACGCGAAATCAGGGATAGCAATCGGCAGCGGCTGGAAGTTAGCGCCTTCGACCACAACACGCAGCTGTGCCAAAGCCATAGGGGCAGTGGCAAGCATGACGCCGCCAGCCAAGCCCAATTTCAGCGCATCGCGCCGCGATAGAAGCGTCATTATTCTCTATCTCCGATCTCGCCAGTTTTGCTGCACTAAGGCTAACAAACGGGCAAATTCAAGGTCACGGTCTTAGTTCAAGTTCAATCGTCCGCCACTCGCTGTAGGAGTCTGCGGAAAGCATCGTATAGGGGCCACACTGAATGACAGCGCGTTGAGCGGCGCGCGCCATGGCCTGCCCGGCAGTCGACGGATCAGCCGAAATCACCTGAGGGGTGCCAGCCGGTGAACCGTCCTGGTTCATGTTCACGCGCAGCGTGACATTCATGCCCGAGTTGTAATCGCTCGGCAGCAAGTTCCAGCACGCCTTGATCTTGGCAGCAAAGCCGTCAATTGCGGTCTGGCTCAAGCGCGCTGAGGTGCCGGTTGTGTCACCCAAGCTTGCCGCTCCACCCTGCCCAGTCGTGCCGCCTGTCGTCGGCGCATTATTGATGATCGAGGAGATATCATCTGGCGGTGGGCGCTCGGACGGCGCTGTCGGTTGGTTTTGGCGTGCAGCGGCGGCAGCGGCTTCGCGCTTCTTGCGCTCTTCCTCTTCCTTGCGCTTACGTTCGGCCTCGGCAGCAGCCTCCTCCTTACGCTTTTCCTCAGCAGCCAAGGCTTGCTGACGAACCTGCGCAAGATCGGTTGGGCGTGATGTCGGCATAGCCACATTCACCGTTGGCGCCGCAGGAGGGGTTGGCTCCGGCGTCGGCTCTGGTGTTGTCGGCTCTGGTTCTGGCACGGGCTCTGGAACCGGTTCTGGTTCCGGAACAGGCTCTGGGGTCGGCTCAGGCGTAGGCTCTGGCTCTGGTGGCGGCGGTGGAGGCGTTAAGTCCGCAGGACGCGTCTCAGGCAGCGCTGGTGGCGGCGTCGGTTCTGGCGGTGGTGGTGGCTCCACTGGTTCCGGCTCTGGTTCGGGCTCAGGCTCTGGTGCCGTTTCCGGCGCAGGTGCGGTTTCAGTCACTGGCGAAGGCGTGGGAACATCGGCCGGCGACGGGGTCAGCTGATCTTCTTCCGTATTGCCAGTCGGCTGGGCCAACTCTGCCGGTTCTTCGCTATCAGTTATCGATGGCGTGTCGGTTTCCACGACCTCGCTATCCAACACCCCTTTACGGATATTGGAGAATTCTTCAATCGGCACCAAATCAACGGCAATTGACTGTACGCTCGGCTCAAGCCGTTCAGTCATGCCCAGATTGACCAGACCCAGCACGAGGACGATCACGTGGGCAGAAACAGAGACAACTAGACCTGTGCGCATGGGCCCGGGCCTATCGCTCACGCTCGGTAACGAGCCCGATCTTGGTATAACCGGCAGCCGACAGCTGGCCCATGACACGCATCACAACGCCATAGTTGGCGGTGGTGTCGCCCTGCAAATAAACGCGGTCCTCGGTGGTCGCTAATCCGGAAAGAGTGGTGATGAGTTCGGCTTCAGCCACAGGCGTCTGATCAACAAAGATCGCGCCTTCCGGCGAGACCGACACGGTGATCGGCTTGGTCTGGTTTGGCATCGAGCCTGCAGCGGATTGCGGCAGGTCGACTGGCACGCCAGTGGTCATCATCGGCGCGGCCACCATGAAGATGATCAGCAGCACCAGCATCACGTCCACCATCGGCGTGATGTTGATTTCACTTATAACGGCGCGGCTCTTGCGGCGTCTGCGACGCCCGCCTCCGCCCCCGCCTGAGGAAACACCCATGCCCATATTAGCGGTTCCGTGCTTCGAGCTGGCGCGAGAGGATGGTCGAGAACTCGTCGGCGAAGCCTTCGAGGCGGCCAATCATCTTGCCTGCATCAGCGGAGAGCTTGTTGTAGGCGATAACGGCAGGGATAGCGGCCACTAGGCCAATCGCAGTTGCGAACAGCGCTTCCGCAATCGGACCCGCCACAATTGCAAGGCTGGTATCGGATGAGGCCGCAATATTGGTGAAGGCGTTCATGATGCCCCACACGGTACCGAAGAGGCCAATGAATGGGCCCGCAGAACCGACCGTGGCGAGGAAGCCGAGGCGCTTTTCGAGGCTATCGCTCTCGCGGGAAATGGCAACATCGAGAACCTTGTCGAGGCGCTGCTGCATGCCAGCAAAGCTCGAGGCGTTCTGCTCGTGGCTGCGCTTCCATTCCTTCATCGCGGCGACAAAGACCGCGCCCATACCACCAGAAGGCTTTTCAGCCTGCTGACGATAGAGTTCTTCGAGCGACTGTCCGGACCAGAACGTGCGTTCAAACGCGTTCATCTCAGCGGCAGCGCGACGATACATCAACGACTTTTCGACAATGATCGCCCAGCACCAAACAGATGCCGCGAGCAAGCCAATCATCACGCTTTTGACGACGAAATCGGCAGCCCAGAAGAGGCCCCAGATGGAGAGGTCAGCATGCGGAGCGGCGGCGGTGGCGACTCCAACTGCATCCATGGCTTCCATTAAACGATCCTTTCGGCCGACGAGGCGCGGGTCCACATCGGGCTGCGATGGGGGCCAATTCTGTCAAAATTAAGAGAATTGCTTCGTTTCTCCGGCCGCGAAGCAGCGCGGAGACCGAACTGCGGTCTCTGTTCCTTGGTTATGGTCACCAATGGGTTAACAAAGAGATTCCGGAAAACCCCTTGTGTTCGCTTTGTTATTTATGGAGCCAGGGCGCGAAGCACAGCAGGGAGGCGCGCAGGCCCACCAGAGGTTTTTATTGCGACGACATCAAGTTGAGCGGTTGTGAGCAGCGTATCATCGCAGAAAATCTTTTGCTCAAGCTTGAGACGAGCACCAGTTGCCGCAACAACTTGTGTAGAGACAGACAGCAAATCATCGATGTGAGCGGCGCCGATAAACTCGAGCTGCATTGAACGGACGGCAAAGGCGATGCCCTGCGCCGCCAATTCAGAATGGTGAATACCATTCTCACGCAGGAACTCGGTCCGCGCCCGCTCAAAGAATTTGAGATAGGCCGCGTGATAGACATTCCCCGAAAAGTCAGTGTCCTCGTAATAAATGCGGACAGGAAAACTATGCGTCGTCATACGCGCTCGTCGTGAATGATGTGGGTCAGGGTGCGGGACCGGGTCCGCAGATAGTTCGGCAACCATGAGGGCAACAGATTGCGCTTCTCCAGCGCAGCCCCTTCAAGGCTCACCCATGAGAATTTGAGCAAATGCCCTTCATCCCAACGCTGGAGCCAGGGGGCATTGCCGTCAGGCCCCTGCCCCGGCAAAGCGACTTCATAGAAAAAGCCGAGCTCATGAAAATCTTCGCCGACGCGGCGGTAAAAACTCTCAGAGGTGGCGACCAGAGCACCAACGCGGCCGGGCATATCCAGCTCTTCGGCGATTTCGCGCGATAGCGAAAACTTGCTGTCTTCGCCTAGCTCAATCCGGCCGCCCGGAAGCATGGCATAGTCATCATCATCTTCGCTGCAAATCAGGACGTGATTATCGACCACGATGATCCCGGCGACACGGAAATTGAACCGCTGCGAGCCGATGGGAAAGCTGATGATATGCCGTTCATTCACTCTTCGGGTTCCTCAAACAGGGTCGACTGTATGCCCACAAAGCCTTGCGGCACACCGCGCCCCATATGTTGGAACGCGATTGAGGTGAGCATGCGCCCACGCGGTGTGCGCTGAATAAAGCCCTGCTGCAAGAGGTAAGGCTCGACGATTTCTTCAATCGCATCGCGCGGCTCGGAGAGCGCAGCGGCGATTGTTTCGATACCGACGGGGCCACCATTGTAGAAATCGGCAATGGTTGTGAGATAACGGCGGTCGAGCTGATCAAGACCCCGGCTATCCACATCAAGACGCAAGAGCGCAGCGTCGGCAATCTGTCGTGTCACTTCATGAGCGCCGCCCACCATGGCAAAATCGATGACGCGACGGAGCAGGCGTCCGGCGATACGCGGGGTGCCGCGCGAGCGACGCGCGACTTCCATTGCGCCATCGGGCGACATTGGCATGCCGAGAAGGCGCGCACCACGCGTGACGATTTTGACCAGCTCTTCAGGCGTATAGAAATTGAGACGAACCGGTATGCCGAAACGATCGCGCAGTGGCGTGGTGAGTAGGCCGGCACGTGTGGTTGCACCAACCAGCGTAAACTTGGCCAGATCAATACGAACAGAACGCGCCGCAGGCCCTTCCCCGATGATCAGATCAAGCTGGAAGTCTTCCATAGCAGGATAGAGGACTTCTTCAATGGCCGGGTTGAGACGATGGATTTCGTCGATGAAAAGCACGTCGCGCTCTTCAAGATTGGTCAGCAGCGCCGCCAGATCCCCCGCCTTGGCGATCACCGGGCCCGAGGTCGCGCGAAAACCCACACCCAATTCCTTGGAAATAATCTGCGCGAGCGTGGTTTTGCCGAGGCCGGGCGGCCCCACAAACAAAACGTGGTCCAGCGCCGAACCACGCTGTTTTGCGGCCTGAATGAACACTTCCAGATTGGCGCGCGCCGCCGCCTGTCCGACGAAGTCAGAAAAGCCTGACGGGCGCAACGACACATCGAGATTTTCGTCGCGACCGGTGGAAGGGTTGGTAATTGAGGTCACGCGCAAGCTTACTTTATGTTGCGGACCGGAACACAGGCCGACCTTGTCGCCTGCTTGTTCTTGAGGTCCGGATTGGATCTTGTATTGCGAAAATGCAATTTCGTTAGGTAGTCAAGTCGCGCTTCGCACGACCAGCGCGGCAAGGGGTTATTCAAATCGTGGAAATAATAGGGCTTTGACGTCCCATCGGCTTCCACAAACCAAATCGCCACAGCGACAGCTTCATTTTGGTCGGCCTGCGCCGCCGTTACAGAGCTCGCCGCGCCGAGCATAACCAGTGCCACACATGCAGACTGAAGTTTCGTTGCCAAAATCACTCTCCCCCAATTTGGAGAGAGCTTAACTGCTCAGCTCGCGAAGTCCCAGACGAATAAGCTTTTCGGTCGCGGTATCGTCGCCTTCCTTTTGCACCACGCGTGCCACGGCAGCAGACGCCTGCTGGCTGGAATAGCCCAAATTGGTCAGCGCCGACACGGCGTCGGAAATATTGGTTGCGGCAACGCCTTCGCCAAGCGCGGCCTGCAAGCCCAGAGTGCCAGCATCGACAGCGCCAATGGCTGGAACCTTGCCCTTAAGTTCGGTCACAACACGCAGCGCCAGTTTGGGGCCAACACCATTGGCGCGCCCGATCATCGCCTTATCTTGCAGCGCCACAGCGCTCGAGAGTTCAGACGGCGTGAGGATCGACAGAATGGCCAAAGCCACGCGTGCACCCACGCCCTGCACGGAGGTGAGAAGATTGAACCAGCTCTTTTCAGCTTCGGTGGCAAAGCCATAAAGCCGGATCATGTCCTCGCGCACGATGGTCTCGATAAAGACCACACCAGCTTGGCCAACACTGGGCAATGACTGCAGCGTGCGGCCCGAGCAGAACACTTGGTAGCAAACACCACCGCAATCGATCAGCGTGTAATCATCACCAAAACTATCGACCAGACCTTTAAGCTTGCCGATCATGCATAGGCTCCCATGCGCATCGCTGAAACACGGTGGTGGGCGTGGCAAATTGCAATCGCCAAAGCGTCGGCTGCGTCCGCGCCCTTAAAAACAGCTGTCGGCATCAGAGTTTTGACCATGAGGCCAATCTGCGCCTTATCCGCGTGGCCCGTGCCGACAACGGATTTCTTGATGAGATTGGCGGCGTACTCTGCCACGGGCAGACCGCGCAAAGCAGGCGTCACCAAAACAACGCCGCGCGCTTGTCCAAGGATAAGCGCTGAGCGAGCGCCCGCACTCACGAATGTCTCTTCCACTGCGGCTTCATCTGGCTGATGAGCGTCCAATACGCCATTTAGCCCTTCGGACAAAAATGCCAGCCGGGAGGCCAGTTCGCCTGTTGTTGGCGGGGTGAGCGTGCCACCAGCGACAAAGCGCAAACGATTGTCCTGCGCCTCGATAACGCCCCAGCCACAACGGCGGATGCCAGGGTCGATGCCGATGATTCGAACGGGAGTGCTCATGGATTACCTTGTAGTCAACTTCGCGCAGCCTACCAAGGCTAAAGTGAACAAATTGGCAACAAACGATATACCAGTGGATGAATAAAGCTTTAACAATTCGGGCAAGCATTAATTGAGAAAGCCTCGCCTAGCGTCACGCGCATGCTTTTGGGGGCAAACGGCATGGACACACAGCGCGTTACCAACTGGCGACTTTCAGCTATTTTATATGCACGACAACGCCTCAAACGCGTTGCAAGCCACAGGAAATCTAGGCCATTTCATAGCTGGCCGAGCGTAACCCGTTGGAGCATTTTCGGCCCGGTTTGCTGCGTGGTCGTTTCGTGGATTGTGGTGGCTGTGTTCTTCTCGAGCGCAGAGCTCACATCCGATCTTTCGATCCGCCTGTTTGGCGCGGCGACCCTCTCCCCGCTGCTGGTGGGTCTGCCCTTATTCTACTTGTTCACAATGCGAATGCGCCAGCTGGCGGTCGAAAACCTTCGACTGGCGCGCTTGGCCAATACCGATAGCCTCACCGGCTGCCTGAACCGAGGTGCGTTCACGGAGCTAACGCAGGAGTTTCTCAGTGACCGCGAAGGCACGCCCAGTGGTGCCCTTCTCGTTATTGACGCCGATAATTTCAAAGCGATCAACGATGCCCATGGCCATGATCAGGGCGACATTGCCCTGACCCTTATTGCGGCGACGTTGCGCCGTATTGTACGCACCGGTGCGCTGGTCGGGCGGCTCGGCGGCGAGGAATTTGGCGTTTACTTACCGGGCGCCAATCGCATGAGCGCCTTTCTGGTGGCAGAACGCATTCGCCGCGGCATCCGCAGGGCGAGCTTTTCACCGCGAGGCGTGCCCTGTCCGCTCAGCGTGAGTATTGGGGGCGCAAGTTTCGCCGCACCAATCAGTTTTTCAGAACTGTTCCGCTGTGCTGATCAGGGGCTCTATGCGGCCAAAAAGGCCGGGCGCAATATGGTGGAAGTAGCGGCCGTTTCTTTGCCCCCGGCCCCTGTGCGCCGCGCATAAAAAAATCCCCGCGCGAGGCGGGGATTTCAAATTCGAAATGCTGCTCAATTAGACGAGCTTGGCAGCGTCTTCTTCGCTCATGTCAAAGTTCGAGTAGACGTTCTGAACGTCGTCATCTTCTTCGAGGGTCGCGATCAGCTTCATCAGGGTTGCACCCTTTTCAGCGTCAATCGGCGTACGGTTCTGAGGCTTCCAGACGGCCTTGACCGTTTCAGCTTCGCCCAACACCTGCTCAAGCGCGGCCGAGACTTCGGCCATGCCTTCAAAGCTGGTGTAGATGTAGTGGCCTTCGTCGTCGCTCTCAACGTCATCGGCACCGGCCTCAATCGCCGCTTCCATGACCTTGTCTTCCGTACCGACTGCAGCCGGGTAGGTGATTTCGCCAACGCGATCGAACATGAAGCCGACCGAACCGGTTTCACCCAAGGCGCCACCGTTCTTGGAGAAGTACGAACGAACGTTCGAGGCCGTGCGGTTGCGGTTGTCAGTCAGCGCTTCAACGATGACGGCAACACCACCCGGGCCGTAGCCTTCATAGCGGATTTCGTCATAGTTCTCAGCGTCGCCACCGGACGCCTTTTTCACTGCGCGTTCGATATTGTCTTTTGGCATCGACTGCGAGCGCGCATTGGTGATGGCCAAACGCAGACGTGGGTTAAACGCTGGGTCAGGCTGACCCATCTTGGCCGCCACGGTGATTTCGCGGGCGAGCTTCGAAAATATCTTGGAGCGAATAGCATCGCTCTTGCCCTTGCGGTGCATAATGTTCTTGGCGTGGGAATGGCCAGCCATTCGTTACCTCGGCGAGAATTTGTAAAATCGGGCTGCTTATAGGGCCCGCGAGGGCAAAAATAAAGCGCCCGCCCCCGGTGTCACGGCAGCGAGCGCAGGTTTTTTAGGCCAAAAACAGTTTAGCCGGGGTCCTGCCTGTTCCAGATCGAATGATCGATCTTGCCATCGAGCTCAGGATAATCCGAGGCCTGGAAGGTTGGCACCTTCCCCGCTTTACGCTGATCGACATAGTCCTTGGTCAGTTTCGCAACAGTACCGGAGAGCAGAACAATGGCGATCAAATTGATGGTCGCCATCAGCCCCATGGATGCGTCGGCCGCATTAAAGACCGTCGCCACGGTTTCAACAGAGCCCCAGATCACCATGCCCATAGCGGCCAAGCGCAGAACTGTAAGCGCAGGAAAATTGCCCAGCTTGAGGAAGGTCATGGCATTTTCGGCATAGGTGTAATTGCCGATGATGGAGGTGAAGGCGAAAAAGAAGATCGCAATGGCGATAAAGGCATTGCCGAACCCGCCGATGTGAACAGTCATGGCGGCCTGGGTCAGCGGTGTGCCAGTCAAATCGCTGCCCGGAACCATAACCCCGGAAAGCAGAATAAGCAGCGCAGTTGCAGTACACACCAGAATGGTATCGATGAATACGCCCAGCGCCTGCACGAAGCCCTGCGATGAAGGGTGGTGCGGGTCAGGCGTTGCAACGGCGGCGATATTGGGCGCAGAGCCCATGCCGGCCTCGTTGGAAAAAAGACCACGCTTCACACCGTTGAGCATCGCGCCCGCGATCCCGCCACCAGCAGCTTCAAGACCGAACGCGCTGCGGACAATGAGGCCGAGCATGTCGGGCACCTCGGTGATGTGCATGGCCACGACCCAAAGCGCGACCAGAAGATAGATACCGGCCATGATCGGCACGACCACTTGCGACACATAAGCGACGCCGCGAATACCGCCGAAAATCACGATGCCGGTTAGCACAGCCAGAGAAATGCCGACCCAGAGCTTATCGAAGCCGAATGCGCCCGCGGCCGCATCAGCAATTGAGTTGGCTTGAACGGCATTAAAGACCAGACCAAAGGCGAGGATCAGGCAGACCGAAAACAGAGCACCGGCCCACGGAGCTTTGAGGCCACGCGCGATATAAAACGCGGGCCCACCGCGATAATCGCCGTTCTGGTTTTTGATTTTATAGAGCTGGGCGAGCGTCGATTCAGAATAGGCCGTGGCCATGCCGAGGAGCGCAACCACCCACATCCAAAAGATAGCGCCGGGACCGCCAAGATAAAGAGCCACCGCGACACCGGCGAGGTTCCCCGTGCCAACACGGGATGCCAGTGAGGTGCAGAGGGCCTGAAAGGGTGTGATCCCGGCTTTGTCGTTGGCCTTTGAACCGACAACCGCTCGAAACATCTCACCGAAATGGACAAACTGCACGAACCGCAACCGGATCGTGAAGAATAACCCAACGGCAATTAGGCCATAAACGAGGACATAGCCCCAGAATATGTCGTTCAGAAAATTGATGATGGGATCAAGCATATCCCCATTTCCCCCGTTAACGAGCCGCTGGTTAAAGCCGACACAATCATCGAGGTAACGAGAACAGCGACTCACGGTTCCGTGAGTCGCTTATGCTAGTCTTTATGCAGGGAAGTCCGGCAATGCCTGAGCCAGTACGCCGCCAACCCGCAAAGGTGCAACGTAACGCGCCAGACCCGTCAGTGGGTCAGTCTCAACGGCGACGCCGCAGAGCGTGGCTTCACCATCTGCCGGAACAAATCGGCCAGTCGGTATGCCACTGAGGAACCGGTTCAACGGCTCCTCATAATCACTGCCGATAACAGAGTCGAAATCTCCGCACATGCCAGCGTCGGCCATCAGCGCCGTGCCGCCACGCAAAATGCGGTGGTCGGAGGTGGGGATATGGGTATGTGTGCCAACCACGAGGGTAGCACGACCATCCAAGAAATAGCCCATCGCCTGGATTTCCGACGTGGCCTCAGTGTGGAAGTCGACCAGAATAGCGTCGGCGACATGCCCGAGTGGCGCTTGCGCGATCGCCGCTTCAACAGCGCGGAATGGGTCATCGATCGGGGGCATAAATACGCGGCCGAGCGCATTGACCACCAAGACGCGATGCCCATTGCGGCCTTCGACCATCATTGCGCCGCGGCCCGGCGTGCCAGAGACATAATTGATCGGGCGCACCAAATTGGGTTCACGCTCGATATAAGAAAGCGCTTCACGCTGATCGAAAGCATGGTCGCCAAGCGTGACAATGTCCGCGCCCGCGTCACGCAATGCGTTGTAATGGCCCTCAGTGAGACCGCGCCCATGGCTGGCGTTCTCGCCGTTGATGACGACGAAATCGAATTTGTATTCTTGGATCAAGCCCGGCAGGCGTTCGGTTATGGCATCACGTCCGGCCTTACCCATCACGTCGCCAAGAAAAAGCAGTCTCATAAAGTGTCTCCGAACATGCGCAGGCCAGTCTCTGTAATGACGGCATCTAGCGGCACGTCGTGGTCCAAGCGAGGTATCTCATCGAGCTCTTGAACGGCGTAGGCCAATCCAATGAGCCGTGGCTTTTTAGGTAGGGACGCAAGCGTCCGGTCGTAATACCCACCGCCATATCCCAGACGCGTGCCTGTTTTGTCAAAGGCAACGAGCGGCAGCAATAGGACATCGGGTATCGCCCGTGGCGCAGTGCTCGGGGGCCCGAAGGTACCAAAACCGGCTTTTTCCAATGGAACATCAGGCTCCCAGAGCCTTAGATCGAGCGGCTGACCGGATGCCGCCACCACCGGCAAGATGACTTTTCCGCCCCGTTCTTTCAGCGCATTCAAGATCGGCAGGCAATCGAGCTCATCGCGCAGTGTCCAATACCCAGCGACAGTATCGGCGTCAGACATCAGCGATGATTGGAAAAAATGGGAGGCGACGGCCAAAGCGGCATCACGTCGATAGTCGGCACTCAGCGCCGCGCGGGCAAGGTATGCTTCGTGCCGCAGGTCTGACTTGATCTCATCAACGCTCAGCTGCGCCATCAAACCTCAGATATTTGTGCCGCCCAGGCCGTGGGAATTGCGATCCCGGGAACCTACTTACGTAGGTGGGCGCCGTATGTCCAAGCCCACGGGCCTGGTCAGGGACAGCTCCCTTAGGATCGATTAAGGCCCCGGGGATTCTGTGTCCTCACGCGCCGGGCAGCGCTTACACATATAGGCGCTTCCGGCACCGCTGCAAAGGCCACCATCGCGCTTTCAACGAGGTTGATCGCTCAATTCGCAACTGGCGCAGTTTGCTCGAGAACGCTGGCGATGCTCTCGATCGTCCGTGAGGCTTCATCGAGCTTCTGGGTAAACTTACGCTCGGTCTGCTCAAGCTCTTCGGCAATGCCTTGCCCGGCCTCGGTCAAAAGCGCCACTTGCTCTTCAAGAGCGGCGATGCGTTTTTCCGCTTCCGTCAATTCATCCATGACGGCAATGCCTGCCATGACCGTTAGACGGGTATCCCCGATTTCGCCGACGGCACCCTTGAGCGCTTCAACCTCAGCGTCAAAACGCTCGGCAAGGCGCATCAAATGCCCCTGTTGACCTGCTTCACAAGCCATACGGTACTTGCGGCCATTAATTTCAACATTGACCTCGGGCACTCAACTCTCCGTTTTTTGGAGCACGGACCGCACGGTTTCCATGGCTTCGACGAGACGACGCGACACTTCGTGTGCACCGTCATCCAGACGCTTCGCCTTTGCTGCCGTTTTATCGAGCTCAGTGGCAAGCCGCGCGCGTTCATGCACGAGCCTTTGCGTGTCCACTTCCATGCGCTGACGTCTCTGGATACGCCCATTAAGGTCGCGCAGACTGGTTTCCAGTCTTTCTATTGCCCGGTTGAAACGGGCGTCGGCTGCTTGCAGCCCTTCTTGAAGTTCCGTCTCACTCATTGCCGGTACTGCCCTTTAGGCGCATCGTTTCGAGCACATAAACTTGGCCCACCCTACCCGGCATTGCAACCGAGTCGCCATCCATACCCCCTTATTTTGCAAGAAGAGGCGAACGTATTGCCCTAATGCCGACATTGACAGCCTAAGGGAACCTGTTATGGCTCAAAACCGCCTTGGGAGGGTGACATTTGCGCGCCCACTCCCACGTTTTCAGCCTTTTGAAAGAGCGGTCCGCCCCATGACGAACACAGCCCAGCAGAACGAATTGGCCAATGCCATCCGGTCTCTCTCCATGGATGCCGTCGAGAAAGCTAATTCTGGTCACCCAGGCCTTCCCATGGGCTGCGCGGATATCGCAACCGTGCTGTTCACAAAAATCATGAAGTTCGACGCTGCGGCGCCCCACTGGGCAGATCGCGATCGCTTCATTCTTTCGGCCGGTCACGGCTCGATGCTGCTCTACTCTTCGCTCTACCTTCTGGGCTATGAAGACATGACCATCGACCAGGTCAAGAACTTCCGCCAGATCGGCGCCAAGACCGCCGGTCACCCAGAATACGGTCACGCTACCGGCATCGAAACCACCACTGGCCCACTCGGCGCTGGTATCGGCAATTCGGTTGGTTTCGCTGTTGCAGAAGCCAAGCTCGCGGCCGAATTCGGCTCCGACCTTGTCAACCACTACACCTATGTTCTTGCTGGTGACGGCTGCCTCATGGAAGGCATCTCCCAAGAAGCAATTTCCCTTGCTGGCCACCTCAAGCTCAACAAGCTGATCGTCATCTGGGACAATAACAGCATCACCATCGATGGCGCAGTGTCCAACGCTTGCTCCACCGATCAAATCGCGCGTTTCCAGGCTTCGGGCTGGAACACCATCGAAATCGACGGCCACGACCAGGCAGCTATTGAAGCGGCTCTGCTCGAAGCGAAGAAGTCGACCGATAAGCCAACCATGATCGCTGCCAAGACCGTCATCGGTCGCGGCGCGCCAAAGAAGGCGGGCACCGAAAAGGTTCACGGCGCTCCACTTGGCGCTGAAGAACTCGCTGGCGCAAAGGCCGCACTCAGCATCGACTACCCAGCCTTTGAAATCCCTGCTCATATCCTCGACACGTGGCGCGCCGCTGGCCAGCGCGGTGCAAATATCCGTGGCGATTGGGAAGCGACCCTTGCCGCCTCCGCGCACAAGGCCGAGTTCACCCGCCGTATGTCGGGCAAGCTCCCAACCGGTCTGGACGCAGCCTTCGCCGCCTACAAGCAGAAGCTCGCTGAAGACAAGCCAAAGGTCGCCAGCCGCAAGGCTTCGCAGATGGCTCTCGAAGTCGTCACCAAGAACGTGCCGGAAATTCTGGCGGGTTCGGCTGACTTGACCCACTCGAACCTCACCAATACCCCGGACACCGTGCCGTTCCAGGCGAACAACCGCTCTGGCAACTACATGATGTACGGTATCCGCGAGCACGAAATGGGTGCAGCCATGAACGGCGTTACCCTTCATGGCGGCCTGATCCCATACGGCGGCACCTTCATGGTGTTCACCGACTATGCCCGCCCAGCGATCCGCCTCGCTGCGCTGATGGAAATCCGTTCGATCTACGTCATGACCCACGACTCGATCGGTCTTGGCGAAGACGGCCCAACGCACCAGCCAGTGGAGCACCTGACCGCTCTGCGCGCGATCCCGAACCTCTACGTTTTCCGTCCAGCTGACGCGATGGAAACTGCAGAATGCTGGGAAATCGCTCTGGCGTCGCAGAAGACGCCGTCCATCCTCGCGCTGTCGCGCCAGAACCTGCCGGCGCTGCGCACCGAATATTCGGTTGAGAACAAGTCGGCTAAGGGCGCATACACTATCCTCGGCGATGCCAATGCAGACGCTGTCATCTTCGCGACCGGCTCGGAAGTAGCCATCGCTGTAGAAGCGCAGAAGGAGCTGACCGCACAGGGCATTTCCGCTCGCGTCGTCTCGGTTCCGTCCATGGAACTCTTCAACAAGCAGTCTGATGCCTACAAGGCTGAAGTGATCGGTTCGGCTAAGGCACGCGTTGCTGTGGAAGCTGGCATTGAAATGAGCTGGAACAAGCTCCTTGGCGACAAGGGCCGCTTTGTTGGCATGAGCTCGTTCGGTGCTTCTGGCCCAATCGATGCGCTCTATGCCCACTTTGGCATTACGCCGAAGGCCGTTGTTGAAGCCGTCACCGCGCAGTTGTAACAGATCGGGACCTCCCTCCCAATCTTCCTTCTTTGGAGTTTAAAACTATGGCAGTTCGCGTCGCCATCAATGGCTTTGGTCGTATTGGCCGTAACGTTTTGCGCGCTATCATCGAGTCGGGCCGTACCGACATCGAAGTCGTAGCGATCAATGACTTGGGCCCTGTAGAAACCAATGCTCACCTGCTGCGCTTTGACAGCGTGCACGGTCGCTTCCCTCATGAAGTGAAGGTGGATGGCGACACCATCGACGTTGGTCGTGGCCCAATCAAGGTCACCGCAGAGCGCGATCCAGCGAACCTGCCGCACGCCGCAATGGGCGTCGACATCGCTCTTGAGTGCACCGGTATCTTTACCTCGAAGGAAAAGGCATCGGCTCACCTCAAGGCCGGCGCGAAGAAGGTGATCATCTCGGCTCCGGGCGACGGCGCTGACAAGACCATCGTTTACGGCATTAACCACGCCAGCCTGACCAAGGATGACGTGGTGATCTCGAACGCATCGTGCACCACCAACTGCCTAGCACCAGTCGCCTATGTGCTGCACAAGGAATTCGGCATCGAGAAGGGGATGATGACCACCATCCACTCCTACACCGGTGACCAGCCGACCCTCGACACCATGCACAAGGATCTCTATCGCGGCCGCGCAGCTGCGCTCTCGCAGATCCCAACCTCGACCGGCGCTGCTAAGGCTATCGGTCTGGTTCTGCCAGAACTCGCTGGTAAGCTCGACGGTGTTTCGGTCCGTGTACCGACCCCGAACGTATCCTGCGTCGACTTCAAGTTCATCGCGTCGCGCAATGTAACCGCTGAAGAAATCAACGCTGCGATCAAGAAGTACGCCGATGGCGAACTCAAGGGCGTTCTCGGCTACACCGAAGTTCCAAACGTCTCGATCGACTTCAACCACGATCCGCACTCCTCGACCATGGCTCTGGATCAGACCAAGGTACTGGGCGGCAACTTCGTGTCGATCCTGTCCTGGTACGACAACGAGTGGGGCTTCTCCAACCGTATGTCCGACACCGCAGTGGCACTGGCAAAGACCCTCTAAGGATCTTCCAGACAAACTGTTTAAGGGCGTCCCTCGGGGCGCCCTTTTTTTGTTTGAGCGCCACCGGGTGACAAAATGAGAACCCCCGTGCCATCCTCACCCAGAGGGACAGGACGATGACGCTCAATCGCACGATTGCTTGGAAAGGGCTTGAGCTTGATACGCTCGAACATGCCCACGTGATTTTCAACGGACGCGACACCCGCATTCGCGGTACGATTATTGGCCCCGACTTTGGCCTGTTTTATCGGCTCGACATTGACGGTGCAGCGCGTGTTCGTGCCGCAAAAATCGAACACACCAATGGCGGCGTGCTAGAGCTTTTCTCAGACGGCCTCGGCAATTGGAGCGACAATCGCGCCGAGCCCATCGCCGCGCTCAAAGGATGTCTCGATCTCGACATCTGGCCCACCCCGATGACCAATTCCCTTCCCCTCTGGCGGCTGGAGCCGGAGGTGGGCGTGGCTCAGCGCCTAGCCCTCGTCTATATTGACGCCACAGACCTCAGCTTTAGCCGTGTCGAGCAGATCTACACCAAGCTCTCCGACACAGCTGCGCGCTTTCAATCTGCCCAGATCGACGTTGAAATCACCCTCGATGCAGATGGTTTGGTGGTGAACTATCCGGGCTTGTTCAAATCGATAGACTAGTGTGCATGTTTCGCCCTTCCGCCAAACGTGCCACTCTGCTACCCAGCGGCCACACACTCGGAGCAGCACCATGAGCGATAGTTTCAAGACCCTGGATGAACTCGATCTGACCGGCAAGCGCGTGCTGCTGCGAGGCGATCTCAACGTTCCGGTTGCAGACGGCAAGGTCACAGATGCGACCCGTATCGAACGTCTGGTCCCGACCATCCGCGAAATCGTCAAGCGCGATGGCAAGGCTATCATCCTCTCCCACTTCGGCCGTCCGAAGGGCAAGGTTGATCCTGAATTCTCGCTTGAGCAGGTCTGTGAAGCTGTTGCCAATGTCACCAAGCTTCCAGTTGGCTTCATTGCTACCGATTGGATCGATGTGTCTGAAGCCGGTGCCGCGATCGACGACGCGCCGGAAGGCTGCGTCCTGATCCTGGAAAACACCCGCTTCCACCCAGGCGAAGAAGAAAACGACGTTGAACTGGCCGAACGCATGGCCAGCCTTGGCGATGTTTATGTCAATGACGCCTTCTCGGCTGCGCACCGCGCCCACGCCTCGACCGAAGCCCTAGCGCGCCTCCTGCCCGCTGCGGCCGGTCTTGCGATGCAGGCCGAGCTTGAAGCGCTTGAAGCCGGTCTCGGCAAGCCAAAGAAACCGGTCGTTGCCATTGTTGGCGGCGCTAAGGTGTCTTCCAAGATCGACCTGCTGGAAAACCTCGTTTCCAAGGTGGATGCCCTCGTTATCGGCGGCGGCATGGCCAACACCTTCCTTTACGCACAGGGTCTGGGCGTTGGTAAGTCGCTTTGCGAAAAGGACCTTGCCGATACCGCCCGTCGCATCATGGAAAAGGCCGACAAGGCCAATTGCGCCATCATTCTGCCTATCGACGCCGTCGTCGCTTGGGAGTTCAAGGCAAACACGAAAACCATGCTGTATGGGGTCGATGCCATTGCTAACGACGGCATGATCCTCGACATCGGCCCGTCCTCGGTTGAGCGCATCAATGCAGCTATCGACGACGCCAAAACCGTCATCTGGAACGGCCCAGTGGGCGCGTTTGAAATCGAGCCCTTCGATACAGCAACAGTCGCTATCGCCAAACATGTCGCCAAGCGCACTCATGACGGCCACTTGGTCTCAGTTGGTGGTGGCGGTGACACGGTCTCCGCGCTTGCCCACGCTGGCGTCAAGGATCAGCTGACCTATGTCTCGACCGCTGGCGGCGCCTTCCTTGAATGGATGGAAGGCAAGCCTTTGCCAGGCGTCGAAGCGCTCAAGAAGTAAGAATTTAGGCCGGGATCACTCCCGGCCTTTTTCTTTTGATTGTTAGAACGTCATCGTCGCCGGATCGAAGCCGATGCGCCCTCCAGCGTCGTCTAGGGCGTTGATGGCTGCCATCGCTTCGGCATCAAGCGCAAAGTCGAACACGGCAAAATTCTCAATAATGCGGCTCGCTGTCACCGATTTCGGGATGACATTGAGGCCGCTGTCCAAATGCCAGCGGATAATGATCTGCGCAGGGGTTTTGCCATACCGCTTGGCGATTTCCGCAATCACCGGATTATCAAGCTGCTGACCTTGTCCCAATGGACTCCAGCTCTGAGTAATGATGCCAAGCTTCTCGTGAAGAGCCCGCAGTTCACGCTGTTGGAACTTTGGGTGTAGCTCGATCTGGTTGATCACCGGCACGACGCCAGTGGCATCAATGATCTCGTTCAAAAAGCCAGTCGTAAAATTCGACACACCTATGGAGCGCGCCTTACCCGTCTTTTGGATATCGATGAGCGCCTTCCAGCTCTCAACATACTTGCCGCGAAAGGCTGACGGGGCATGGATAAGATAGAGGTCGACATAGTCGGTGCCCAGTCTGTCTAGGCTCGCATCGAGCGCGCGAAACGCACTGTCATAACCTTGGTCCTCATTCCAGAGCTTGGTGGTCAGAAAGATATCCTTTCGCTCCACCCCGCTTTGGCGCATGCCTTCACCAACGCCATTTTCATTGCCGTAGATGGCCGCCGTGTCGATATGACGGTATCCAGAGCGCAGAGCCGTGGCGACAGCATCCACAGCCACATCATCGGGGGTTTTCCACACGCCCAGTCCAATCTGGGGAATGGTGTAGCCGTCGTGGAAAGTCTGGGTCGGTGCAGTGGTCATTTGGATCCCTCGATGCGCGTCTTTCATCTCGACGAGAGATGTAGTGTTTTGCCACGCCATCGCAAGGCCAACGCTCACTACCATACTAGATTAGCCTTTCGTCTAATAACCACAGGTCTAATCGAAAGCAGAAGTCCAAAAGTCTAATGTCGCCTCAAGTTCCCAACTGAGGTGCACACGATGACGAAGTCCCTTAACGCGATTGCGCAGAAACTTATGACGCCCGGACAGGGCATTCTTGCTGCCGACGAGAGCGAAGGCACTATCGGCAAGCGTTTTTCAAAGATTAACCTGCCGAATACTCTCGAAATGCGCCGCGACTACCGCGAAATGCTCTTTGGCGCTTCCGATGCCATGCGCAACTATATTTCCGGTGTCATCCTCACCGAAGAAACTCTCAAGCAAGAAGCGGCAGACGGCACACCGTTCCGCGCCATTCTCGCTGATGGCGACGTTATCCCGGGCATCAAGGTCGACCGCGGCGCATTCCCAATGCCCGGTGAGTCTGGCGAAAAGATCACAGAAGGTCTGGATGGCCTGCGTCAGCGCCTTGAAGAATACGCCAAGCTCGGCGCCGGTTTCGCCAAGTGGCGCGCTGTGATCACCATCAATGACATCGCCCCAACCCGCAACAACATCCGCGCTAACGCCCACGCGCTGGCCCGCTATGCCGTGCTCTGCCAAGAAGCTGGCATCGTGCCAATCGTTGAACCAGAAGTGGTTGGCGATGGCGAACCGGGCAACCACTCGCTGGAGCGCTGCGCTCAGGTCACTGGCGACGTACTCGAAAACGTCTTCAAGGAACTCCGCCTTGCCGGCGTTGATCTCGCAGGCATGCTGCTCAAGCCAAACATGATCCTGCCGGGCATCAACTCCCGTGACCGCCCAAGCGTGGAAGAAGTTGCAAAGCGCACTGTTGAAGTGCTGCGCGACCACGTTCCTGCGGCTGTTCCCGGCATTGCCTTCCTTTCCGGCGGCCAGACCGACGAAGAAGCAACAGCCCACCTCTCTGCCATGAACCAGATCAGTGGCAAGCCTTGGCCAATGACCTTCTCCTACGGCCGTGCTTTGCAGAACGTTGCACTGCGCACTTGGTCAGGCCGTCGTGAGAACTTCATGGCAGCGCGTACCGCTTTTGCACACCGCGCCCACATGAACTCGCTCGCTGCACTGGGTCAGTGGAATAACGCTGTAGATCGCGCAGCTTAACGCTCCGCATCACTGTGGATTTGGGCGCGCGTCGACTGGATCGATCCGCGCCTTATTTATTGCACCATTGCGCCAACCCGTTCTCATCCCCTATGTGAGACATGCCGCGCATTGCTAAAATCGCAATGAAGGCAACAATGCTTTGCAGTATCGGAAATGCCCATGGCGCCGCAGCTCTATCTCATCACCCCGGCCAATCCGGATGTCGCCCAGTTTCCGCGCCAGCTGATGGCTGTGCTGACCGGCCCCGAAATTGCAGCCATTTTGGTGCAGCGCGGCACCCTTTCTGACGCTGATTATGCCAAGTTCGTTGCCAGCCTCGTTCAGGTCGGACAAGCAGCAGGCGCAGCTGTTCTGGTCGAAAACGACGCTAAGCTCGCTAAAAAGCTCGACGCCGATGGCGTGCATATTTCGACCGGGGACGTTGAAGACATTGAGGAAGCAATCAAGCTCCTCAAGCCTCAGGGCATTGTTGGCGCCGGACACATCCGCTCGCGCCACGACGCCATGAGCTTTGGCGAAATGGACGTCGACTATGTCTTCTTTGGCCCGATTGGCGACAAAGCCGACCCACAAGCCGCTGAACTCAGCGCTTGGTGGGCAGAAGCTTTTGAGGTTCCCGCTGTTTTTTCGAACCCGAGTGCAGAGGCGGGCGATGCTGCCGCAACTTTGGCGGAATTTATTGCAGTGTCTGATAGCGTTTGGTCCGCTGCTGATCCTGCAGCGGCTTTGGCTGCTATTGATCGTGCCCTTCGGGAGACAGAATGATCCGCACATCGCGCCTTTTCGCCTTAGCGCTGCTCGCCCTGCCCCTCCCCGCTTTCGCGCAGGATGCAGAACCGGCTGAGCCAGCGCAGGCCCCTGTTGCTGAAGAGGCCGCACCACCGGCCTCTCCCATGCCCGGCGCGATTGAGATCAATAACTCCATCTTCGGCTCCACGCGCGAACCCGACTATGCCTATGGCGCGTTCCAGCGCGGCTATTATCTAACCGCTCTCGAACTTGCCCTACCACGCGCTGAAAAGGGCGATGGCGCAGCGCAAACGCTCATTGCTGAAATTTACTCCAAAGGCCTAGGCGTAGCACAGAATGCTGAGCGCGCTCGCGGCTGGTATGAACTCGCGTCCCGCTCGGGCGACCGCCTCGCGACGTTTGAGCTCGGCATGCTGTACCAACAGGGAATCGGTGTTGAGAAAGATCGCGCCAAGGCCGCCGAACTGTTCAAAATGGCTGCGGACGCTGGTTATGCTCCCGCCAAATATAATATGGCGCTCTTGCATGTTGAGGGCATTTACGCCGAACCCAACATGAGCAAAGCGGCTGGTCTTATGAAAGAGGCCGCCGACGCTGAACTGCCCGAAGCCTTTTATGATTATGGCACCATGCTCATCGAAGGCGTTGGCGTTCTGCCCAATGCAGTTGAGGGCGCAGAGTTCATCAAGCGCGCAGCAGAAGAGAATCTCGTTTCGGCCCAGATCGACTACGCGACCCTGCTCTATCTCGGTCAGGGCGTTGATCGCGATCTTGAAGAAGCAGCGCGCTGGTACGGACGCGCCGCCGATAGCGGCAGCGCTGTAGCACAGAACCGCTACGCCAAGCTCCTTGCCGTTGGTGAAGGAATATCACTCGATCTTGAAGAGGCGGCGATGTGGCGCTCTTTGGCGCGCCGCCAGGGCTTTACGGACCCTTCATTGGACCGCCTGCTTGTGTCGATCCGCCCAGAGGCTTTGGCACGGGCTGAGGAGCGCGCACGCTTCTGGCCATTGCCCGCGCCGAGTTCAACCGCCAGCGCCACTGTTGAGGCTATCGAGCCCATTGGTGAAGTTTTACCCACCACTCTTGATCCCGAAAATGCACCAAGCCTCGTGGTCGATCCGACGGTCGAGGATGAACAAGCTGCGCCGGGACAAGATGATGCGGGCCAAGACCCTTGAACCGCGCCCCGTTCTGAGGCAATAAGCCCGCCACACATTTATTTTGCGGCGGAGCTTTTCTCCTTCTGCACTGGTTCCATCCACACGGGCCCGATGCATATAATCCGCATGAGCTAGCGAGCAAATCCGATATGGCGCGTTCCGCCCTTCTAAACGTTATGGTCAGCGCGGCCATTAAAGCCGGTAAATCCCTCACCCGCGACTTCAACGAAGTCGAAAATCTGCAGGTATCCCGCAAGGGCCCAGCGGACTTCGTTTCCAAGGCCGACCTTCGCGCCGAACAGATCATCTATGATGAACTGCGCAAAGCCCGCCCATCCTATGCCTTCCTGATGGAAGAAGGTGGCGAAGTTGCAGGTACCGACGGCCAGCACACTTGGATCGTTGACCCGCTCGATGGCACAACCAACTTCCTACACGGCATCCCACTGTTCGCAGTCGCAATCGCGCTGCAGCGCGGCGACGATATTGTCGCCTCGGTGATCTACAACCCAGTGCTCGACGAACTCTACACCGCCGAAAAGGGTGGTGGCGCATGGCTTGCTGATAAGAAGCGCCTGCGCGTTGGCGCGCGTCGCCACCTTGCTGACGCTGTCGTCTCGACTGGCATCAAGACTCAGGGCACCTCTAACGACGTTCTCCAGATCAAGCAGGTCGCATCGATCAATGCTGCCGTTGCTGGCATTCGCCGCTCCGGCTCGATCTGCGTTGACATGGCTTGGCTCGCAGCAGGTCGTTTCGACGCCCTCTGGGAAGCTGGCCTTAAGCCATGGGACGTGGCTCCGGGTCTCCTGCTCGTCAAGGAAGCCGGTGGCGTTGTTTCGGACTACGCCGGTCAGCCTGGTTCGGTTGCCAACGGTCAGCTCGTGGCTGGCAACGAAACCCTGCAGCCACTGCTGCTCAAGGCTCTGCGCCCAATCCACTAAGTTTAGCCAAACTGATTTTCTGCCCTCGCCCAGCGTTCTAGCGCTCGGCGGGGGCTTTTGTTTGTGCGGGTCACGAAATCTGGTTTGTGGATTGAGAAATCCTTAACCTTACGAGTTGTCACGCATCGCTAGCCCCTCTAGTCTTTGCCATGCCTGATTTGCGGCGTAAGGGGCGTGAATGTCGATGAGCCAAGGATATGATCCCTATCACCTAGCAAGCCCGGGTGTGTATCTGGTCAAGATCGTGATCTTCCTGATCCTAGTGGGCTTGGTTGCCGCCATTCTGGCCGGGCAAATCATCAGCTTCTTCTGGGCAAACCCGTTCATCAACTCGATGATCTTTTTTGCTCTCGCAATCGGCATTTTCCTAAGCTTCCGTCAGGTCATCCGCCTCTTCCCAGAAGTGAAGTGGGTGAACTCGCTTCAAGACGGCACACAGGCCAATGTGCGTACGCCAGTACTGCTCGCTCCTGTGGCAGGGTTGCTGCGCGAACGCATTGGCGACGCGGTTATCACGCCGTCGTCCATGCGCTCCATCTTGGATTCGGTGGGAAATCGCCTCGATGAGGCCAAAGACACCTCACGCTATTTGACGGGTCTTCTGGTCTTTCTGGGGCTGATGGGCACGTTTTACGGCCTCTTAGAAACCGTCAGCTCCGTTGCTGGCGTTATCAATGCTCTCGATGTGACCTCCGCAGACAGCGCCTCGCTCTTTTCCAACCTCAAGGAGGGCCTCGCCGCTCCTCTCGGCGGCATGGGCACGGCGTTCTCGTCCTCGCTCTTTGGCCTTGCAGGATCGCTGATCCTCGGCTTTCTCGATCTTCAAACCAGTCAGGCTCAGAACGCCTTCTACACCGACCTGGAAGACTGGATGACCTCCATGACCGAGTTGGATCACCCTGTTTCGGCCATGCAGGCCAATGCGGGCGGCCCGGACATGCAGGCCATGTTCGATAAGCTTGGCGCCAATATGCAGAACGCCAATTCCTCGCAAAACGCCATTCGCGCCATGGCCGAACTGGCGCGCGGTATTGATGGCCTCGTCAAGCACATCCGCACCGAGCAAGACGATTTGCGCGCCCATATCCTGGAGCAAGGCGAAACCAACAAGAAGCTGCGCGATTTGTTGGAAGCCATGACCAAAGAGCTCGACAACGAGCGGCGGAACTAAGCCATGCCGGGAGCCCGCTCGCGTCGCAGGCAAGAGGCCAATTACTGGCCGGGGTTCGTAGACGCCCTATCGAGCCTTCTGCTCGTCATCATTTTTATGCTGTCGCTGTTCATGCTGACCCAGTTCTTTCTGGGTCAGGAGATTCAGGGGCGCGATACGGCACTCGCTCGGCTCAACTCCCAGATTGCCGAACTGACCGAGCTCTTGCAGCTGGAGCGTGCCAATTCCGATGATTTGCTTGGCCAAATCTCCGTCATCACCGCAACGCTCGCTTCCGCCGAGAACGAAAACCAATCGCTGAACTCGCGCCTCGCCGGAATCGGCGCGGGTCTCGGCGACAAGGACGACGCCATCGCAGGGCTGCAATCGGAGCTACTGGCGGCCGAACAACTCTCCGACGAGGCCAATGCGCAGGTCGCCCTGCTCAACCAGCAGTTGGCCGCTTTGCGCACTCAGATCGCCGCGCTCGAAAACGCGCTCAACGCCTCTGAGGCTCGCGATACAGAATCGCGCACGCAGATTGCCGATCTTGGCCGTCGCCTGAACCTTGCACTAGCCCAACGCGTGCAGGATCTGTCGCGCTACCGCTCTGATTTCTTTGGTCGCTTGCGCCAGATTCTTGAAGGTCGCGCCGACGTCCGCGTTGTTGGAGACCGGTTCGTCTTCCAATCCGAAGTTCTGTTTGACGCGGGTCAGGCCACTCTGGGCGAAGACGGACTGCCCGATCTTGATGCTCTGGCCGACGCCATCCTGCAGCTTGAAGACGAAATTCCACCCGATATTAATTGGGTCCTGCGCATCGACGGCCACACCGACAAGCGCCCGATTTCCAACGCACGCTTCCCCTCGAACTGGGAATTGTCGGCCGCTCGCGCAATTTCCGTCGCCCAATATCTGGTTTCACGCGGGGTTTCGCCAAATCGCTTGGTCGCCGCTGGCTTTGGTGAATTCACCCCACTCGATGAGGGTGAGACCGATGACGCCTACCGGCGCAACCGCCGTATTGAGTTCAAGCTAACGGAGGGGTGAGAGTTTCTCTCTCCCCTTCAAATCATGGGCGAGAGCTAAACGGCTTAACCTTAACAGCTTTTCATGGCGGTGCTGTCTGAGATCGACCGCGCCACAAAAAAGCCCGGATTCCCGCCACATCCCAGCCTCAATAGGACAAGATTAACCATAGCAGCAAACTCGCTTTTAAGAATAAGAGCGGTAAATGCCCTGCTTAAGTTTAAAGCCTTCTTGAGGAGCCGCTCGTGGCCATCTCTGCACCCATCTCTAATGTAATGCGCGCTGCTGCCATGATGCTTTTCGTCGTGGTGTTGGCAGCGTGCTCGCGCTCTGCAACTGACAATGTTGGCCTGACCGGTGTTGGTAATACAGGTCCGGGCGGCGGCGCCCCTGGCAGCCAGCAGGAATTCATCGTCACCGTTGGCGACCGTATTTTCTTCACCACCGACTCGAGCTCTCTGACTCCAGAAGCCATGGCGACCCTCGACAAGCAGGCCCAGTGGCTCAACCAGTATCCGAACTACCGCGTCATGATCGAAGGCCATGCCGACGAACGCGGCACCCGTGAATACAACATTGCACTTGGTGCACGTCGCTCCAACATCGTGGTCAACTACCTCGTCTCCAAGGGCGTTGGCGCGCAGCGCATCACCAGCCAGTCCTTCGGCAAGGAACGCCCAGTTGCAATTTGTAACGACATCTCCTGCTGGTCGCAGAACCGCCGCGCGGTAACCGTCGTCCAGTAAGCTAAAGGCCTCTCCTCTCGAGGAGAATGCCACTGACCCAGTGAAAACTGGAGGTAAAAGCGCCCAAAACCAGAAATGGTTTGGGCGCTTTCTTTTTTTTGGCACGATTGGGGTTTATCGACACATATTGATACCCATTTAATCCGCATCGGCGGCGACACTCGGAGGCTAGGGTAACCTTGTTCAAAACTAAGAAATTCGGAAGGGCGGCGCTTTGCGCACTGGGGCTAAGCCTCGGCGCACAAGCCGCACAAGCGCAGACCTCTCTGCCCGCTGCCGAACTCGGCGGCCTCTCCTACAACAATAATGGCGGCCGCATTCTGGTAGCGCAATCGAACGACGCACAGTCGATGGTTCGCATTCAGCAGCTCGAAGAACAGATCCGCACCCTGAACGGCCAGATTGAAGGCCTCACCTTCCAGCTGACCCAGCTGCAAGAAATGCTGAACCGCTTCCAGGAAGACGCAGAGTTCCGTTTCCAGCAATTAGAAGGCGGTGACTCGGGAAACTCTGAAGCGGCAACCCGCTCGGGCAGCGTGATGCAGCCCCAGGCGTTGCCGCAGGCCCCAGCCACTAACGAAGAAGCAGCCCCGCTGACCGACATTCCCGAGCAAGGCGTTAAGCCTCTCCCGGGCGAGCAGGAATTTGACCCGACTTTTGGCGACGAGGGTGCTGTTGACGAACTCGGCAATTCTGCCGATCCGCTCGTTGGTACCGGCCAGAATGGCGGGATCAACTTGGCGACCGGTCAACCCCTTGATCTTAGCTACAATCCTACGCCCAAAACCGGCAATGCTGACGCCGATGCGCAGTTTGCGGCAGCCCGTCAGGCTCTTGAAACTGGCGATTACGAGTTCGCCGAAGACCAGTTCAAACAGTTCCTAGAACTATACCCAGACAACCCAAATCTCCCCGATGCGTCGAGCGGATTGGGTAAAGCCATGATCGCGCGCGGCGGCTATACCGAAGCTGCCGATGTGCTGGTCACCGCCTATGAAAAGCACCAGAGCAGCCCAGTTGCTCCGGAATTGCTGATGAACCTCGGCGTGGCATTGGCTGGTGTCGGTGAACGCGAAACCGCGTGCCGGACATTCGGCGAGGTCCGCTCACGCTATCCCAATACCGGTCAAACGTTCCAGACGAGCCTGTTGCAGGCCAATTCGCAGGCGCAATGTCCGCCAGTCTGACGCCGGATTTTACCAACTCCACACTGCTGGCGCAGCTTTTTGCGCCAGCAGCGCTTGAGAAAACCATCGGCCTAGCGGTTTCCGGCGGTGCGGATAGCCTAGCTCTGATGATCTTGGCGCACCGCTGGGCGCAAAGCGCGCCCCACACACCAAAACTCATCGTTTATAGTCTCGATCATGATCTTCGCCCAGAAGCCGCGGCCGAGGTCGAGATGGTACTACGTGAGGCGGCGCGCTTGGGCCTCACTGCGCGGGCTCTAAAGTGGACTGGTAAAAAGCCAGAAACCGGCGTTTCCGAAGCGGCACGAGCGGCCCGCTACGGGATAATCGGCGCGGCAATGATAGACGATGGGGCAACGCTACTTCTCACCGCGCACCATCGTTCCGACCAAGCCGAAACCGTCCTGATGCGCCTGGCGCACGGCAGCGGCATCGAGGGCCTGCGCGGCATGGCTGCCCGCTCGCAAGTTGAAGGCATCACGGTATTCCGCCCGCTCTTGGAGATTGACCCCAAGCACCTCATTGCCCTCGTCAAGCAAGAAGCCATGACGGCTGTGCAAGACCCAACAAATGAGGACACCAGTTATGAACGCGTGCGCTGGCGCAAGCTCCTGCCTGCACTGGCCGCTGAGGGCCTAGACGGGGCAGCACTCTCCCGCTTCGCCCAGCGCATGGCCGAGACCGATCTTGCAATCGGGCAAATGGCTGATGCAGCTTTTGACGAACTCGTTGATCTCGATGGCTTTGGCGCCGCCACCATTTCACGCGACGCCTTTACCGCTCTCAGCCCGGCCATCGGTCGGCGCATGCTTTCGCGCGTGCTCACCATCGTTGGTGGTCGTCAGAAACCGCGCGCTTTGGGGCAAGTCGATCGTCTCTACGATTCGATCATTGCCAATACACTGCAGCGCGCCGCGACCGCCCTTGGCGCCGTTGCTCGTGTCCGCGAAAAGACCCTTGTCATTTCGCGCGAACCCGGCCGTACATTGCCCGCAGACGCGTTTCTTGAGCCGAATGGCGTGCTCACTTGGGACGAGCGTTTCCTCTATGCCAATCTCTCGACCGACAAGCGTTTCACCGCTTCAGTATCGGAATTTTTGCCCCGCCACCGCATTGAAACAGTGCTTGGTGCCAAAGTAACCGCCCCATCGGAAGCCATTCGAACCACTCCCATTCTGCGCGACGAGGCAGGAAACGTGGTCGCATTGGGCGGATGGTCGTTTGATGATCGAATTAAGGTCGAAATTCTTGTCGATTGATCGTTCTAAAGTCCAAAGAATCCTGATTTCATCCGCCACAGAAATCCTATAGACCCTTGGCCCAATTTGAGGCTTTGTTCCCAGGGAGCGCCCACTGCAATGACTACCCCCGATACAGACCGGTTCAGCCATGATGCCGGCATCCTTGCGCAGGCCCTGCCCTATATGCAGCGCTATGAAGGCAAAACCGTCGTTGTGAAATACGGCGGCCACGCCATGGGCGATGCCGCACTGGGTCAGGCATTTGCGCGCGACATCGCGCTGCTCAAGCAGTCCAAGGTTAATCCGATCGTGGTTCATGGGGGTGGACCACAGATCGCCTCGATGCTGAAAAACCTCGGCATCGAATCCAAGTTCGAAGGCGGCCTTCGTGTCACCGACAAGCGCACCATGGAAATCGTGGAAATGGTGCTGGCGGGTTCGATCAATAAAGAGATCGTCGCCACCATTAATGCTGAAGGCGAATGGGCCATCGGCCTGAGCGGTAAAGACGGCAACATGGTTTTCGCCAAAAAGGCGGTTAAGACCATGATCGACCCAGACAGCAATATCGAGCGCGTGCTCGACCTTGGTTATGTCGGCGAACCGGTTGAAGTCGATCGCACCCTGCTCGACCTGCTGGCCCGCTCGGAAATGATCCCGGTCATCGCTCCGGTTGCTCCAGGCCGCGACGGCAATACCTACAACATCAACGCCGACACCTTCGCGGGCGCCATTGCTGGCTCGCTCGGTGCTAAGCGCCTGCTGTTCTTAACCGACGTGCCGGGCGTTCTCGACCGCGATGGTAAGCTCATTCCAGAATTGACCGTGCGCGAAGCCAAGGCGCTCATCGCCGATGGCACGATTTCGGGCGGCATGATCCCCAAGGTGGAAACCTGCCTTGACGCGCTCGACAGCGGCGTTGAAGGCGTCGTGATCCTCAACGGTAAACAGCCACACGTCGTTCTCGTCGAGCTGTTCACCGAGTTCGGCGCGGGCACGCTGATCGTTCGCTAACCTGTTTCAACGGCCGCCGGTGACGTACTGGCGGCCGTTCCTCATTGCATAGGCGAACTCCGCGACCATCGTGCTTCGGGCACACACCGTCGGTCGCTCTGGCAATTTCCAACTCTAAATACTGTGAGAATCTCAGGCCTTCCCCGCGCTGATCACGTAACCGTGACGATCCGCCATCCCAGCGGCGCAATTGACATTTAGCGCACGGAAGCGTCCATCAAACGCACGCGCTGGAGCCATATTGATGACCGACTACGTCCGTAAGATCCTTTCCTCCTCAGTCTACGAAGCTGCTATTCAAACGCCGCTCGAACAGATGGAATTGCTATCGGCCAAGCTCGGACGCCAGATCCTCGTTAAACGCGAGGACCTACAGCCCGTATTCTCATTCAAAATCCGCGGCGCGCATAACCGCATCGCCAATCTTACTGAGGAAGAGAAAGCGCGCGGCGTCATCTGCGCCTCCGCGGGCAATCACGCTCAAGGCGTTGCCCTCTCGTCAACCCGTGCGGGCATTCGCTCGGTCATCGTCATGCCCACCACCACGCCCTTAATTAAGGTCAACGCCGTTAAGCGGTTGGGCGGTGAAGTGGTTCTATTCGGCGATGGTTTTGACGCTGCTCGCGCGCAGGCAGAAATCCTCGCAGAACGGCACGGCTATGTCTTCGTCCACCCCTTTGACGATCCCGACGTGATCGCCGGGCAAGGCACAGTTGGCCTCGAGATTATGCGCCAGCACCCGCACGACCTCGGCGCGATTTACGTGCCTGTAGGTGGTGGTGGTCTGGCCGCAGGGATTGCGCTCTTGGTCAAATTCCTCAACCCAGATGTCAAAGTTATTGGCGTTGAGCCAGAGGAAGCCGCCAGCATGAAGGCGGCGATTGAAGCCGGCCATCCTGTGCCGCTCGATCAGGTCGGCCTCTTTGCTGATGGCGTCGCTGTGCGCCAAGTGGGCGAGGAAACTTTCCGTATCTGTCGCGAGCTGCTCGACGGGATCGTCACCGTCTCAGCCGATGAAATCTGCGCGGCCATCAAGGACATTTTCGATGACCATCGCGCTATCACTGAACCAGCTGGCGCTTTGGCCTTGGCAGGGCTCCGCCGCGACATTGAAAATGGCACCGCCCCCGCAACCGGCGCTCTGATCGCCGTCAACTCTGGCGCCAATGTCAATTTTGATCGCCTACGCTATGTCGCCGAACGCGCCGAAATCGGCGAACGCGCTGAGGCATTGCTGGCCGTGACCATTCCCGAACAGCCGGGCAGCTACCGCTCCTTCATTCGCCAGATTGGCGCACGCGCTGTGACGGAGTTCAACTATCGCTATGCGCAGGGCGACAAGGCCCGAATTTTCGTTGGCGTCAAACTCGCCCGCGGTGATGCCGAGAAAGCCGACATCATCTCCCATCTCGTGGCGCAAGGATTGGCCGTGACCGATCTCACCGACAATGAAGTGGCCAAGCTTCACGCTCGCCATATGGTGGGTGGCCGCGTCGGTGGACTGAACAATGAGATGGTGTTCCGCTTCCAGTTCCCAGAACGGCCAGGCGCACTGCTGAAATTCCTTGAGGGCCTCAACGATGAGTGGAACATCACCCTATTCCACTATCGCAACCATGGCTCCGACTATGGTCGCGTGCTGGTGGGTGTCGAAGTCCCGGCGGAAACGCGGGAAAGCTTCTTTAGCCATATCGACGAGATTGGTTTCCCTTATTGGGACGAGACCGAAAATCCAGCTTATAAGCAATTTTTGCATCTGGCTTAGGCAAAGCGCCTGACACCGCCCCGTTTGGGTCGCATTTCTGTCAGACTAGCTTTGCTACAAGTCATACGAAGACAACGATACGGTTTTGCAGCGGCGGTGCAGCCCTGCGCATTCACTCAGAAGGGACACAGCTCATGCTCGGCACTATCAAGACGGCCACCGCATTACTGGCAACAAGCGTTACGGCACTGCTTGTCGCTCAGCCTGCTCTCGCTTTCGAGGCCGATGCCGTGCTGGAGCGCTTCAGCGCTGTCATGGAATATTCGGGCAGCAAGATTACGTTTGGCCCAGCAACGGTGAACGGCGATACGATTACCGTCGAAGGCGCCACCATGGATGTGCCCGGCGAAGATCCTATCGTATTCGACCAGACGATCACCTTCTCCGGCGTGGCCGAAGGCAGTGGCGGCAATTTCACGATCGAATCCGTTTCGATCCCCGATCTCGAAGTTGCTGAAGGGTCCAAGAAGTCTAAGACGAACGTGACCCTCAAAGACATCAAGGCCTCCGACATTTGGCTGCCGCCGCCAGGCGAAGTGACCGCCGCTCATGTCGTGCAGTCTTTCGGCTCGATCAGCACCGGTCCACTGACCGTTATCACGAACGGCACAACCGTTCTCACCTACGATAGCCTGCTTGCGAAGTACGACTTTGGCTTCGATAGCGCGGACGTTCTCGAAACCGTTGATAGCACTTTTACTATCGCCAACATTCAGGCTGACCTAGAGCCGCTCAAGGCCGAAGATCCAGCCGCAGCCGCGATGATCGACGGCTTGGGACTTCAAACGCTGCAGGGTGAAGTGAACCAGACAGCGCAGTGGACCTTGGCCGATGGCCGCATGGTCATGGATCAGTTCCTGATCGACTTCGCCGACGTTGGCCAGATCAACTCGACCTTCGACATTTCGGGCTTCACACTGCCACTGCTCGAAAAGCTATCTGCCCTGTCCGCAACAACGGCGGCGGCGGCCAATAGTGAAGAAGCTGAAGCACAGGCCATGGTGACGGGGCTGGAGCTAGCGCAGGCGCTCTCGATCAGCGGCTTCACGCTTCGCTACGATGACGCAGGTTTTGCTCAGCGTGCTCTAAAAGTCTTTGCAGATCAGGCAGGTGTCTCCACCGAGCAATACGCAGCAAGCCTCAAACCAATGGTGCGCATGGCGTTGGAGCAAGTTGGCATTCCAGCAATCGTTGATCTCGTTGCGCCACCGGTCGAGGCCTTCCTCGACAAGCCTGAGAACATCGAACTCAAGATTGCTCCACCCACGAAAACCAGCATGCTGATCCTGGCGGCCGGTGCGGCAAACCCAGCAAGTCTGATCAAGACCCTGGGCATTACCCTCACGGCAAACCAGTAAATCTCCTAGGGGCCCTCGGGCCCCTTTCCTTTTCAAGCTATTGATGCATTCTGCGCTTATGACCTCTGTGATCTCCCCGTCCCCCGCCGCCGACCTCAGCCACGTATCCGAGTGGGTCTTTGACCTCGATAACACGCTGTACCCGCGTGAATGCAATTTGTGGGAGCAAGTGGACGTCCGCATCACCCACTATGTGATGGACGTTACGCGGCTTGAGTTTACTGAAGCTAGAAAGCTGCAGAAAGAGTTCTACCGGGACTACGGCACGACGCTGAACGGCTTGATGAGCCGCTATTCAATCGATCCGGACCATTTTCTCCATACGGTCCACAACATCGACTATTCCCCGGTTCAGCAGAATCTCGAATTGGTGGCGGCCATTCGCAACCTGCCAGGTCGTAAGTTGATCCTGACCAATGCGGACACCAACCACGCCAAATCAGTGCTTACTCGCCTCGGCGGCGCGGACCTCTTTGAAGACTTCCACGACATTCGTGACATGGTCTTCATCCCCAAGCCACGCAAAGAGGCCTATGAAGGCTTCTTCTCGCGCTACAGCATCACCCCCAGCAATTCGGTGTTTTTCGACGATCTCGAAAAGAACCTCGTCGTTCCGCACGAAATGGGGATGAGCACGGTGCAGGTGGTGGCCAGCGAAGACTATAGCCACGACCTCGTCGATGCGTGGGAGCTGGAGCAAACCTCCGGTCCGCACGTCCATCACGTCACTGCAAACCTGACGAAGTTTCTCCGCAATCTGAAATAACGACTATTTCTTCGCCCTCTGCTGCGGATTAAACTGCGCGTATGACCGATCTTCCTGGGCGTCGCCCGCCACCAATTCCCGAAACGCCGCTCACCTTCCGTCAACGACTGGACAACATGCGCCACCTAGGGCGCCTGATCGCGCAGATTTGGCGCACCAGCAGATCCTTGACGGCGGCGAGCATCGGTTTACGCCTCGTGGCGGCGTTCCAACCGATCGCGGTGCTCTATACGGCGAAGCTGATTGTTGATGAGGTCGTGCGGCTTACCGCTCTGCCCGCCCCCGGCCCCAGCATTCTAGACTGGTGGAATGCCGGTGCGCTCAACACGGTTCTCGGCTTCCTGCTGATCGAGCTGGCTCTGGTGTTGGCCAATGATGTGATCAACCGCGCCACAGGCCTAGTCGACTCCATCCTCTCCGAACTGCATTCGAACACTGTCAGTGTCGAGTTGATGGCGCACGCCGCCAAGCTTGATCTGATGCATTTTGAATCGGCGGAATATCAGGACCGATTGGAGCGCGCACGCCGTCAGGCTGCAGGGCGCAATCAACTCTTGAGCCAGCTGTTTGGCCAAGCGCAGGACATGATCACAGTCGTGACCCTCGCGGCAGGTCTCGTCATCTACGCCCCGTGGTTGGTGCTCTTACTGCCCTTGAGCTTCATCCCCTCGATTTGGGGCGAAACGCGGTTCAACACGCTTAATTACATGCTCAGCCGCTGGCGCACCCCAGAGCGCCGCGAACTTGAGTATCTCCGCCACGTTGGTGCGAGCGCTGAAACAGCTAAAGAGGTCAAACTCTTTGGCCTAGGCGATTATCTCATCGGGCGCTTTAAAAAGCTGGCTCACGGCATCTATGTCGACAATCGCCGGGTCGCTATTGCGCGCGCCAGCTGGGGCTCCCTCTTTGCGGCCATTTCCAGCCTCGCCTATTACCTCGCCTATGGCTACATCGTCTGGCGCACCATTACCGGCGAGTTCACGCTCGGCGATCTCGCCTTTTTGTCGGGGTCTTTCCTCAGGCTCAATGGCCTGTTCCAAAAAATCCTTCTCGGCTTCACCCAGATCGCGGGGCAGTCGCTCTACCTCGACGACCTCTTCTCTTTCTTCGAGATCGAACCGTCCGTTCTGCCCCCGGCCTCCCCCAAGGCCTTCCCAACCCCGATCCAGCGCGGCATCGTCTTTGAGAACGTCGGCTTCCAATATCCCGAGACGGAGTATTGGGTGGTGCGCAATCTCAACTTCACCCTCGCGGCAGGCGAAACTCTTGCGCTGGTTGGGGAGAATGGCGCTGGCAAAACCACCATCGTCAAACTGCTGACGCGTCTCTACGATCCGACAGAGGGCCGCATCACCATCGACGGCATCGACCTGCGTGACATGTCGCCCACCGACATCCACCAGCACATCGGCGTGATTTTCCAAGACTTCATCCGTTACAGCTTTTCCGCTCGCGACAATATCGGCGTTGGCCGTATCGAAGCGCGAACCGATCAGGCGCGGATCGAGCAGGCCGCTGAACAAAGCCTTGCCGATGGGGTCATCGCCAAGCTGCCGCAGCAATATGATCAACAGCTCGGTCGTCTCTTCAAGAAGGGCCGCGACCTCTCGGGCGGCGAATGGCAGAAGGTCGCCATTGCCCGGGCCTATATGCGTGACGCCGATCTCGTCATTCTCGATGAACCGACCGCAGCGCTGGACGCTAAGGCGGAAGCTGAGGTGTTCGCCCGCTTTAAAAACCTTGCGACCAACACTACGGCCGTCATCATCTCGCACCGCTTCTCGACTGTCCGCATGGCAGACCGTATTTTGGTGCTTGAAAAGGGCGCGATTCTTGAAGCAGGAAGCCACGAGGAATTGCTGGCGCTCAATGGGCGCTATGCCGAACTCTTTGAACTGCAAGCGGCAGGCTATCGTTGATGCACATCACCATCTACCACAATCCCGAATGCGGCACCTCGCGCAACACCTTGGCAATGATCCGCGGCACCGGGATTGAGCCAGAAATTGTGCTCTATCTCGAAAACCCTCCGTCTGCTGCAACGCTTGCCGACCTCATCGCTCGTGCCGGGATTTCAGTGCGGGATGCGATCCGCACCAAGCAGCCAGAATACCTCTCCCAGGGTTTGGACAATCCCGAGTTGAGTGACACGCAGCTGCTCGCAGCCATGGTGGCGACGCCTATTCTCATCAATCGCCCTCTCGTGGTTACTCCGCATGGCGTGCGCCTCTGCCGCCCCTCAGAGCTCGTTTTGGACATTCTGCCAGAAGCGGCCACCATCCCGTTCACCAAAGAGGATGGTGAGGTGGTGATCGACAAGGATGGTCAGCGCATCTAAGCGGCTTTAAGGTCAGGGCGAACCAGCAAATTGAGCGCATCGCCCCGTGGCCCTTCCTGAAGAACACACCATCCAACTGATTGCCGAGACCTATAAGCTGTTGGGCGATCCGACCCGTCTGCGTGTGCTCTTAACCTGCCTTGAAGGCCCCATCGCGGTGGGCGATATCGCCAAAACCACCGGTGCCTCCCAATCTCTCGTTAGCCACCATTTGCGTCTCCTCCGCGCCGCCCGACTGGTGCGCGGAACCCGGCGCAATAAGCAGGTATTCTACCAAGCAGCGGACGATCACATCGCCAGAATTCTGGCCGATATGATTGCCCATGCGATGGAAGAGCACGACCTGCACGACGACGATTTGGCAGAACCGAAGACAGACGAGGCATCCAGCCAAGTCTAAGGGTTCTAAACGGGCGAGCTTCATGCGCGAAGTCACGATCACGCCAGCGTGTCTACCATGCTTGTTGACCATCATATGAATACATGTTCATATGACTATAGAACGAGGGTATCATGGCACATCCGCACGACCACTCCGGCCACAGTCACGACGAAACTGACCACGATCATGAGGCGCATCAACACGCGCCCCATGCTCATGACCATGCAGGTCATAGTCATGATCACGCCGGACACGATCATACGCCAAAAGTAAGTTCCGCCAACGAACGCGCTGTCCTCATCGGGCTAACGCTGACCGGCACGTTCATGGTCATCGAAGTGATCGGCGGCCTGCTGTCGGGCTCCCTCGCCCTGCTGGCCGATGCTGGTCATATGCTGACCGACACCATAGCCCTTTTCCTGTCGTGGCTCGGCTTCCGTATCGGCAAGCGTGTAGCGGATAGCAAGCGCAGCTTTGGCTATGCTCGTGTCGAAGTCCTTGCCGGGCTGATCAATGCGCTGACCCTCTTCGGTATTGTGGTCTGGATCCTCTATGAGGCGTTCCAGCGCTTCATGGCGCCGGACGAAGTCCTCGCGGGTCCCATGTTCGCCGTCGCCGTCGCTGGGCTTCTCATAAACCTGCTGGTGCTGCGCATCCTCGGGGGGGCCGACAAAGACCACGTCAACATCAGGGGCGCATCGCTACACGTCATGGGCGACCTTTTGGGCTCGGTGGGCGCTATTGCAGCCGCGATCATCATCTGGCTCACCGGCTGGACGCCGATTGACCCGATCCTCTCGGTATTTGTCAGCCTGCTCATTCTGCGTGGCGCTTGGGCTTTGCTGATGCGGACCTTCAATATTCTCATGGAGGGCGCACCCGATGGCGTCGATCCCACAGCGATCACCGCTGATCTCAAGGCCAATATCCCCGGCCTCGCCAATGTCGACCATCTCCACGTCTGGTCGCTGTCGTCAGGCCGCACCATGGCTACGCTCGACATTTCTCTCACGGGAGCAATCGCCCCGGCCACGGTTTCAAATGCCGTGCGGCAACGCTTGGCACAGACCCACGACATCAATCACGCCACGATCGAGATCGACTGGACCGGTCACGGCTCCCAATGCGCGGCCGCTAAGCCTGCGTAACGCCCAGTGGCCATGGACGCCGTAAGCAGATAGCCCCCCGTCGGGGCCTCCCAATCGATCATTTCCCCGGCGACAAACGTCCCGGGGATTTTCTTGAGCATATAGTTGGGGTCGATCTCATCCCAGACCACCCCGCCCGCCACCGAAATGGCTTCAGCAATAGGACGCGTGTTATCGAGACGCAGCGGCAAGCTCTTGAGCATCATCGCCAATGCCTCAGGAGCCAGCTGCGCAGCCTCAGGCGCCAGCTCGCGCACCAATGCCGCCTTCACCCCATCGAGCCCCGCGGCCTTACGCAATCTATTGGTAAAACTCACCTTGCTCGGCTGGCGACCGAAATCCGCCGCCAATCGTTCAACACTGCGTCCCGGCACCAAATCGAGGGTCAGCACTGCTGAACCGTCTGCCTCAATAGCGTCGCGCAGCGCAGCAGAATGAGCATAGATCAAGCTGCCTTCAACACCGTAAGGGGTGACCACAAACTCGCCTGGCAGACCGCCCAGAGCACTCGTCGCCACAACGGACTTTACTGGGTGACCGGCGAAACGCTCGCTGATAAACGGGCTCCACCCCCGCTCGAAGGCGCAATTGGCGGCCCGGAACGCGGCGATTTCAATTTCACGTTCTGAAAAGGGCGAAACCCAAGCGGCATCTGAGCCTAGTCGCGGCCAGCTCGCCCCTCCAAATGCAAAAACCAGCGCATCAAACGCGTGCTGAACCTCACCCTCAGGCGTCGCAAAAACCAGCTTTTCCCCCGCCCAGCCAATCCAGCGATGACGGGTGCGGATGGTAACGCCCTGCTCGTCCAGCCGCTTGAGCCAAGCGCGCAACAGAGGCGAGCCTTTCATAACATCTGGAAACACACGGCCCGACGAGCCAACAAAAGTGCTCACACCCAATCGATCCGCCCAAGTGCGGACATCATCGCCCGTAAAGGCGTTCAACGCCGTTTCGAGCCTTGCTCGTGAAGCCCCAAACCGTCCTAGCAAGGCTTCATGCGGCTCAGAGTGGGTGATGTTAAGACCAGACTTACCGGCCATGAGGAATTTCCGGCCGACACTGGGCATAGCGTCGAACACGGTGACACGCGCCCCGGCATTCGCTGCTGCCTCAGCTGCCATGAGCCCCGCAGGCCCAGCTCCAAGAATTCCGATGTGCCGCTGCATCATGGCCTGCCTAACAAGAAGTGAAGCTTCTCATAGCGCAAGAGAGCCAAATTTGGCCATGCCAAGAGCGCGCAGCTCCCCAAAGAGAAAAGCGCGACCGAAGCCGCGCTTTTTCTGCTTTATGCTGCCGGAAAGAGTCTGAACCGCTTGGGGCGAAACGCAAAGCGGGATCGGTCTGCCAGCGGATGGTCGAACGGCAGGTCAATCTCGACGCGATGTGCGCTTCCCTGCAATTCAAGCTCAACACGGCGCGTACCACCAACGCGGCGGCTGGCGACAACATCGCCGCCGAGCGCCGAGGACGCGTCTGTCAGCTCGATATCATGTGGACGGAAATAAAGCCGTTGGGCCCCCGTGGCTCCGCTGGCCGGAAGACCGAGTGAGCGACCATCGAGGTGAAGTTCGCCCCCCTCGACCGTGACGGGAAGCTCTGAACTTTCGCCGATAAACCCGAAGACAAACGGCGACGCCGGTTGGTCATAGACCATATCAGGCGTTCCCACCTGTTCGATCTTGCCCTGGCTCATGACACAGAGACGATCAGCCAGCTCCAGCGCTTCTTCCTGATCATGCGTCACAAAAACTGTGGTGTGGCCGGTGCGATCATGGATTTCGCGCAGCCATTTGCGCAAGTCGCGCCGAACCTGCGCGTCGAGCGCACCGAATGGTTCGTCGAGCAGCAAAACGCGCGGCTCGATAGCCAATGCGCGAGCGAGCGCCACACGCTGACGCTGCCCGCCCGATAGCTGGCTCGGGTAGCGTTTCTCGAGACCAGACAGCTGCACCAGATCGAGCAGCTCCAACGCCCGGCGGCGGATTTCACTATTGTGCGGGCGGCTCGAACGCGGGCGCACCTTCAGGCCGAAGGCAACATTCTCCAAAATCGTCATATGCCGGAACAGCGCGTAGTGCTGGAACACAAAACCAATGTTCCGCTCCTGCACACTCTTTTCCGACGCGTCTTCATCTCCGAAGAAAATCTTGCCTTCCGTCGGGCGCTCAAGCCCGGCAATTAAGCGCAGCAGGGTGGTTTTGCCGGAACCAGATGGCCCCAGAAGCGCAATCAACTCGCCCGAAAGAATATCCAGAGACACCGAATGCAGTGCTGGAAACCGGTCGAATTCCTTGCGGACGTTTTGTACTTTTACTTCCATTCCCAACCCTGTCAGTGGCCGCGGCCAGTAGCGGCGAGTTCATCGCCGAAGCGCCATTCAAGCGCCGTTTTGAGCACCAGAGTGACAAGGGCCAGCAAGGCCAATAGCGACGCCAGCGCAAAGGCGGCTGTCCCTTGATACTCATTATAGAACATTTCGACCTGCAACGGCATGGTCGTGGTTTGACCCCGGATTTTCCCAGAAACCACCGCGACCGCACCAAATTCGCCCATAGCGCGCGCATTACACAGCAGCACGCCATAGAGCAGGCCCCATTTAATATTGGGCAGCGTCACGCGGAAAAACGTCTGCCACCCCGAAGCGCCAAGCGAAATGGCCGCCTCTTCATCGCCGGAACCTTGGTCCTGCATCAGCGGGATCAGCTCGCGGGCCACAAACGGAAAGGTGACAAATATCGTCGCCAGAACAATCCCCGGCACCGCGAAGAGAATTTCGATGTTGTAGGATTTGAGGAACGGCCCCAACAGGCTCCCCGAGCCAAACAGCAGCACATAGACCAAGCCAGAAATCACGGGCGACACCGAGAACGGTAGGTCGATAAGCGTGATGAGAAAGGCTTTGCCCTTGAACTCAAATTTAGCGATGGCCCACGAGGCCGCGATACCGAACACCACATTGAGGGGCACGGAGATCGCCGCCACCAAAAGCGTCAGGCGGATGGCCGACTGCGCATCAGCAGTCTGCAGTGCCTCTACAAATCCGGGTATGCCCTGACGAAGCGCTTCGGTGAATACGGCCACGAGCGGCAAAACCAAGATCAGCCCCATGAAGGCGACGCCGATCAGAATTAGGGTCACGCGCACCCAGAGAGGCTCATTGGTGGGGTGGTAGCGACGGGATGGGGCGTTCTTACGTGCCATAGCCATACCTCTTGCGGCTCCACGCCTGAATGAGATTGATCGCAAAGAGCATCAGAAACGAAATCGACAACATCACCGTGGCGATCACAGCGGCCGCAGAATAGTTGAATTCCTCAAGCCGGATCACGATCAGCAGCGGCGCGATTTCGGATACGAACGGAATATTGCCAGCAATAAAAATCACCGAACCATATTCTCCGACAGCGCGGGCAAAGGCCAAAGCGAAGCCGGTTAAAATTGCGGGCGTGAGGCTCGGCAACAGCACTCGGGAAATTGTCTGAAAGCGGTTGGCGCCAAGTGTAGCTGAAGCCTCTTCCACCTCTCGGCTGGTTTCTTCCAAAATCGGCTGAATGGTCCGAACGACAAAGGGCAGGCCGATAAACACCATGGCTATGGTGATGCCGATTGGCGTGTAAGCGATCCGCCAACCCAAAGGTGCAAACAGCGTCCCGATCACCCCGTTGGGCGCATAGATTGCCGTCAGAGCAATCCCGGCCACCGCCGTTGGCAGCGCAAATGGCAGGTCCACCACCGCATCGAAAATACGCCGACCGGGAAAACGATAGCGCACGAGCACCCAAGCGATCAGCGTGCCAAAAACAACATTGATCCCGGCAGCGATCAGCGCCGTCACGAAGCTGGTGCGCAGCGCCGCAAGCATGCGCGCATCGAGCGCCACCGCCCAAAACCCGGTCCAACCAATACCCGCAGCACGCAACACCAGCGCGATGAGCGGAATAAGAATGATCAGGCCAAAGTATGCAAGAGTAAAACCAAAGGTCAAACCGAAGCCCGGTATGACGCTAGGCTGAACAAATCCAGTCTTCCGGCTCATATGAGATCTCCCCTGTCAGACAGGGTTCGGCCTCTATGCTTTGGTCGATGCATACATCTACCCTCAAGAACTGGCCTAACCCTAGCTTTCCGCTCGACTTTCTCAAGGAGCGGACTGGGCGAGTTTTCTCAAGAATGTAGAAAATCGTTCCGGAAGGAGCAAGCAATTCACGAAGAGCTTTGCGTGGCCGCCTCCGCCTGTCCTGCAGCGAGCAAAGATTGCGCTAGTCCTGCCGCCTGTACGCGGATGTCTGGAACAGCCTCAATTTCGAAATATCGTCCCCGCGTGAGGGGGCCAATAACGCGCACTCTTGGCGACACCTGGCCGTTCGCCGTGATGAGCGCGCAGGCACCATCCACATCGATACCGATATGCATTGAGTCTGGACGTGCCGCCCCTGTGCTCACCAGATGCTGGAGCAGTGGATTATGGCTCGCACGGACATCAACACTCACGCCACCGCAGTCATAGACACGCGCAACCGTAAGCCGTTCGCGCTGTTCGGTCCCTCGCGCGCGGATGATCGCCACGGTATTCCCGCCGTCCCGCTCAATCCCCACAAACTCAGCTGCGCGCAGTGTCACCTGCCCCGAACGGATGGCATCGACCAGACGCTGATAAAGATCAGGTGGCAGGCGGTGACGATGGATATTCCACCAAGGCCGGATGTGGCGCAGGAACTGCCGCTTCACCGGATCAGACCAGCTCTGCCACAGTTTCTGATTATAGGGCCTTAGGCCGTCGACAACACTGCGCCAATCGCCCCCTTTGCCCTCAGTGTCGCGCACAAGCGCGCGGAACCACTTAGCCAATTCGGTCATATTGGTGCCGAAGGGGACATCGCTTTCGCTGATCGTCAGCGGCGGCACGTCCTTATGCCCTTTCGGCAAAAGCCCGTTGCGCGAAACAACCGTGATCGGCCCCCGATGCTTGGCCTCAACCAGCGACACCCAAGCGTCCACCATCGACAGGCCGGAGCCGAGGATCATCACCGGAGCGTTCCGCTCAAGCGGCGTGTCTTCTTCAGACCCGACACGAACCGCGATCCCCCGCCCGCGCGCGGGCTGTGTCTCATGCCCAACGGCCAGAACAGCGCGACGGCTCACAAGGCTGGTGCCATTGCCCAGCTCGACTTCCACACCCTTGCTGGTCTCGCGCAGCGAGACAGCCTCCTCAGCGAGGATACGCAGACGACCCTGCATGCGTGCACCTGCCTGACGCAAAACATCCTCTAGATAGCTGCCATATTTGCGACGCGGCACAAAAACATACGAGCTGTCGTAAACGCCCGGCTCGTGCTCTTGCAGCCAATTCCAGAAGTGATCCTTATCATCGGCAAATGCGCTCATGCCACGCGCCGGCACGTTCACCCGATGGTCCTTGCGGCGGGCTGAATAGGCGAGACCTTGGCCGAACTGCCCTTGGCGTTCTAGCAAGGTGACGCGCAAATCTGGATCGTCGCTTTTGAGCAAATTGGCCGCCAGCAGGACACCACTTGCACCGCCACCGATAATCGTCACCGATTTCTCAGCCGGGGTCTTAGATAGGTCCTTCGGATCAGCCATGTACTGCGCCTTCCATAATAAGCTGGAAGCTGCACGCGCTCACAAAAATGAAGCTACGGCACACCGCTGCCAGGCTGAAAATCACCCAATACGAAAGCTTTGGGGATCAGCCTGAAAACTATAAAGTCGACTAAGGCACTAGACAAGAGCGCTGGACGCTCTGTGGGCCCATCGCGCGGCGGTGCCGCTGTTGTCGATCAGCCTTATCGGCAAGCTGTTGGGCCAGATCATAGCCGCGTGCCCAGCGACCAAACCCGCTCGCAATATTGATATGCCCTGCGTGCCCCAAATCCAGCACAGGGACGCCCCAGTGCTGCGCGAGGGTCCGCGCTTTAGCAAGGTTCATAAAGATATCGTCGCGGCTGGCGACCATGAGCCCCGGAAATGGCAGCTTATCCCCCGGCAGCGTGCCAAACTCATAACTACGCGCGTGCAAGGTCGAAGTGCGCTCTATGTCCGCCGGTGCTACCAACAGCACCCCACCCACCAATGGCGCGACCGGGCTTGTTGCGAGGCGAGCCGCAAGGATAGTGCCCAGGCTATGCCCGACAACGATGGCGCCCGGATAGGTCATCACCGCTTTCTCTAACCAATGCAGCCAACGCCCAGCCTTTGGGTCAGCCCATTCGGCTTGTTCAACGAGAACAGCTTCCGGCTTGTCACGCAGCCAATAGTGCTGCCAATGGCCATCATTCGAGCCATTGAGGCCCGGCACAATGAGAACTGGTCTGGTCATGGCTCACCTGCGCGCTCACGACTATTGGCCGGGGTGTCGCGATAGTCGGGTTCAGGCGCTTTACTGGCCAGATAGCAGGCATCTTGCTCTGCTCGGCTCAAGGGCACAGCGCCCTGAGCAATGTCTGGCACCCCACCGAAAAAGTTTGCTTTGGATCTGGCTTCCGCTGCCGGAGCGCGTTGGAGCTTTCCGGGGCCGAAGATACCGAAGAAGTAGACCATGTTCCTTCTCCTGGGTGAGGCTCCCCGGCTTACAGGGCCGAGGAGCGCTGTTCCGTTACTGGGTTGGACCGGAATAGATCTGGTCGAACACACCACCATCGCCGAAGTACTTCGGCTGCGCTTCACGCCAGCCGCCGAAATCCTCGATCGTCACAAGGTTCAACTCACCGAAGCGGGCTGTGTCTTCAGCCGGGACCTTTGAGAAATCCGAAGGACGATAGTAGTTCTGCGCTGCAATAGTCTGGCCTTCATCCGAATAGAGATATTCGAGATAAGCCTGCGCCAAATCCGTCGTTCCCTTCTTGTCGGCATTGCCCTTCACAACCGCAACTGGCGGTTCAGCGAGGATCGAAAGCGACGGGGTGACGATATCGAAAGCATCAGGGCCAAGCTCTTCAAGGGCGAGGTAAGCCTCGTTTTCCCAAGCCAGCAGAACGTCGCCAATGCCACGCTGCACAAAAGTGGTGGTCGAACCCCGTGCACCTGTGTCGAGAACAGGAACATGGCGGAAGAGTTCAGAGACAAACTCCTGCGCCTTAGCTTCATCGCCACCATTGGCTTCGCGCGCCCACGCCCAAGCGGCGAGGAAATTCCATCGTGCGCCACCGGAGGTTTTCGGGTTCGGCGTGATCACCTCGACACCATCAGCAATCAGGTCACCCCAATCTTGGATGCTTTTGGGGTTCCCCTTGCGAACGAGGAAGACAATGGTCGATGTGTATGGCGCACTATTGTGCGGCAAGGCCTGACGCCAGTCGGCTGGAATAAGATCGGGATTGGCGTCTGAGATTGCGTTGATGTCGCTTTCGAGCGCCAGTGTGACGACATCAGCCTCGAGGCCGTCGATGACGGTGCGAGCCTGCGAACCAGAACCGCCATGGGTCACCTGAATGGCGACGGTGTCGCCCTTTTCAGCGTTCCAGTGCGTGATGAAGGCTTCGTTATAAGCGCGGTAGAGTTCCCGCGTGGGATCGTAAGACACGTTGATCAGGGTGCGATCCTGTGCCTGAGCGGTAATAGAAAAGCCCACGAGCAGGGATGCGGCGAGGGCTGAGTAGGCAACTAGCTTGGCTGTCCGTTTCATTGGGAACCTCCCGTTCATTTGATGTTTTAAACTCTATCAACGTGGTCGCCTTTGAGAAGGTTTTGGCTTGCCGTAACGGCGAGAATGAAGAAAAAAATGCCTCCAATCCTGCTTTTGCTTGGATCAAATAGAACTTAGTTCCGAAAACACCTAAAAGCTACCCCGGCTGCTTTCCGCCAGAAATCACTCTCAAACAGAACCCGAATGGCACCCTATCTGGTTTTGAGGCGCGAGCTATCGGGGTGCCGCGCCGTTTGGCATTGCCGCGCCGGCAGATCAGAGGGTCACTGTGAGGCAAGGACGGCTACGGCAAGTAGCGATGACATGATGCGCAAGAGCGAGAAGCCGAACATCTCTGACATTCTAATGCAATGGCACCAGAGCAGGATGCAGCTCAAACACTGCCGTTTGACTTTTATTTAAAAATGACAGAACAATAGGCAGTAACAAAACTATATTTTAGTTTTTTTCCAAATGGAAACGCGCTGTGACTTAACAGTGCAACAAAGTCACTTCCAAAGGGCGCACTCCCAGCAGAAGTGATTGGGCCCCGACTTTCGGTCGGGGCCCTTTTTATTAGTCTTTATTCCAAGAAGGCTTAGAGCCCGCGCAATTTGCGCAGGTTCACTGCATAGGTCTCAAAATCAGAGATCGGACGGCGCGCGACGCCGCTCTCTTCCGCTGCCTTTGCCACGGCGATCGAAACTCGCTCAATCAAACGCGGATCGAACGGGTTCGGGATCAGCTTCTCGCGACCGAAGGTGCTTGCAGAACCGTCAAGTTCGGCTTCCTGCGCCAGCTCAGCAATTGCCTGCGCTGCAGCTGCCTTCATCGCTTCGTTGATCGTGGTTGCGCCGCAATCGAGCGCGCCACGGAACAAGAATGGGAAGCACAGAACGTTGTTCACCTGGTTGGCATAGTCCGAACGACCCGTGCAAACCATAGCGTCTGGGCGCGTGGCCTTTGCCAATTCTGGCATGATTTCCGGAATTGGGTTGGAGAGACCCAAGATCAGCGGATTTTCCGCCATATTGGTCATCATCTCTGGCTTGAGCGCGCCAGCCTTGGAAAGACCAACAAACACGTCTGCGCCATCCATAACTTCGCTCAGCTGGGTCTTGTCGGTATCCTGAGCGAAAGCTGCACGCCAACTATCAACCGAGCCAACACGCGCGGTCGTGACGAGACCCTTGCTGTCCGCCAGCCAGATGTTCTCGCGCTTAGCGCCAACAGCGATGAGCATGTTCATGCAAGCGATAGCCGCAGCACCTGCACCCGATGTGCAGATCTTGATCGAGCCAATATCCTTGCCGATCAGCTTCATCGCATTGAGGACAGCAGCAGCCACGATGATCGCAGTACCGTGCTGATCGTCATGGAACACTGGAATGTTCATGCGCTCGCGCAAGGCTTCTTCGATTTCGAAGCACTCTGGAGCCTTGATGTCTTCAAGGTTCACACCACCAAAGCTTGGAGCGAGCGGCGCAACGATCTCGATGAACTTCTTCGGATCCTGCTCGTCAACTTCAAGGTCAATAGAGTCAATGCCAGCAAAGGTCTTGAACAGAACGGCCTTGCCTTCCATCACCGGCTTGGACGCCAGCGCACCAATATTGCCAAGGCCCAGAACGGCAGTGCCGTTTGAAATCACGGCAACGAGATTGCCCTTGGAGGTGTAGCGGTAAGCCGCCTCTGGGTTCGCTGCAATTTCTTCACAAGGAATAGCAACGCCTGGCGAATAGGCGAGCGAGAGGTCGCGCGTGTTCGCGAGTGGCTTGGTCGCGACGATAGCGAGTTTACCCGGGGTCGGATACTCGTGGAAATTAAGCGCTGCGTCCTTCAGGCTGGAATTATCGACGGTCATACGGTCCTACACATGTCGAAGGGGCGGCCAGCGATGACCGCCCCTCAATAGATTCGCCCATTTTGGGCCAGTAGGAGAATGAACCCAAATTACATCGAAAAGAGAACATAGCCTTTCGACGCATGGACGATAAAGTGCAAAAACGTCTACCGGTGCAAGACCTTAGTCCTGGCCTACAACAAGCGACTTCTTGAGGAAGCTACGCGTGTTACCCTTAGGAAAATCGGGCAGTTCGCCAAAAACTTCGTAACCAGATTTTTTGTAAACATGCAGCGCGTGCGCGCTGAACGTGTCGATGTGCGCCGAATGGCAACCGCGCTGGCGCGCTTCGGCCTCAGCCGCCTCAAGCATGCGACCAGCGAGCGATTGCCCGCGCGTGCTTTCATCGATCCACAGCCACTGGGTATAGAGCCAGCCCCAAGCCGTGTAGCCGGAAATCCCGCCAACGATCTCGCCGCTGTCGTTGCGCACGACCACGGCGAGATTTTGCTTTTCCGACGGCCCCACCATCGCCTGATTGAAAGAGGCAAGCCCCTTGCTGATGGTGTCGAGATCTTCAGCAGCGGGCGAGGCAGTGACGTCGAATACAAGCATTTTACTGAACCAGAATGCCACCAGTCATCGGATGCGGCGCACCCGTCGTGGTGGGGAAGCTAATCGGCATATTGCGCAGAACACGTACTGCGAGGAAGGCAAAGCATTCCGCTTCCACGGCGTCGCCGCGCCAACCCACAGCTTCTGCCGGCACCGCTTCCACGCCCGCACGGACATTGAGCATAGCCATGATTGCCGGGTTATGACGACCGCCCCCGCAAACGATCAGCTTGTCTGGACGTCCGGGCAGAATGTCGAGCGCCTTACCAACGGCCCCCGTGGTGAATGCCGTCAACGTCGCCGCGCCATCATCCGCGCCAAGGCCTTCGGCCATGGTGTGGAGGAAGTCGAAACGGTCGAGCGATTTTGGATAGGGCGCTGAGAGATATTTATGGGTCAAGAGTTGCGCGAGGCGCTCTTCGTCAACCGTGCCGCGCAGTGCCATCGCACCATTGCGGTCCATTTCGCCTAGGCCCAGCGACTTTACAAAGTCGTTGATCGGGGCATTGGCCGGACCTGTATCGAAAGCCACGAGCGTGTCTGCACCATCCCAATAGGTGACATTGGAAACGCCGCCCAGGTTGAGCACAGCGGTCTTGCCATCAACATGGCCCAGCGTGCGCAGCAACGCTTGGTGATAGACAGCCGCCAAAGGCGCGCCCTGCCCGCCAGCACGCACGTCCGCCGAGCGGAAGTCATAGGCAACAGGGATGCCGAGGATTTCGTTCATCAGCTTGCCATTGCCCAGCTGACGGGTTGCACCAATGCGACCCGGAACCGGCGCGCGGTGCAATACTGACTGGCCATGGAAACCCACGACGCCAATGTCCGACGGTTTGAGACCAGCTTGGGCGACGAGGTCGGCCACAGCCGCAGATTGCGCACGGGTCAGCGCATCTTCAGCCTTGGCGAAAATGGCCGGCTCTTCGCCCTCAAAATTCCAAACCCGGGCTTCCGCCAATGCCTGCTCCAGCATATCGCGGATGTCTGCGGGATAGGGCGCGAGCGTATATGCACCAAATTCGCTGATCGTCTCGCCATCGGTGCGCAACAGCGCAACGTCGATGTTTCCGTCCAGCACCGTGCCTGTCATCAGGCCAACAGCCCAAATCGGCTCCATGTGCGTCTCCTAGTTTGCGTTGATAGCGTCAGCCACAGCGCGACGGAGCGGAATAATACCGCTGTCGAAATGGCGCGTGGGGTGAACGCGATTGGTAAGAAGTGTCCAGGCATGACCGCGCTCGAAATCGAGCCAGAGGCCAGTGCCGGTAAATCCAGTGTGCCCGATGGTGGAAGAAGAGCTGAGCTCCCCGCCAGACCAGCCCTCATAGGGGCGCTCCCAGCCATGGGTGCGACGCCCCGAAAGCGGCGTGCGGATCAGTGCGTTTTCGCCCGCAGACTGCAGTTTTTCCGCAGCGAAGTCGAGGACTGAAGAGACCGTGCCAAATAGCCCTGCGTGACCAGCACCATTGAGCGCCGAGCAATTGTCGTCATGCACTTCGCCAACGAGAACGCGATGACGCCAATAGCAATCTTCGGTCGCTGCAGTATTGTCCGGATCAGCGCCCCAAGCAAACCCCTTGCCCGGATCAAGATCGCGGATCCAGCACTTGTTCAGCCGCTCCAGCACAAAGCCGAGAAGGATGAAGTTGATATCAGAATAGACCGAAGGTCCTGCCGTATACTCATATTGCAGAATAAGCGTACGCAGCAGGTCCGGGTCACGCCCATAGGCGTAGAAGGGAATGACGGCTGGGAACGGCGTCTGATGCCCGAGGCACTGACGGAAGGTAACGTTCCGCTCCCAATTGTCGAGATTGTAATGGCGGAAGTCTGGCAGGACGGAGGTGATCGGCTTGTCGAGGTCGATCGTCCCCGCTTCTGCCAAAGCCAGAATACGCTCGGTGGTAAAAAGCACTTTGGAGAGCGAGGCCAGATCGAACCAAGTGTCCTCGGTCATCGCCCGCGCCGCAGGAACGGTCTGAGCCTGCCCCATAACGCGGGTGACACGATTGCCGTCGCGATCGACAAGGCCCAAAATCCCACCGGGGATTTTACCGGCCTCAATCGCCGCCGCAACCGGCGCGAACGCCCGATCGAGCTTGCTCTCCAAAATACCCATAGGCCTAAGCCTCCAACCGCACCTGATGATCCGCCCCGGCCTGACGCCACTGCGCCGCTGGTGGTTCATAACCCACCGGACGCACGAGTGATGGCACTTGCGTATTGTCGACAGCAAAACTCTGACGACGACGCTCAACCGCCGGAACGGCGGAAATCAGGCGCTTGGTATAGCTGTGCTGTGGATCGGCCAGGATCGACTTGGCGTCGCCAATTTCCACCACCTGCCCCGCGAACATAACCGCCACGCGGTGCGAGATGCGTTCCACTACGGCCATATCATGCGAGATGAAGAGGTAAGCGAGGTTGAACTCTTTTTGCAGTTCAACCAAAAGCTCAATCACCTTGGCCTGAACCGAAACGTCGAGCGCCGACACAGCTTCATCGAGAACAACGACGTCAGGGTTGAGCATGAGCGCACGCGCAATGCACAGGCGCTGGCGCTGACCACCCGAGAACTGATGCGGGAAACGCACGAGCGCGTCTTCCGGCAAGCCAACACGTTTTAAGAGAAACAGCATACGCTCGCGCAGTGCTGCATCCATTTTGCCGCCATTGGCAATCGCTGGCTCGGCCAACAAAGCCTCAACGTTCAAGCGCGGATTGAGCGACGCAAACGGGTCCTGAAACACCATCTGGATAGGACGACGCGAGCGACCGGTTTTAGCGTCGATCTCACCACGGTGCTTTTGCACGAGGCCGAGAACAGCACGCGCGGTTGTCGACTTTCCGCAACCGCTTTCGCCGACGATCCCGAGCGTTTCGCCCGGCATCAAATCAAAGCTCACCCCATCAACGGCATGGATCGCGCCTGTCAACTTGAAGAACTTTTTCTTCATTGGGAACCGTACGGCCAGATCAGACACCTTGACGATTGGCTCCATGCCTTCGGCACGTGGGCTATCGGTGCGGACCGAGCGGCCCGAGGTGAAGTGTGGCACGGCATTGAGCAGATGCTTGGTGTACTCATGCTGGGGGTTGTCGAGCACTTCATCGGCAGCGCCCTGCTCCACACACACGCCATTTTGCATGACCATGATGCGATCAGCGATACCGGCAACAAGGCCGATATCATGGGTGATGAAAATCATCGACATCCCCGTCTCTGCCTTAAGCTCAGAGAGGAGCGCCATGATCTGGGCTTGCACGGTAACGTCGAGTGCCGTGGTCGGCTCGTCAGCGATGAGGAGGCGCGGGCTCGCGGCCAAGGCCATGGCAATCATCACGCGCTGGCGCATACCGCCCGAGAGCTGATGCGGGAAATATGCCGAGCGCGTTGCCGCATCCGGAATACGAACGCGCGCCAAAACCTCGAGCATCGCCTTTTTGGCCGCTTCGCCTTTGAGCCCGTGGCTCAGACGAAACGCTTCTTCGATCTGATCGCCAATCGTGTGGACCGGATTAAGCGAGGTCATCGGCTCTTGGAAGATCATGCCAACGTCGCGACCGCGCAGCGAGCGCATGGTCACTTCATCAGCCGAGGCGACATCGACCACAGTGCCGTCTTGGCGCTGCAGTTTGATCGACCCACTGATCACCTTGCCACCGCCAAAATCGACGAGGCGGTTGATCGACAACGCTGTCACCGACTTGCCTGAGCCACTCTCGCCAACGATGGCGAGCGTTTGTCCTGGCAGAAGGTCAAAGCTTACGCCATGCACGACTTCATTAGCCTGCGGATCGCGGCCAAAGCCGACCTTCAGATCTGTTACGGAAAGCAGTGGGGTGGTCATGCTGCCCTCCTCTGAGTACGCGGATCAAGAATGTCACGCAGCGCATCGCCGGTGAGGTTAAAGCCCAAAATGCCGAGCATGATGGTCAAGGCTGGGAAGATCATCAGCCACGGCGCCTGCTGCATCAAATTCTTGCTTTCGGCCAGCATCACCCCGAGAGACGGGGTCGGAGGCTGTGTACCAAGGCCAAGGAACGAGAGACCCGCTTCAGTGAGCAATGCCCACGCCAGAGCCAAAGTCACCTGCACGGCGAGCGGAGCCACAAGATTGAGCAGCAAGTGGCGGCTCAAAATATAGGGCTGCGACGAACCAAAAGTGCGCGCTGCATCGACGAAGTCGCGGTTTTTGAGCGACAGCGCCGGGCCACGCACAACGCGAGCAAAGATGGGGATGTAAACCAGCGCAATCGCGAACACCGAAGTGAATGTGCCCGGACCAACAATGGCAATGATGAGCAGGGCAAGCAGGATCGCTGGGAAGGCGAGCAGGATGTCCATGATGCGCATGAACAAGCCATCCCACAATCCGCCCCACCAAGCCGACAACAGGCCAATAATGGTGCCGACGACCGTCGCAATGGCCACCGCCGCAAAGGCAATGATCAGCGACTGACGAATGCCAACCATCAGACGGCTCAACGTGTCACGACCAAGCAGATCCGTTCCGAACCAATAGGTGGCGCTCGGCCCCTTGAGGCGGTCGATAGCAAAAAGCTTGAGTGGGTTGTGCGGCGTCAAACTCAACGCGCCCAAAATGGCGACGATGAGATAGACGGAAATGATAACCAGCCCGATCCGACCTGACGGATGCCGAGCAAGAGCGCCAAGAACTTTGCGCATCAGCGGTTTCCGATACGAATACGCGGATCGAGCGCCACATAGGCGAGATCGACCAGCAGGTTAACCACGAGGAAGTTGAAGGCGATAAACAGCACCGAGCCCTGCACCAGCGCATAGTCGCGCTGTGTGATCGCATCGAGCGTCAAACGACCAACGCCGGGCAGTGCAAAAATCTGCTCAACGATAACGGCACCGCCCAACAAATAGCCGAACTCGACACCCGCAAGGGTCACAACCGGGATCAGCGCATTCGGCAGTGCATGACGCCAAACAACGCTGCGCGGCGAAGCGCCCTTGGAGCGCGCCGTACGGATGTAGTCGTCACTCAACACATCCAGCATGGACGAGCGCGCAATGCGCGTCACAGACGCAGCAAAGGCAAAACCAAGCGTGATTGCCGGGAAAATAAGCTGACCAATGCTCGCCAATGGGTCCTGCAACAGCGGGGTAAAGGTCCCCATTGCAGGCACAAAGCCGAAGAATACTGACAGCACAAAAATGATCAGCACGCCGACGACGAAGCTTGGGGTCGATTGCCCCAGCATGGCCAGCATACGAATACCAAGATCGCTTGGACGCTCATTGCGAGTCGCTGCCAGAACACCGAGCGGAATACCGATAGACATGGCAATAACCATGCTCATCAGCGCCAGCTGCAAGGTGAGCGGGAAACGCTCGAGAATGACGGTCATGACGGGCTTGCCATAAATCGTTGAAATGCCCAGGTCGCCCTGGAACACGCCACCAATCCAGCGCAGATACTGCGACCAAACCGGTTGATCTATGCCGAAATAATTAGCCAATGCGGCACGCTGGTCGGGCGTAAGCAGCCCTGCTTCAGTGCCAAGCATGGCGGTGATCGCGTCACCCGGAACCATCCGGATTGCCACGAATACGAGGATCGAAACCCCCAAAAGGATCAGCGGAAATGTGATGAGCCGCTGTACCACGTAATTCATAAAACCCGTCCTGCGGACGAGGCTGGCCGAAATGACCAGCCTCAGATTGCATTAATTACTGAATGGAGACCGTGGTCAGACCAAACAGAGTGCCTGTTGGCGACGATTCAAAGCCAACAACGTTCTTCTGCGAAGCGGTGTAGCTATAACCGGTCGAGAGCCACAGCCATGGAGCCTGTTCGGCCATGTGGCGTTCCCATTCCTGGAAGACTTCCTTGCGGGCAGCCGGATCGGTTTCCCACTGACCCTGCTTGAGCAGAGTGTCCGACTTTTCGTCGAGGAAGTTGGAAACCTTCTGCAGGTTGCCTTCATTGGTGAAGTAGCGGTTGTACATCGGATATGGATCCGGACGGCCGCCGTTCTGCGCAACTGCCATATCGAAATCACCCTTGAGCCAGGTGTCGACATAGACGTTGAGTTCCATCATTTCGATTTCGAGCGTTACGCCGATTTCTGCCAGCTGTGCCTGCAGAACCTGAGCCTGCGACGCTGCGGTTGGCGGCTCGCCAGTCGCTGCAATCACCTTGACGGAGAATGGCTCAACGCCAGACTGCTCCATCAGCGACTTCGCAGTTGCGATGTCCTGGTTGTAGCAAAGCAGGGTCGATGGCTCCTGAGCAAATGCTGGCATGGTCAGAGGACCGGTGACAGCACCTTCACCAGCAAGCGCTGCGTCAACGATTTCCTGACGGTTGATCGCGCAGCTCATAGCCTGACGCACGAGCAGATTGTCCATCGGCGCACGGGATGGGTTCAGCTGCAGCACGTTGTAAGCAAGACCGGTAACGCGGTTGAGCGTCAGGTTCTGCTCGTTCGGGACGAGGGTTGCAACCAGCGGGTCGTTGAGCAGAGCAAAGTCGGTCTGGCCAGCGCGGAGCGAAGCCAGGATCGCGGTTTCGTCTGGCAGAACCGAGATGTTGATGCCTTCGATGGCGATTGCGCCACCAGCCCATTCGGTGTTGGTCTTGAGAACTTCCTTGGAGTTTGGCTCCCAGGATTCAAGAATGAACGGACCCGAGCCAACAGCAGTGTTGCCGACGTTGCCAGCTTCAATTTCGCTAGCAGGAACGATCGCCGCGTTCACGGTTGCCATAGCAACCAGCAGCGGCACGTCTGGGGTCGAGAGGTTGAAAACAACGGTCTCAGCATCTGGGGTGTCGATGCTCGCGATGGTCAGGAAGTTCGCGCGCGCAGCGGCACCGGTTGCTTCGTCCATAAGACGATCAAACGAAGCCTTGACGTCAGCTGGGGTAACAGCCGCACCGTTGGTGAACTTGGCCTTTGGATCGAGCTTGAAGGTCAATGTCTTTGCGTCTGGCGCAAATTCCCAAGACGCAGCGATCGCAGGAACAACGTTCAGATCTGCGTCCAGACGAACCAGAGGCTCATAGATCAGCTCAAGCAGGCGGAGCGAAGAAAACGCAGTCTGCTTGTGTGGATCAAGGCCAGTGGCGTCCTGCGACCAAGCCATATTCAAAGTTGCGGCCTGTGCCGGCAGCGCAAAAGCTGCGGTCGACAGAGCCGTTGCCACGGCAAGCCCAGCGATGAGCTTACGGGATGTCATCCAGTTCATACTTCCCTCCATAGGACCAGCCTGAACACTGAGTTCGGCTGGATTGGTATCGACGCCCTTGCTCTTTTAGGAGCCAAAGCGAACGCCCGGCAGGATTAAACCTGTCTGGGGCAATTCCAGCTAGCGTATGAACCCACACCCTTCTCTGTCAATAATTTTCAGATGTCTTGTCTCGTTTGAACTTTTGTTACACACAAGAGTCAAATCTGCGAACAAATTGGCTAAGACCGGTTTCGCAGAGGAGGATGTGAGGAACAGCTTTGGGCATACAGTCGACGATTGAAGCTTCGACCAGTAAATTTACCCCAGCAACACAGCGTGTGGCCTCGACGGTGCTCGCAAACCCAACCTTGGTCATGGAAAAGACGATTTCCGAATTGGCCAGTTGTTGCGACACATCAGTGGCTTCCGTGGTGCGATTCTGCCGCATCCTCGGTCTTTCGGGTTATGCCCAATTGCGCATGACGCTCGCGACCGAACTGGGCCGCGAAGCCGCTCAATTTGGCTCCGCCCAAACGCTCGGCGCTGAAATCGCCAAGTCCGACACCCTCCAAGAGATCGCCTCAAAGATCGCATCGCTCGAAATGCTCGCCATTGATGAGACTGTGAGCGGGCTCGATTATGAAGTGCTGGATCGCGTTGTAGCGCTCATTGACCAAGCGCCCCGCATTCTACTGTTTGGAATTGGCGCGAGCCAATTTGTGGCACGAGATCTCCATCACAAGCTTTTCCGCATCGGCCGCAGCGCGTTTCTTCTCACCGATACCCATGAGGCATGGTCTTCAGTTCTGCTCGCACCAAAGGGCACAGTGGCCATCGGCTTCTCGCACTCGGGCGAAACAGCCGACACGGTGCGGTTCGTAGAACTGGCCCGCGACGCTCACCTGCACACACTGGCCATCACCGGCAGTCCAGATTCCTCTATCGCCCGCGCCGCGCAGGATCGCCTCACGACCAGCGCCCGCGAAAGTCACCTCCGCGCGGGCGCTATGGTGAGCCGCATTGCGCAACTGCTCATTGTCGACTGCCTGTTTATGGGCGTCGCGCGTCAGCGCTATGATGAAACCATCGACGCCCTACAACGCACGCGCGACGTTACCCACCCGCGCTGATCACTGCCCCCAAAGCGTCATTGCCGCCATGTCGATGACCCCATCACGATAGATAAGACCACCGGGACGATCTTGCGCCAGCAAAAGTGGACCATCCAGATCCACCCAGCGCGCCGATGCCGCCAACAGCGCAGCAGGGGCCATAGACAGCGAACTGCTCACCATGCAACCAACCATGATCGACATATTAAGGTATTGAGCGCGTTCCACGACCGCCAAAGCCTCCGTCAGTCCACCAGTCTTATCGAGCTTGATGTTGATCGCATCGTACCGCGTTACCAACTCGTCGATCCCGGCGAGCGCATGTGCGCTTTCATCAGCGCAGATCAAAACCGGATGATCAATTTCGGCCAAACGCCAATCATCCGATGCCGGCAGGGGCTGCTCGACCAGCTCCACCCCCAATTGCGCCGAGAGCGCCAACATCGGCTCTAGCATGTCCGCGGTCCAGCCCTCATTAGCATCCACCAAAAGCCGTGCATTGGGCACAGCCGCCCGTACCGCTTTAAGCCGCTCCGCATCGCCTTCAGCACCAAGCTTCAATTTCAAAAGAGGCATATGCGCAGCCTTGCATGCCGCCTCGGCCATAATCTCGGGCCGATCAAGGCTAATGGTGAACGCTGTCGTGACATGCGATGGCAACTTCAGCCCACACATATCTGCAACTCTTAGCCCCCGCTCCCGCGCTTCTAAATCCCACAGCGCACAATCCAGGCCATTGCGCGCGGCGCTCGGCTTCAGTGCCTTGAGCAATCCCTGACGATCCAGCCCGCCAGCGATCAAACTGGCCATAGTTTCAACCGTTGCGACCGTTTCCGCAGGCGTTTCACCATATCGCGGATAGGGCACGCATTCGCCCCGCCCAATGACGCCGTCGCGCTCGATCTCAACGCTGACCACGGCCTGTTCGGTACGGCTCCCCCGAGAGATAGTGAACTTGCCGGCGATAGGGAAAACATCGATCGAGGCACGAAGGTGTGTAGTCATTCTATGGGCTCAATTATAGGCGGTCAGCAGGAACCGGCGCTGCTCGATTTCTGCGGGGTCACAACACGTCTAGCAACAAAAAACCCGGCCTCAAAAGAGACCGGGCACAATTGGTCGGAGTAGAGTGATTCGAACACTCGACCCCCTGCTCCCGAAGCAGGTGCGCTACCAGGCTGCGCTATACTCCGTCAGGCACAGCAATCATTTCTGACTGCGTTGCTTGGCTAATAACGCCGTAACTGAACATCTTCAAGCACCCTCGCACTCAAATTCTATGCGCCCAATGGCACTGAATGCAACGCTCGGAGTTCATCCCATTCCGATCACAAATCACGTTTCCGCGATAATTCGAATGGCACAACCACACCGATATCGTTAAACACATTGAAATAACAATGACGCCACAATCCAAGACGCCCAATAGACTTCAATACAATACTTTAGAGGATATGATTGAGCTCCACCAAAGCAGCCAATAAGCCTAAATCTCGACGCGGATTACCGCTTCGATCATTTATCGCTCTGGTGATTTTTATCGCCATGCTGCCTCCGGTAGTGATGCTCTCGTTAACCCTAATGCGCGTTTCAGACGCCGACCGTGAGACGGCGGAACAGCGCTTCCTCGACAACGCTGCGCTGATTGCCGGGCTTGTCGAGAGTGCGGTGGCGGCGCACGCTTCAATGATCAGCTCCCTAACAGCAGATCAGGATCAACTCATTCCGCTCGCCCGTCACTTTGGCGGCAATATCGACATCACCCGGCAGCCCAGTCAGAGCCTCGCCGAGAGCGCGCCGCAAACCTGGCGGCTGGGCAATCTCTACGACATTGAAGAAGGGGTGAGCGGCCGCGTCCCCCTCACCATCCCTCTGGCCAACGGCGACAGCCAGATAAATCTACACGCCGACGCCAAGGCGTTGACGCGCAACATTGATCTCTCAGCCAGTGCCAATTCAGACCTGCTGATCGCGCTTGTCGACGGCAATGGTCGAATTGTTGCTCGCTCGGCCCAGCAAGAGCGGTTTCTGGGCCGTCCGGTGCCAACATGGAGTGCGCTGCTTGCTGTCGGCGCCGATACCGGCCTTTTTGACGCTGAAACGTTAGAAGGCGACACAATCACCTTCGGCTTCTCGAAGGTGAGAAACACAGACGGCTGGGCGGTCGTAATCGGGCTACCCAAAGCGGTCTTCCAAGCACGTTGGCAAGAACCGATGGCCGTGCTGGCCATTGGCGCAATTATCACCGTCTTCGCAACGATTGCCCTCTCGAGTTGGATGGCCTCGCTCATCGTTACCCCGGTGACAGGTCTTGTGCAGCGCTCCCGCAGTATTTTGCGCGATGAACCTTTGGCTGAGGACTTGGCCCCAACTCCAGTCATTGAGTTGGCCGAACTCAGACGGCGCAGACGCGCGCCCAACAAGTGCTGCTCGAACGCGCACGTGAGCTCTCCATCAGCAATCAACGGTAGCGCGCCTTGGTCAAAGTTGGCGCGCTCGCTACGTGGCGCACCGACGTTGAAGGCAAGAGGCTTGAACTGGAAGGCTGGGAAGAGCTCAGCAATGAGCCGTGGCAGCACGATCCAAGCTGGTCAAATCTCGTTCACCCCGAAGACAGCCCCTACACAGCCGACGTCTGGGAGCAAAAACGTCGGTCTCCAGAACCCTTGGTCTTGGAGTTCCGCATCAGGGTGGGCGTAGATGACACTGCGTGGATTAAATGCAGGGGCGCTCCCATTCTCAATGACCTGGGCGACGTCATCGAATGGATTGGCACATTCGAGAATATCGATGAGCAGAAGCGCCAACATTTGCGCATCAGCCATCTCGCCTATCACGACAGCCTCACCGGCCTTGCCAATCGCAGTCAATTGGATGAGCACTTAGAACAAGCCTGGGAAGGCTTGGAGCACCAGCGCCAAAGCGCGCTCCTCTATATCGACCTTGATCGGTTCAAACAGGCCAATGATCGCTATGGACACGCCGTTGGCGACGAAATCCTGCGCCATGTCGCCGAGCGCCTCCAAGGCCTAACGCGGCCCGGGGACATTGCTGCCCGCATGGGCGGGGATGAGTTTGCCCTTGTCCTGCATGACATTCAGGACCCCAGCGTTGCCCTTCTCGTGGGCATGCGCATCGTCAAAACGCTCTCCCGGCCCTACAATCTCTCAGGGCAGCTGATCGAAATCGGCGCCAGTGTCGGCATCTCGCTGCTGACGGTCGACAGCGTGGACATCGTCTCGTGGCTCAAGCAAGCCGACAGCGCTCTTTACGCCGCCAAATCGGCAGGTCGGAACCGCTGCATGATGTTCGAAGAGTTCGATAAGGTCGAGCAAAAGCTCTAACCTGCCGCAAAGCGCTTCCGTTCCCAAAAAATCTTCTGTGTCGCAGTAGGCAAAACTTGCGCACACTAGGCTTTGTATTTCCTAACGAATTCAATTAACCATGAGCCCAAGCGGCACATTTTTCCTAGCAAGCGAGCACATATTACCTACTAACTCATTGAAAAATATATATTTTTATAAAATATCAGCGCCTGAAAACTGCCGGACAGCCGTGTAACTGTTGACCCCTCATTGCGAGGGAGAAACGCAGGAAGCGGACATGATGGTTGAAATGGCTGCCGAGAAATTCGGCGACAGCATCACAGGACCAGTGCGAAACGATCAGTTTTCGCCCCGTGTTGTGCAGGCGCCAGTGCCAACAGAACGCCCCATGGACGAAGACGACCTCCTCTTAAGACGCATTGCCGAACACGACGAGGCTGCTTTCCGCGCGCTGGTTGAACGCCATGTCGATCGCGCCTTCGCCCTTGCCTTGCGCATCCTCAACAACGAAGCTGACGCTGATGATGTCGTACAGGATGTGCTGCTGAAGGTTTGGACCACTCGCGGCACGTGGCAGGAAGGTCGCGCGCGTTTTTCAACCTGGCTTTATCGCGTCGTCACCAATCGCTGCCTTGACCTGCGTCGTCGCCCACGCACCGAAGACATCGAAACTGCGCCTGATGTTCAGGATGATCGCCCGGATGCCGTCACCACCATCCACCAGGGTGAAGTAGGTCTTTTGCTCGAAAAAGCGATGAGCCGCCTGCCCGACCATCAGCGCATTGCCGTGATTTTGGCCTACCACGATAATTTATCTAACCCCGAAATTGCAGAAATTTTGAACACGACCGTCTCGGCTGTGGAATCCCTTTTGAAGCGCGGACGCCAGCATTTGCGGCATAATTTGCGAAATGACGAAGTCGACATTCTGGACTCTTTTACCAAGGGTTAACCATAAGCCTCACATCGGCTGAATTTTCTCCGCCCGACTTGCGTCACTCCCACCGTTCTACTGTCAGACGCGGCGATGCTGCGACAGCGGCCCCAGAATGAAGGGCCGCAGACATCATTACTTAGGAGTAGGTCCATGCCTGTTATTTCCACGAACATTGCTGCAAACTCGGCTGTCCGTCACCTGAACGCAAACTCGGCTGAGCAGAGCGCATCGCTCGCCAAGCTCGCTTCCGGCACCCGTATCGCACAGGCATCTGACGACGCTGCTGGTCTTGCTATCTCGACCCGTATCTCGTCCGACGTGACCACTCTGACCCAGGCAGCGACCAACGCTTCCCACGGTATCTCGATCCTGCAGACTGCTGACGGCGGCGCTGCAAACATCTCCGACATTCTTCAGCGTATGAAGGCACTGGCCGCTCAGTCGGCTTCGGGCACCGTAACCGACGGCGAACGTACCTACATCAACGCTGAATTCACTCAGCTGATCGAAGAAATCGACGGCATCTCGACCGGCACCCGTTACAACGGTGAATCGCTGCTCGACGGCACCTCTTCGCAGGACTTTGCGGCCGGCATCAACATCATGGTCGGCTCGGACGCCGGCGACATGATCTCGCTCAAGATCGACCTGCTGGACTCCACGACGCTCGGCGTTAACGCAGCAGCTGTCGACACCCAGCCAAACGCACTCGCTGCAATCGCTCTGATCGACACCGCAATCGACTCCGTATCGAACGCACGTGCAAACATCGGTGCTCTCGAATCCCGCTTCGCATTCCGCGGCGCTTCGATCGCAACCTCGGTTGAGAACCTCTCGGCTGCTAACTCGGCAATCGCAGACGTTGACGTCGCTGCTGAATCCGCAAAGCTCGCTTCGGCTAAGGTCAAGACCCAGGCTGCAGTTGCAGCAGCTGCCCAGGCATCGCAGATGCCACAGGAACTTCTCAAGCTCCTGAACTAATCATCGTCTAATCGGGCGCGCTGACCATCAGCGCGCCCGAACTCTTTATCTATGGAGTTGAATTTTGAGCACTGTTAGCACCACGTCGTCCGCAACCCCCGCTGCGACCACGACCGTCGTTGCGGCGCCGAAAACCTCCACGACCAAGCCGGTAAAAGAGCCGAGCGACGGCACCAATATCGACTGGGCCGGACTGATTGAAGAATCCGTCAACGCCAAACTGGCGAAAGCGACTTCCATCGATCTCAAGATCGATGCGAACGACCTAAAGATGGCGGCCTATCAAGACGCCAAAAACCTACTGTCATCGCTTCAAACCGCAGCCAACGCTCTGCGCGCGCCATCTGGCAGCACCGCAAGAAGCACAGACGCCTTCCTATCGCGTAGCGCCTATTTGACCGCTAATGGCAACGTCAATGCAGCTTCAGTTTTCTCTGCAACGGTAGATCCAGCAGCCGATCAGGGCACCTATAAGCTCGAAGTCGTGCAGCTCGCGACCGCTCACAAGATTTCCAGCGGCACAGTCGCTACCAAAACATCAGACCTGAACATCACGAGCGTCATTTCGCTTGGCGTTGAAGGCGGCCCCCCCTCGACCCTCTCCATTACAGCTGACATGTCGCTAATGGAAATTTCCGAGGCCATCAACAAGACCAAGGCCTCATCGGGCGTTCAGGCGAGCATCGTCCAAGTCACTCCAAACGACTTCCGCTTGATCCTGACGGCGACCGAAACAGGCAAGTCGATCACCTCTGAAGTCCTCTCGGGCGATGACGCGCTTGGTGCACTCGGCCTGACCAATCCGGCAGGTGATTTCGCAACTGTACTTCAGGACGCCCAGCAGGCGATCGTCCGCGTCGATGATCTGGAAGTTACCCGCTCGTCCAATGAGATTAGCGACATCATCACCGGCACGACCCTCTACCTCTATCAGGCCACACCGCCCGGCACCTCGATCACTCTGGAAGTCGACGCCAACGTCAACAATGTCAAAACCGCCATTCTCCAGCTGGTCGAGGCCTATAACGCCTACCGCGACTTCGCTGTAAAGCAGCAGACATTGCCCAGCCGCACCTACGATCCACCGCTGTTTGGCGATGGCACAATGCGCAGCGTTAACGCTTCTATCGGCGACGCATTGGCAACGGCCATTGGCTCAGAATCAATGAGCCTACTCGGCCTGACTTACGACAATCAGAACAAACTCGTCATCGAAGAAGACAAGCTTGATAATATTCTACTGACCAATTTATCGGCAGTTCAGAACTTGCTTAGCTTCGGCATGACAACGTCGAATACCAACATCCAGCTGTTGGCGCGCGGCTCCAGCCTACCACCGGATTTTACGCTCGACATCGAAACCGACGTCAATGGCGTTCTAACCGGCGCGACCGTGAACGGCCAAGCTGGTCTGTTCACAGTTTCCGGCTCGCGCCTCGTTGGTGCCGCTGGCACGGCGTACGAAGGCATCTCTCTGGTTTACACCGGCAACTCTCCAGCTGCCGTTGACCTCTCCTTCAAGACTGGCATCGCAGAAAAGCTCTTCAATGCGGCCAATGGCGCCACCAGTGGCTCCGGCTCTTTGACATTGCTGATCAACAACTTATCATCTCAGAGCACCGAGATGACCAAGCGGAGCGATAACATTCGGTCGCAGGCAGAAGCCTATCGCACCACCATATCGATGCGCTATGCCCGATACCAAGCAGCCATTGCCCAGGCTGACTCCATGAAGGACTATCTGAGCACCCTGCTCGACACCTGGAACGCCAAGTCATGATGCAGCAAGCCATGGCGGTTAACGCCTATCGCCAAGCGGCGACCCAAGTTCATCCGATGGTCGCAGTGGTCAAGCTTTTTGATGAAGTCTTGCGCCGCATTCGACGTACGCAACTAGACCATCAGAATAAGCGGATGGAAGACGCGTATAATAATATATCACGTGCTTCCCTCATCTTGCGCGGACTCGCAGCCAACTTGCGCACTGAAAAAGGCGCAGATATGGCTGAAACTCTAAAGCATACCTATATTGCGAACATGATCGCAATGAACACAGCATTCGGGAAACCTGATGCAGTTGAACGGTATGACAAGATCATTGAAGGTCTCAAAGAACTGCGTAATGCCTGGGCCGAAGTGGCCGGCATGCCAGCCATCTAAAGACATCCCCTCAGTGGTCTTGATTGTCAAAGCAATCGGCCACAACCAGGAGGGGACGTGGACGTCGAAGAGTTTGAGGCGCATCTCGCGCAGTTCGGCAGCCGGTTCGAAGATTGGCCATCCGATCTGCGATTATCTGCCTTTATCCTCAGCTCGCTCAACCCCACAGCCAAGTCGCTGCTCGACGAAGACAGTCGCCTCCGGGCCCTCTTTGCCGAACAGCCCAAGCTCCGAGCTCCTGCGGACCTCGTCGAGCGGATCATGCTAGCGGCACGTCAGTCCGACACCAATCCGCGCTAAAATAACTTTTTTTGATATTTTTTTGCCGCCCATTTTACATGGGCGCGCATAGTCATTCCGCTGCCCAAGCACGAATTCACCGTGCATGATCTTGAACAGCCGCGCCTGCCCCGGTGAGTAGTTTACCAAGAACTGCAGGAGCCGTTTGGCTATATCGCGTTTGGCAGCGCCTGCATTACAGCAGTACAGACCAACCACCCGGCAACTCCTGACGCTGCGCATTGGCTGTTACGGCAAAAATTGCCGACCCTATACAATCCCATTACTGATTTTATTCTATTCTCCCTGCAAAAATTGCAGCGCACCAACTTTATAATTCCAAGTCAAAAGCGCCAAACAACTTACAGACAGCAAAAAATCTGCGCCTGAATTCCTGACCTCGCCCGTTTCACTAATAGCGCCCTATGGCGTCCTTTTTTGAAATCTGTCGACGGCATGCTGCTCCCACCAGCGCCACCGACGCCTTGGGGTTCACCATGAGCATTTCAGCGCTTTCATCCGCAGCGGGCACCTCCAGCTCTTTAGCAACGTCTACCGCGCGAAAGGGTGGCCTCGACACCGACGCCTTCCTGCGCCTCATGGTCGAACAGCTCCAAAACCAGAACCCGCTCGATCCGACTGACTCCAATCAGTTGCTGAGCCAGATGGTTTCCTACGCCAGCTACAACGAACAGTCCGCGACCCGCGAAAGCATGGCCGAGCTGACCAAGCTCGTGAAGACCATCGCCACCTCCCTCGATATTCAAGTCTGAGTTATTAAATGAGCCTTTCAGCAGCACTGGGCGCAGCCGTCACCGCCTTGAACTCGCAGAGCTCCGCCCTGTCGATCATCTCGACCAACTTGGCCAACAGCTCGACCAACGGTTACAAGTCCATCGACGCGAGCTTCGCCAGCCTCTTGTCCGGCGGCACGTCGAAGGCCAGCAATGGCACTGGTGGCGTATCGGTCGCTAGCCGTCAGAACGTCCTATCGCAGGGCCTGCTCAGCCACTCGTCCAGCTCCACCAACATGGCGATCACCGGCAACGGTTTCTTCATCGTCTCGGGCGGGCAGGAATCGAAGGAACTTGGCTACACCCGTAACGGCGAATTCGGCGTCGACGAAGAAGGTTTCCTCGTCAACAATGGCCAGTATCTGATGGGCTGGGCAACCGACGCTTCTGGCGTCGTCACCGGCAGCGAAAGCGCTGACGCCCTCAGCTCGATCGACACCGACGCCATTGCAACCATTGCTTTGCCAACGTCGAACATGACGCTGATGGCCAACCTCCCAGCTGAAGCAGCTGACGGTTCGACCTTCACCTCCGCGCTCGAAATCTACGACAGCTTGGGCACTGCCGGCTCGATCGACGTCACCTGGACCAAGGTTGGCCCACGTGAATGGACGGCACAGTTTGCTGACCCAACCATGGCAGGCGGCGGCGCCGCAACAGGTACCGTAGCCAGCCCGGCTATTACCATCAACTTCAACGCTGACGGCACACTGGCCAGCACCAACCCGAACCCACCAGAACTGCTCGTCACTGGTTGGGCCACTGGCGCTGCGGACTCGACCATTTCGCTGAACCTCGGCTCGCCGGGCACGTCGTCTGGCCTGAGCCAGTATTCGAGCGGCGCGACAACCCCAGCGGTTGAAGTGAAAAGCTCGCACGATGGTGTAGGCCTGGGCGCTCTGAGCGGCATCGAAGTAACCGACGCTGGTATCGTAAAGGCGCTTTACGATAACGGTCTGTCCCGCGCGATTTACAAGGTTCCACTGGCAACCTTCTCGAACGCAAACGGCCTGACCGTTTCCGACGGTGGCGTTTATTACGCAACAACAACCTCGGGCAATGCAGCTCTGCGCACCGCAGGTGAAGGCGGCGCCGGGACCATCTCTGGCAGCCGTCTCGAAGTATCGACAACCGATACCAACTCTGAGTTCTCCAAGATGATGGCTGCGCAGCAAGCCTACTCGGGAGCCGCCCAGGTGATGTCGGCGGCGAACTCGATGTTCGACACGCTCATCTCCGCCGTTAGATGAGTTCTTCAGAACAAAAGGAAGACGCGCATTTTGCGCGTCTTGCCGTTCTGAAAGCCCAAATCGAACAAGAGTTCGGCGCGGGTAAGGAACCGCCCCCTGCCGAACGCGAAGCGCGCCTAATCGCGCTTCTCGCCTCAGTACAGACCCTCATCGAAGACCTCTCGCACATGCGCGATGAAATCGGTGAGCAACTCCAGGGCTCCGCCAGTGGCCTTCTAGCCAATGCGGCGTACCGCTCTTCAGCCGGACTTGGAACGAACCGAAATGACCAGTGAACAGACCGAACTCGACACTCAATTTGGCTTCCTGATCACTCTGATGACCGAACTGACGGCATTGCTGGACCGTGAAAACCGCGCCCTTGAGGCCGGACTGCGCACGTCTCTGGCTTTCGCTGCAGAGCGAACCCACGAGCGCAAGGCCGAACTCAGCGCCGAGTTGGAAACATGGGTTAGTCAGGTCCGCAGTGGTCAGATCAATCTCGGCTTGGCATCACCAGACGTCCGCGAGCAGGTCACCGCCAGCTCCGAAGCTCTTGACGCGGTCGTCAAAGAGAACATGGAGCGGCTGAAGGCGGGCATTGAAACCACCCGCACCCGCGTTGAGGCGATCATGAGCGCCATCCGCGAACAAGCAACTTCCGAAGGCGCCTATGATGCAACCGGCCGACGGGCCCGCATCTCCGACGCCCCATCAAGCCTATTGGTATAAGGTCTCGCGCAATGTCGTTTGCTGCAATCCGTAATACCGCAACCAGCGCACTCGCCTCGTCCCAGGTGAATATGCAGATTGCGGCGTCAAATATCGCCAACGCAGATACCGCTGGGTACACGCGAAAAACCGGCACCCAATTGATGACCGCCACAGGCGGTTTGGGAGCCGGTGTTGAAGTCGCCTCAGTCAGTGGCTCAGCCGATAAATATCTGCTCAAAAGCCTCAATGCAGCAACCAGCGAACTCGCTTCAGCATCCGCTCTGAAGCAGTTCGCCGATCGCGTTCAGGCCCTGTTTGGCACCATCTCTAGCGATGGCTCGAGCAACACGCTCGCTAACCACGTATCGGCTTTTGAAACCGCGCTGGCTCAGCTCTCTGGCACCCCGGAAAGCCAGACCTTGCAGGTTCAGCTTGTCGACACGCTCGACACTCTGGTCAGCAATCTGCGCGCCATCTCCACCGGCACCCAGAGCCTGCGCGCCAGCGCGGACGAAGGCATTGCCGACGGCGTTACCACGGTCAATCAGCGCCTCGAAGCCATCCACGCGCTGAACAAAGACATTAAGCAAGCTGCAGCCCGTGGCGACATGACGGCAGATCTCGAAGATCGCCGCGCCGTAGCGCTTCAAGACATTGCCGCTGAAATGAACGTTTCGGCCTATGTCGGCCCAGACAACACCATGAAGATTTACACCGCCTCTGGTGCAGCCCTTCTCGATGGCACGGTCCATAAGCTGAACTACACCGGCTCGGCTTTCGTCACGACCGAAACGGTCTTCAGCCCGATCATGTTGGACGGCAAGAACGTCACCAGCGCGATCACCTCTGGCAAGATTGGCGCGCAGCTCTATCAGCGCGACGTCAACCTGCCCGCGACCCAGGCCGAGATTGATACCTTCGCGCAGTCGCTGATCGAAAGCGTCAACGCGGCCTACAATCAGGGCACCAGCCTGCCTGCCCCGTCCAGCGTCACCAGCAACGCCCAAGTTGTTGGCACCGACGCGCTCAACGGTAACGGCACTTTCCGCGTCGCCGAGATCAATCCTGACGGCACGCTGGTCGCCTACAGCGACTTCGACCTTGCGAACTATGCAACGTTCGACGATTTCGCAGCAGCGATCGATGCCGTACCAGGACTTGATGCCAGCATTGACGCGAGCGGCAAATTCTCCATCAGCTCGACTGCTGGCAATGGCATCTCCTTCGCCGATATTTCGAGCGACATTGGTGGCAAGGGCGTTTCCGCCGCTTTCGGGTTTAACGATCTGATCGTTGGAACCGATGGCCGCAACGTCGCCGTTCGCGCTGACATCCGTGCTGCGCCGACCGGGCTGTCGACAGCCTCACTCAGCACGGACGATCCGCTCGTCGTCGGCGCCGGCGCCGCTGGCGTCTCGCCTGCCCTCGCTAAGACCCTCCAAAAGAGCGTCACCGATAAGCATGATTTCCCCGCCGCTGGTGGCCTCGCCGCAGCCTCGTCAAGCTTTGCCTCATACGCTGGCCTGATCGCCTCGCGCTCAGCCATCAGCGCGAGCACAGCTGGCAACACGCTCGACAGCAAGCAGAACACCTACGAGACCCTCACCACCGCCATTTCCGCACAAAGCGGCGTAAACGTTGATGAAGAAATCGCCCGCGTTTCTGAGCTTGAGCAGCAATACACCACTGCAGCCCAACTGCTGCAGGTCCTCAATGACATGTTCGATGCCCTTCTGGGCGTTGTGAAGTAAGGGAGGCACTTCGCATGGCAATGCGCGTAGCGACGTTCGCTCTAAATGACCGGATGCTCTCAGCATCCCTACAAACCCAGTCCCGCATGGCGGAAATGCAGATGCAGCAAGCGAGTGGCATTAAGTCCAACGCGCTTGGTGAATATGGCGCCAGCGGCAAGGTCCTGATTGATCTCGAAATCTCTCTGGCCCGCTCGCAGACCTACACAGCATCAGCCCAGGAAGCGTCGAGCCGTGTTGCCGTCATGTACGGCATCATGGACACCGTCAACGAACTGCTGAGCAATTTCCGTGTGGCGTTGGCCGGCATCAAGAGCGTCAATTCCGATGCCGAGACGCGGGCATCTCTCGCCAACAATGCATCCTTCACGATGACCGAATTGGGTGCTCTGCTCAATTCCCAGTACGAGGGCCGCTATCTCTTCGGCGGTAGCGCAACGACCACTCTTCCGGTCGATTTGGCCAACTACACTCTTGCAGATCCTACCCAGCCCTATACCGACTACTACATGGGCAACGACGCCTTGGCGTCGGCTCAGGTCTCGGCAGAACAGTCGGTAAGTTATGGCGTTGCGGCGAGCGATCCAGCTTTTGAAAAGGCCTTCCGCGCGCTGTCCATTATCGCCGATACAAACGGCGTTTTTGGCGCGACCACCGTTGATGACTCGCTGAACCTGATCATGGGAGCGATCAACAACGCAGCGGGCGTGCAGGGCACTCTCTCGCTCAATGCTGCAGCACTCGAACGCTCAGTTCGCCGCGAAGAAGATTTCCAGGAAATGTTCAAAGCGGATCTGTCAGGTGTTCGCGACGTCGACGTCACCCAGGTGGCGGTACGCCTCACATCCTATGAAATGCAGTTGCAAGCGTCCTTCGCCACCATGGCAAAGGTCAGCAATCTGAGCCTGCTCGACTACCTGCGGTAAGAACCATGTCCCTCAAGCTCACCCTCAAGCCCGGCGAAAGCGTTCTCATCGGCGACACGCGTGTAGAGATTGTCTCACGCGGATCATCTACGCTGTTGATCAGTGGGAGCGTGCCCGTGCTACGGGGTGAGTTTGCTGTGGATGCTGATACCGCGCAGGATACGCCCTCTCAGTTGCGCCTTGTGCTGCAGAAAATGTATCTCGATGCCAATGTCGCCACCCATCACGATGCGTATTTCCAGGTGGTTGGCGACATGTTGGCCGAGTACCCGAACTCGGTCCCCTTTATCACCGAGATCAATCGCTGTCTGATGACGGGCGACGTCTATCGCGCCATCAAAATCGCCAAGGAATACCTTGCCGATATGAACGCGCCTGCCGACAAGTGGATGCTGAGCGGCCCCGAGCCGAAACTCGCTCCTCAGCGCACCAACGCCGCTTAATCAATCGAGCGCAAACGCAGCAGATGGACGCGCATTGCGTCCTCTGCCTTATCGGGCTCGCGCGCTTCGATATGGTCCAAAATTTCGGCATGATCACAATCAATATCATGCCAGAGGTGAGGTCGCCCCGGACTGCTCTTGGCGCAATGGGCAAAGATGCGCCACACTGGCGGCGCGATAACAGCCATCAAACGGTTACCCGCCGCCTCCATCACGGCCTGATGGAAATCCACACTGTGATCGGTGCGCTCACTCAGCACCTTACCGCGCTCAACGCTGCGCGCCGCAAGCCGAATGCGCTCAAGGTCTTGCTCTGTCCGACGCTCCGCCGCCCAACGCGCTGCAGGCAGTTCTAATGCCAGACGAGTCTCCAGAATCTCGGCTTCCGAAATCTGCTCCCCCGCGGTCATGAGACCGAGGCCGTTTTCAATATTGGCCTGCACAAAGCTCACATCGGGAATGACGACGAATGTGCCGCCGGTGATTCCCCGCGACGTCTGCACCAATCCCTGCGAGCTCAACACCCGAAGCGCCTCTCTAGTAGTGTTCCGACTGACGCCAAAATTGGCAGACAGCTGAGCCTCCGAAGGCAGTTGCTCTCCCGGTTGCAGCGCGCCTTGCAGGATTAAGTCCCGCAATTGCTCAGCAATCTGCAAATAAGCACTCTGCACCTTGCGCACGGCCAAAGCCTTACCCTTGGTTGGTTTTTCTATCAAAGAAGCCCCCAAAATCAGCATTCCGGCCCTGCACGGCACAGCGCGCGATTAAATTTTAATCACAACGATTTCATGCTCATCATTTAAACTTTTTTTCGCCTCCCGGACAGCTTTTTTGTTGCCGGGGTGCGAGATAGCCCCTTAGCCTCTAATTGTTGGACATTTAGAGGCGAGCGATGCCACGCTATATTCTCACCCGTATTGCATGGGGTCTGTTGACCCTGCTGGCAATCCTTACCTTCGTGTTTTTTCTGGCGCGAATGACCGGCGACCCGGTCCGTTTGCTGCTGCCAGACCAAGCCACACAGGCCGATGTCGATGCCATGCGCGAGACGCTCGGGCTTAATCGTCCTGTTGTAGAACAATACTTCGACTTCATGGCGAAGGCCGTCACCGGCGATCTGGGTGACTCTCTGCGTCAGCAGCGTCCCGCCCTCGAAATCGTGCTGGAGCGCCTCCCCGCGACCTTAGAACTCGCGATCACATCCTTTGTCATCGGCTTTGCCGTTGCGCTGCTTCTGGCGGTCTTAGGCGAAGTGACGGGCAATCGTCGCCTGCGCAACGGCCTCCTGTGGGTCGCAACATTCCGCCAGTCGGTGCCGCCCTATCTTTTCGGCATCCTGCTCATTCTCATCCTCTCGGTGAATATGGGCGTCTTGCCCGCCATCGGCCGCAATTCCACCGCCAGCTATGTCATCCCAGTTCTGACCATGGCGACATTTGAAATCGCGCTCTACCTGCGCCTCTTCAACACCTTCTTTGATGAGATGCGGCGTAACGATTGGGTCCGCACGGCCATTGCCAAGGGCATCAGCCGCAACCGCCTCGTTTTCCGCCACATGCTGCCAAATGCCATTCTGCCGGTCATCACGGTCGCAGGCATCAATCTGGGCATCCTCATCGGCGGCACTGTGGTGCTGGAGATGGTGTTCAATTGGCCGGGCATGGGACGTCTGATCGTCCAGGGCGTCACCCAGCGTGATTACCCCATCGTGCAGGCCGGCGTGGTCGTCACCGCTGCTGTGTTCATCCTCATCAACATCGTAGTCGACATTCTCTATGCGGTCCTCGATCCGCGCGTGAGGCTCTCATGACCCCAACATCTGTCACGCCCGAAAAGACCACCAAAACTATCCGCCTGCCCCGCCTGCCCTTTTCTCTTTGGATCGCAATCATCATGCTCGCCGGTGTTCTGGCGCTCATGGCCTTGGTGCCCCTGTGGTCCGGGTTTGATCCCAATAAGCAGAGCCTGTTCTTTGCGCTCGAACCCGCCTTCACCAATCCGGCGCACCCGCTGGGCACCGACGCTCTGGGCCGCGATATCCTGAGCCGCCTGTCGGTCGCGGCCAGTGTCTCTGTTCTGGTCGCTCTAGGTGCCGTGTGCATCTCGGCCGTCATCGGCATCGTCATTGGCCTCTTGGCCGGTTGGATGCGCGGCCCGGTCGACAGCCTCCTCATGGCGCTGGGCAATGTGCAATTGGCTATCCCAACTGTTCTTCTGCTCATCGTTCTGGTCGCCGCCCTCGGCTCAAGCCCGCTTTTGCTGGTGATCCTCCTCGGTTGCGTCAACTGGGTCGGTTATGGTCGCGTCGTCCGGGCTCAGGTCATCTCGCTGCGGGAGCGCGAATTCATCACCGCCGTCACTACGGCCGGTGGCTCCAGCTGGTGGATCATGCGCAAGCATCTCCTGCCCAATGTTCTGCCCGCTGTGCTCGTGCTCGCCGCTTTCGATGTCGGCGTCATCATCACCGTTGAATCCTCCCTCAGCTTCATTGGTCTGGGCATCCAGCCTCCGACCCCGAGCCTGGGTCTGATGATCAGCGAAGGTCAGCGTTATCTGCAGACCAATTTGCCGCTCACCCTCCTGCCGGCCTTGGTCATCTTCTTCCTCATCGGCGGCATTCAGTTCGCCTCCCAATCCCTCAATCGCGCCCCGTCTCGCGGTTGAGCTTCCGCCCTTCCGTTTCCTCCACCTACCCAACACTGGAGAACACTATGATCCTCTCACGTCGCACCCTGCTGGCAACGACCACTGCCCTTCTCGCCATGACTGCGCTGTCACCAGCCTTCGCTGCCGACAAGACCAGCGTCACCGCCGCACTGGTCGCCGAGCCTGTCAGCCTCAACCCGATCTACGACACCAGCCTGCCAGCTTTGAACGTTTTCTATAACGTCTTTGATCAGCTGACCGGCATTGACGCCTCGGGCGCTGTTGTTCCGCGCTTGGCTGACGCGTGGGCAGCTTCGGAAGACCTCAAGACTTGGACCTTCAACCTGCGTGAAGGCGCCACCTTCCACGACGGTTCGCCTGTCACCGCTGAAGACGTGCTCTTCACCTATGAAACAGCCATGACCGACAAGACCTCGCGTCTGGGTGGCTATGTCTCAACGGTCGAAAGCATCAGCGCGGAAGGCAACCGCATCATCTTCTCGCTGAAAATCCCATATGCACCGTTCGACCGTCAGACGACGCTGATCCCGATCATTTCCAAGGCCGCGTTTGAGACCATGGGCGCCGAAGCCTATGCCCGCAAGCCCATCGGCAGCGGCCCATACTCCGTCGAAAACTGGGCCAATAGCGACACCATCACTCTTCAGCGCTTCGACGCCTATTGGGGCAATAAGGGTACCTACGAAACCGTCATCTTCCAGCCGGTTCCCGATGAGACCACCCGCGCCAACTCGGTTCAGTCCGGCGATCTCGACATTGCCCTTCTTGGTCCATCCAGTGTTCCAGCCGTTGAAGGCTCGGGCAGCGCCAAGGTTGTACACCAGCAGTCCAACCGCGTTGTCTATCTGGGCTTTAACGCCACCACGGCTCAGCTGAGCAATGCCAAGCTGCGTAAGGCTGCCGATCTGGCGCTAGATCGTCAGCTGCTGTCCTCGCGTCTGCTCAATGGCGCTACCGAGCCAGCTTCCCAGCTCGTCGCCCCTGTGTCCTTCGGCTACAGCCCGGACATCGCCCCCACGACCTACAATCTCGATCAGGCCAAGGCTCTAGTTGCCGAAGCTGGCTATGACGGCACGGCCATCCCCCTGACCTACCCAAATACTGGTCTGCCGCAGATTGATCAGGTTGCACAGGCCATCGCCTTCTTCCTCGGCGAAGCGGGCATCACCGTGACCCTCGACCCGCAAGAAGCCAACACCTTCTCCAATTCGTGGTTCTCAGCCTCGCTCGGTGGCTTCTACCTCCACGCCTTTGCCCCATCGGTGATGGACGCGGACCTGCCCTTCAACATGCTGCTCCGCTCTGGCGGTCAGGGCTATGCCAACAATGCTGACATCGACGCTCTGCTCGACGTTCAGGTCGGCACTGCAGCCCAGAACGCACGCGCCGCAACACTGGCTCAGATCAGCACCATCGTTACCGAAAACACCTTCTACGCACCGCTGTTCGTGGACACCTATTCCTACGCTGTCACCCCAGACGTCGAATGGTCCCCGCGTCCCGATGGCATGATCGTTTTCAACTAATTCACTGATTTCAGAGGGATATTAAATGGCTGAACTCCACCCAATCCGCGAATACACCGGCGACGTTCCAAAGCACGAAACCGCCGTAATCGTTGTCGATATGCAGCGCGCCTTCTTCGACAATAACGATAGCCTGGGTCAGGCCGGTTTCGACGTCACCCCTTTGCGTGAAGCCATTCCGGGCACCATCGAGCTGGTCAACCTTGCCCGCGCCAATGGCGTGCCGGTGATCTTCACCCGCTACGTTTACTCCCCCGGCATGGTCGATTTCGGTCGCAAATACGGTGCGAACCCAGAAGCCCGTAAGTCCACCAATTCGCTTGGCTACGGAACTGCCGAAATCGAGATCATCCCAGAGCTGAACGTACAGCCCGATGAAGTTGTCATCGACAAGTCCCGTCCAAGCTCCTTCTACGGCACCCGCCTTGAGCCAGTGCTCACCGGCATGGGCGTCCGCAACGTCATCGTCTGCGGCGTCACCGCCAATATCTGCGTGGAAACCACCGTCCGCGACGCAGGCCAGCGCGACTATGGCACCTTCGTTGTTGCCGATGCTGTCGCCGAGTTCCTCCCAGAGCGTAAGCACTATGCCCTTTTCGGCATGGCTTGGTCCTTCGCCAACGTCGTCAACGTCGCCGACATCGCCCGCTCTTGGGCAGCGACTTCTGCAAGCGACGCTGCTTAGGAACACTTGTGTCTTCACTTTCACGCTCAGCAGGGTCGGGCCAATCTTTGGCCCGGCCGGCAATCTTGGTGGCGCTTGGGTTTGCCGGGGTCATCGGTGCCCTGATGCAGACCCTTGTGCTGCCCCTGCTTCCGCTCTTTCCCTCGATGTTCAACGTCTCCATCGCCGCCGCTTCTTGGGTGGCGACATCGACCATGCTGGTCGGGGCCATCGGCGCCCCCTTGGTTGGCTGGCTGGGTGACCGTTTTGGCCTCAAGTCGATGATCATGCTCTCGCTGATCGCCTTGGCCATTGGCTCTTTCATCTCCGCCCTCGCCACCGATTTCACTACCATGATCATCGGGCGCGTCCTGCAGGGCTTTTCTGTCGGCATCGTCGGCCTCTCAATGGCCATGTTGCGTCGCCTCTGGCATGTCGAAGGCCTGCCCATGGCCGTCGGCATCATCGGCGGCACCATCGGCATTGGCACGAGCTTGGGCGTGCCTTTAGCGGGCTTCATCGTCTCCTTCGGCACCTGGCAAACCCTATTCTGGATCATGGGCGGCTCCGCCGTCCTCGCAACCCTTCTCCTCTGGGTCGTCGTCCCCTCCGTCGCCCCCATCTCAAAGCAGCGCTTTGATCTCACCGGCGCGCTGGGCCTTGGCCTGATCCTTACCCTCATTCTTTTGCCGTTGAGCCTGGCTGCCGATGGCGAAATGTCCATTCCCATGAGCGCCACCCTGCTCATCATCGCCGCTGCGCTTCTCTGTGCTTGGGTCTGGCACCAGAACCGCACGCCACAACCTTTTGTGGATCTAAGCCTCCTGCGGGTTCCGGCCGTCTCGACCAGCCACCTCATCGCACTCTTCCTCGGTTTCGGCTTCTTCCTCAGCTTCACCGGCACCATCACCATCAGCCAAATGCCCATGCACAATGGCGTTGGCCTTGGCGGCACCGTCCTCACCACCGGCTTTGTGCAATTGCCCGCCAGCCTCATCGCCATTGTCGCGCCGCCCTTGGCCGGGCTCATGGTCGTCCGTTCAGGTGTCCGCGCCGCAATCGCCACCGGCATAGCCGTCTCCATCGCAGCCTTTCTGGCGCGCTGTTTTTATCTCGATAACTCCATCTACGTGGCGCTCTCGACCATGTTCCTCTCCGGCGGCATTTCCTTTGCCTTCGCAGCCCTGCCCGTGGCCCTGATGAGCGCGACCCCCACCGACAAGCTCGGCGCCAGCAATGGCTTCAATATGCTCAGCCGCCAGATGGGGGCGGCCGCTGCTAGCGTCGCCGGAGCCGTTATCGTTGCGCTCCACCTTGATTACGTCACCCCCTCTGGCCCCGAAGGCTTTTACTGGCTCTTCGGCCTTGGCGGCGTGTCCACGCTGATCGCGCTCATCCTCGCTCTCAGCACCAAAACCCTCAATTCCGCACCCCTTTCGCAGGAGACATTGTCATGACTGAAAGCTCGAACCCACTGCTCGTTCTTCGCGATGTGTCCATCGAATTTGAGACCTCGCGCGGCCCCGTTACTGCCGTCCGCAATTTCAATCTCACCCTGCCCGCAGGCCGAAAACTGGCCATCGTTGGCGAGTCCGGGTCCGGCAAATCCACCATTGCTGCCGCCATCAATGGCCTTCTGGCCGATAATGGCCGCGTCTCCACTGGCGAGATTTTCTTTGATGGTCAGGACGTCACCAAGCTTGACCAAAAGGGTCTGCGCGCCCTGCGCGGCAAGAGCATCGGTCTCGTCCCGCAGGACCCGATGACCAATCTCAACCCTCTTCAGCGCGTCGGCACCCAGATCGCCGAAGCGCTCGAAGTCCATGGTCAGGCCAATAGCACCCAAGCGTTCAACCGTGCCGTCGAACTGCTCGACATGGTTGGCATCAATGAGCCCGCCCGCCGCGCCCGCCAATATCCGCATGAGCTTTCCGGCGGCATGCGCCAGCGCGTCCTCATCGCCATGGGCCTTGCCTGCCGCCCGCGCCTCTTGATCGCCGACGAACCCACCAGCGCGCTCGACGTCACGGTGCAAAAGGTCATTCTCGAAGAGCTCGAGAGCCTCACCCAGCAGTTGGGGACCGCCCTCATCCTCATCACCCACGATCTCGCCCTCGCCGCAGAGCGCTGTGACGATGTGGTGGTGATGTATCGTGGTGATGTCGTTGAAACCGGCACGGCCGCCGAGGTTATGGCCAATCCGCAACACGAATATACCCGCCGCTTGATCGCCGCCGTGCCAACCATGGTCACGCCACCGCTGGTCAAGCCTTTCCCCACGACCCAAGACACAAGCCGTCGACCCCTCGTAGAGCTTGTCGCCGTCCAAAAAATCTATCCCGGCCGTCAGGGCATGTTCTCCAAGGGCGCCGATTTCACCGCCGTCCAAAACTCCTCCTTCACCATCCAGCGCGGACAGACCGTCGCTGTGGTCGGGGAGTCCGGCTCAGGCAAATCCACCACCGCCAAGATGCTGCTCAAAATCGAAGAGCCCACCTCGGGCGACATCGTCTTTGACAGCGGCACCATCACCCATTTGCGCGGCAAAGACCTGTTCGACTTCCGCCGCCGCGTGCAGCCCGTCTTCCAAAACCCCTTCGGCTCGCTCGACGCGCGTTACACCGTCCGCCAATCCGTCGAAGAACCGATGATCCTGCACGGCATCGGCACCGCCGCCGAACGCCGCGATCGCGTGGATGAGCTTTTGCAGCAAGTTGCCCTGCCCGCAGCCCTTGCCGATCGTCGCCCTGCTGAAATTTCGGGCGGCCAGAGCCAGCGCGTCGGCATTGCCCGCGCCCTCGCCCTAAAGCCCGAACTCGTCGTCCTCGACGAAGCGGTATCCGCCCTCGATGTGCTGGTGCAGGAACAAATCCTCATTCTGCTGGCCAAGCTGCAAGAAGAGCTGGGCCTCTCCTATCTCTTCATCAGCCACAACCTCGCCGTCGTCCGCATGATCGCCCATCAGGTGCATGTGATGAAAGCGGGCGCTATCGTCGAGTCTGGCACACCCGACGACATTTTCCTCAATCCGCAGCACGCCTATACCCGCGAGCTGATCGCCTCCATTCCCGGTGCAGCGCCGCCAAGCCACGCGCTCAAAGCGGCAAGCTGATCACCCTCCACCACGGCTGCGCCCCGGCGCAGCCGTCAGGCGCGGTGACGAGATTTTCGCCAAAAAATATTCGCTCTACGACCGGCAAATATCTCTTTTTGCCATGCTGACTTAATCAGAGGATGCAATACGATACCGGCCATGCGGTCAGGGCAGTTTTTGTATTATGTCGTTCTACGCCTATTATTTTGCTCTCTATGCCCAAATCGCAATTGGGATAAGTTTCATGCCGCTGTGGCTGCAGTCTGAAGGCCTCAGCATCCAAGACATCGGAACCATCACTGCCGCCGGGGCCCTATTGGCAGTATTGATCAATCCCATCGTTGGCGGATTGGCTGACAAAACAGGGCAAGCCAAAGTCATCCTCCTTGGCCTCATCGCTCTTGCCCTGCTCGCCAATGCCGGGCTGCAGCTGGCCTCAACGCCGCTCGCTATAGCCGGTATCTTCCTCTGCTCGCGCTTCGTTAGCGCTCCGTTCATTCCCTTGAGCGAGTCCATTCTACTCGCCAACCTCGCCTCCACGCGGCTTGAGTTCGGCAAGGTGCGCGCTTGGGGCTCTGGCGCTGTTGTCGTCACCACGCTTCTGTGTGGCTATCTGATCGATTGGCAGGGCACAGCGGCCGTCATCGTCTTGGTCAGCGTTGTTCTGGTGTGCCAAGCCGTACTGGCCAGCGCCCTGCCGCGCAGAACCCGCACCCGCGATCAAGCGACCTCGCTTGCCACAATCAGCACCGCCATTCGCAACCGCAGTTTCTTGCTGCTCGTCGGCAGCGCCGCAATCGCGCAATCCTGCCATGGCGTCTTCTACGCCTACAGCACGTTCCGCTGGATCGAGGCTGGCCACTCAACACTCGCCATTGGCGCGTTTTGGGCGCTTGGCGTCGGCGCCGAAGTATTCGCCTTCGCGCTCTCAAGCCGCGTCTCCGCACGCCTCACTGCTGGCAAAATTATCGCCATTGGCACCATAGCAAGCGTTCTGCGCTGGGGCACCTTCGCCTATTCGGCAGATCTCTACCCCACGCTCTTCATGCAGCTCTTGCAAACTGGTTCGCTGGCCATGACCCAAATCGGCGTCGCCACCTATATGCGCCGCAACATCCCGGTCGAAGCACTCTCGAGTGCGACCGGCACCTATGCCGCTGGGACAGGGCTCATCTCGGCCCTCTTCATCCTCGTCGCCGGACAGCTTCACGCCCTCGACAGTGCTCTGGTATTCTTATGCACCAGCATAGCCTGCATCTTCGCGGCTTGCGTCGCTCTCATCCTCGTCCGTACAGAAAACAACAGCGCGACACCAACATCACCCTGATACGCCAAAGCGCCTTATCGCTGATGGCCTTTCTGCCAATACCAAGTCACTCAAAAAGTTAGAAGCTGGCCACAGTCCGTGGTCAGCTTCTCATTATGCGACAGATATTCAGGGTAAGTCGCCAGCGCCCACAGTGCGGCCGCTGGCAAAAAGCTTAAAAGCCCTGAGTGAACTTCTGATTGATCTGATCGACCGACAGCTCGTCGATACCCAGCGCCACGGCCATGGTGTTTTTGGTGCGATAGTCGCGATCGCGCATGATTTGATACATGTCGATGACACGTGTCACATTTGGCGTCTGAATGCCCGCAATGCGGCCAAAACGTTCAAGCGTTACAAGGTTGTACGGAATCTCTTCCTCAACATAGCGGTGCTCGATCTTGCGCGGACCATTGCGGAAGGTGCGTTCGTAGGTCAGTGGGAACAGCACTTCACGAACAGTCGCGTCAGGACGCTGACCCTGGGTGAAAAGCCCAGCAGCGCTTGGGCTATCGATGCCAAAGGCCTTGGCGACAGCGCGGCGGTCTTGGTCGAGCGCATTGATCAGGCGACTGATGGACTCGGTGACGTAGTAATAGCCGCACCATTCCTCACCCTCTTCCATGCGGGTGATATTGCCCATCACAAGGCCGGAGTGAACAATGCCGCCCATGGCCATCAGGCCAACTTCCAAGGCGCTGCCAAAGCCCTTGAAGCGGTCACCAAAGGCTTCCGAGACAACAGCGATAGCGCGGTCAGTCTGGTCAGCAGGGATGGCTGAAATGCGCGCCATCTTCTTTGGTGGCACTTGCACAGCGTCATTTGGCCCAAGCTTACGACCCATGGTCATTGGACCATTGAGCACAGCAATCAGGGTCTTCTTGCCCGCATCAGCCAAGAGCTTGGAGAGGTAGAGATCGCCCAGACCCATTTGACCACCGGTGATCAGCACGGTGTGCTCATCGGTCAAATAGGGCACCAGCTGATTGAAAATCGAGCGCTGACCATAGGCCGGAATAGCGATCAGGATCAGCTTGGCGGACTCGACCAGAAGCTTTGGGTCTTCGACGAAATTCACATCGAACGTGCCGTTCACGCTGCCCGTCGTGGTGATCTTATTGTTCTCGCGCAGACCCATGGTCCCACGACCCGACGGCGACCAGAGCGTAACGTCATTGCCGAGGAGGCGGAGCAAACAGGCGGACGTAAAACCAACGGCACCAGCGCCTGCGATAGCGACTTTCGTCATGACAAAGTGTTCCTAGATTTGAGTTTACGAGTTGAGGCGCTTCGCCTTGGAGAGATCGCCATAGACCTCGCCTGCTTGGATGGATTTGAGCGCCATACGCAGCCGTCGCGGGTCGTCAGCACTCATCGCAAACACGATCACCCCATCGTCATTGAGGTAAAGGGCCGAGAACTTCCCGTCCGCACGGTCGCCTTCTTCAACCACCTGCGTGGCCAGAGCGGCATTGCCAGCCATCTGGAAATTGCGGCCGAACTGATCGGTCCAAAACCGTGTTGTCGGCGCATAGACTGTCGGCGTGCCAGACAGCGTTTTCGCCATGGCCGCAGCGTGGTCCATGGCGTTGTACCAGGTCTCAAGCATTGCGTGCGTTTTGGAGCCGTCATGGAAGAACTCGGCAACATCGCCCAGCGCATAGATCGCCGGATCGGACGTCTGACCGTAAGTATCAACAATGATCCCGCGACCGACCGCGAGCCCCGCCGCAGTGGCCAGTTCGGTATTGGGCGACATGCCGATGCCCGCGACGATTAGACCAGCCTCAAGCGCCTGCCCATCAGCCAAGACCAGCTGATAGCCCGCCTCTTTCGCCTCAATCGAGGAAAGACCGGCGTTAAAGTGAAACGCGACGCCACGCTCGACATGGGCCGCTTGGAAAAAGTCACGCTCAGGCGCTGGCAGCAATCGCCCCATTACGCTCGAGGTGGCTTCAACGACATGCACGTGCACCCCGAGGTCTCGCGCCACGGAAGCCAGTTCAAGACTAATCACCCCGGCGCCAATGCAGACGAGCGAAGACCCCGCCGTCAGCTTTTGGCGGATTGCCAGAGCATCCTCAAAACTGCGCAGATAGGCCACATGCTCCGAGCCCGGAACAGCAAGCCGCCTTGGGCTTCCGCCCGTTGCGAGGATCAACTGATCATAGGCCAGCGTCTGCCCCGATTGCAGCACCACCACACGCTCTGCGCGATTGATCTCGGCAACCCGGCTATCGAGTAGAAGCGCAATATTGCGCTCCGCCCAAGCCTCCGGAGGGAGCAGATAGGGCGGCGCGGGTACATCCGCCAGCAGCACCGCCTTGCTCAGCGGCGGCCGATCGTAAGGCGCATACGCTTCCTCAGAAATCACCGTCAGAGCAGTATCAGCCGAGGCTTTGCGGAGAGCCGTGGCCAGCGCATAACCCGCCAAGCCACCACCAATGATTACGATCGATTGTGTCATGCCAAGAGGCCGCTCTTTGTCAGTTGCCAAAATGGTCGCGCAATTGGCCCAGAATGATCTCGGCGCGCAGCGGCAACACTTCGACGCTGGAGCTTCCCTGATGGGGGCTCAGCACCACACGGTCTAGCTGCATCAGCTCTGCCGGAACGCGCGGCTCATCGGCGAACACATCCAGGCCTGCCCGTTCGATCGTGCCGTTCTGCAACGCCGCAATTAGCGCCGCCTCGTCGACCACAGACCCACGCGCCACATTGACCAACCATCCGCCCGGCCCCAAAGCCGCCAAGACGTCCGCGTTGATAATGTTCTGCGTCTCCGGGCCACCCGGGCAGGACAGCATCAAAGTGTCAGACCACTTTGCAAGCTCAAGCAGATCCGCTTCATAGCGGTAGTCGACGTCCTTCGGACGCGGGCCGTAGTACGCGACCTCCATGCCAAACGCCGCGCAGCGATGCGCGATCTGCAGGCCAATGCCGCCGAGCCCAACAATACCCACCTTGCGCCCACGCAAGAGATTGCCCGGACGATAGCGGCGCTCCGGCCACAGATTGGCCCGCACATGCGCATCGGCCCCGGTGATATCGCGGGCGATACCCAGCAACAGCGCCAGCGCCAAATCCGCAACCGTGTCGTTCAGCGCCGCAGAGTTGTTGAACAACGCAATGCCACGACGCTTGACCGCTTCCACGTCGATAGGATCAACACCGGCCGTGTAGCAGGCGATAATGTCCAGCGCGGGCAGTTGCTCCAGCAGCTCTTCGCGCACATAGCCGCGCGAGCCGGTCACGATCCCGCGGATGCGCGGGCCCACTTCGGCCAACATAGCGCTGCGCGCCTCACCCTCTTCGGGCAGCTGGTGCACAGTAAAATGCTCAGCAATACGCTCAGCCGCAGGCGATGGAATTTTGATGAGCGCGAGAAGTTCGATCACTTAGCTTCTGCCGTGTTCATGAGAAGGGTATTTTGGGTGCTCCAGGCCATAACCACCTGATCACCAGCGGCAAAATTCTGCTCGGCTGACGCGGTGACAGCGAAGCGAACGCCGTTGACCTCAACGGTGTAATGGACAGAGCTGCCGCGGAAGACGCGGTCTTCGATACGGCCGGTAAGCATATTGTCCTGCCCCACGCCCTGCTGGTTGGCATGCAGCGTGATCTTGTCTGGACGCACGCCGATGAGGTTCGAGCCAATCTTCACGTCCGCCGAAACCGGCACAGCGCGCAAATCGAACTGCCCCCAGGCCACATTGGCCAAACCATCTGACAGCGTTTTGACTTGAACCGGCAGGAAGTTCATCTCGCCAATAAAGCGGGCCACGAACTCGGTCCGTGGGAAATTGTAGAGCTCCTCCGGCGAGCCCATCTGTTCGATGCGCCCCTCGTTCATCACCACAATCGTGTCGGACATCGTCAACGCTTCTTCCTGATCATGGGTGACCAAAACGAAGGTTTTGCCTGTAGCGCGCTGCAAGCGACGCAGTTCATCCTGCATTTCGCGGCGCAGCTTGGCGTCGAGCGCCCCCAGCGGTTCGTCGAGCAGCAGCAATGGCGGGTTCGGCGCAAGCGCACGCGCCAAAGCCACGCGCTGGCGCTGACCGCCAGACAATTCGCTGGGCATACGGCGATGCATGGTGTCGAGCTGAACCAGCTTGAGCAGTTCATCAACACGCGCCGTAACCTCGGCTTCCGGCAGGCCCTTGAGCTGCAAGCCGAAGGCAACGTTCTGCCGAACGGTCAGGTGTGGGAACAGAGCATAGTCCTGAAACACCATGTTCACATTGCGCTTATGCGGCGGGATATTCGTTGAATCCACGCCCTCAATGTAAATCTTGCCGCTGGTCGGTTCTTCAAACCCACCCACCATACGCAGCGTCGTCGACTTCCCGCAGCCCGATGGTCCAAGCAGGGTGACAAACTCGCCAGACTTCAATTCGAGCGACAGCGACTTAACGGCGACGAAATCAGAAAACTCTTTGGTGACGGCGTCAACCTTGAGAACGTTAGCCATTGTTCATCCTTCTGCGAACCATGCGCTCGGTGTAGAGGCCAATACAAATCGTCACGACGAGGATCATGGTGGACATAGCCGCCAGACTAGGCGTGAGACCGGAGAAAATGCGGCCGTAAATCAGGACAGGAAGTGTCGGGTTGTAGCCGCCCAAGAAGAACGAGCGGACGAAGTCGTCAAAGCTCGACAGCATTGAGAACACCGTCCCGCCGATCAGCGCTGGCATAAGATAGGGCAGTGTCACGCGCACGAAGGTGACGAAGCTATCCGCCCCCAAATCGCGCGCCGCTTCGGTAATGTTCTTCGGCATCCCATTGAGACGGGTCAGCGCCATCAAGGTCATGTAGGGCACGCTATGGATCGCATGCGCCATGATGATTGCTGTCGTGCCAGGCGGGATGCCCACCGACTGCGCAAAGATGCGCAGCGAAATGGCCGAAACGATTGACGGCACAACCAGCGGCATACAGGCCAGTGCGAAAATAATTGGGCGGCCCCAAAGCTTGGCGCGGGCCAACAGCACCGCCACCCAAACGCCGACGATCAGCGCAATCAGCGTCGAGATCACCGCGATGTAGAGCGACAGGCCCAGCGCGCTGTGAAACTCGCGATCTTGCGCAACTTCGAGGAACCAACGCGTGGTCCACTTCTCAATCGGGAAGCCGAGGAAAACGCCATCCTTAAAGCTCATCATCACGACGATCATGAGCGGGCTGAGGAGGTAGAAGGCAAAGGCCGCATAAGCGAAGCCGAGCCAGCTCCAGTTTTGCGTCAGTTTGGTGAAGAACTTCATCGATCAGTACTTCTTCTTGGCGCGCAGAAGCGAATGCAGAACGCCGCTGATGATCAAGGCACTGACAAACAGGATGATCGCGAGCGCTGCGCCGCGTGGCCAGGTCAGGCTGGATTCATGGAAGTAGGAGGCGATGACCTGCGCAAACAGATTGCTATCTGTGCCAGCAAGGATCATCGGCACGGTATAAACACCGGTCGTAATCAGGAAAACCAGCGTCACACCCGTCGCGATACCATCGCGCATAAGCGGCAGCGTCACCTTGAAAAAGCGGGTAATGCCATTGGCGCCGAGGTCTGAAGCGGCTTCAAGCACATTGCTTGGGATCTTCTCGATGGCAGCATAAAGCGGCACGAGCATGAACAGCGCCACGACATACAGCATCCCTGCCCCCAGCGAGAACCAAGTGTAGAGAAAGGGGATCGGGCGCTCGATGAAATTGGCCCACATCAACACGAGATTGATCGCGCCGTTCGAGGCAAAAATCAGCACATAGGAGAACACGCGGATAAGCTCGCCCACCCACGATGGGACCATGGCCAGAAGCAAGAGGCGCACCTGCCAGTTCTTCGGCACTTTCTTGGCAATGAAATAGGCCAGCGGCGTCATCAGCACGAGCGCGACGAACGACACCACAACGGCAAAGCCCATTGTCCTTAGGAACGGCAGATAGACCGTGTAGTCGGTAAACAAGAGCAGGTAATGCTCAAAAGTCCGGACTTCAGACTGTCCCGCGGGCACAGGATATTGCTGGAGCAGGCTGATATTGAGCATCTGTCCCAGCGGAAAAATGTTCCACAGAACGAGCCAAGCAACAGGAAGCACCACCATAAGGATGGAGGCCAGCTTCAGGTTACGATTGAGGAAACCGGAAAGCGCGCGGTAAGGCGTGTTGGACATGAGAAGGTACGACCAGTGGACCTTCCCTTCGCTGCGGCGCTTTGTGGCGACAACTGTTGAGCTCATAGTCTGCTCTATATCTTTCGCATATCAAAGACCGAGACATGCGTGGGGGCCGCAGGGACCTGCGCAGCTTTTCAGCTGCGCAGGTGTTTGCATCAAGCTTCGCGCAAGCCAGCGCCGTACTGATCGAGCAAGCCGTAACGGTTGTCGTCGGCGCCCTTCACGTCGAGCCAGGTAATGCGCTGGAGCTGTTCATCCGAGAATTGGATCGCCTGAGCTTCCGCTTCGGTCAGGCCCGATGTCGCATCAAGGAAGGTCGACAGGCTGCCAGACGAACGGGTCATCGACGAGCCAATGCTCTCCTGCTGCAGCAAGAAGTCGATGAACTTATAAGTGTTTTCCTGGTTCGCTGAATTCTTGAACAGCGAGTAGTTGTAGGTCCAGCCAGTCGTACCTTCGACCGGAATGCCCGGCTGAACGCTGCTGTCTGCACCGGCAAGAAGCATTGCCGTTTCGGTAAAGCCCATGCCCGCATCAATTTCATTGCCGAAATAGAGCTGCTGGAATTCAGCAGTGGTATCATACCACTTGCGCAGAACATGCTTACGGGAAATGGCATATTCGCGGCATTCCTTGAGCATGGCTTCGACGGCAGCAGAGTCACCGTTGTAACCGGTCCAGACATCCTGCAAACCAAGATGGAACATGGCTGCATAGAGCGCGCTGCCCGGACGCAGGGTGACGCGACCGGCATATTTGTCGCCGAAAATGGTTTCCCAGGTTTCGGTGTCTTCCGGCGCAACCACGCCCTTGCGGCTTGCCATCATGGCAAAACCAGTCAGGACAGGAATGCCGTAGCGCTTGCCCTGAATGAACTGAGCGTCCGCATCGCGGTAGACCGGGTTGATCTTGGACATGCCCGGAAGCTTGGACTCGTCGATTTCGGCCAGATAATCGGTGGCGATGTAAGCGAACATGCGGTGACCCGCGATGATCGACATATCGGTCTGGCGCTGATCACCTTCGGCAGCCAGCAGATTGAAAATCTGCGACTGATCGGTTGTCGAACGCAGATTGATGACGATGCCGGTTTCCTGCGTGAACTTCTCGCGCAGGTCCTTCGGCACGTAAGAGTCGTGACCAACAATGTTGACCACGCCTGCGGCGTGTGCGCGGCCGATCAGGGCGGGCATCGCCAAGCCGGCGGCGAGCGTCGCAGCACCAGCCTTCAAAAATCCACGGCGGTTCAGCTTGAAATTCATCTTATTATCCTCTCACCCTCTAATGCGTGTCGGAATTCCCCAATTCTGACACGCTAATACACGTCGGGTTATCGTACCAGTTGACGGACGACTAACCTTGGTGCGTTCCCTAGAATAGAAATCCAAGCCTTACCGCTGATTAGAAATTCTCTTTTCAATCAGCCAGTTCGACGTGAATCTCTTCTCCTTCAACCCGGACCTTGTAGGCCCGAATTGCCACCTCGCAGGGCGCCAAAGTGGGCTCCCCAGTCAGCGTATCGAAACACCCACCATGCAATGGGCATTCAACATGGCCTTCATCGGTCAGCCAGCCGTCAGACAAGAAGGCTTGGCCGTGTGAGCAGAGGTCGTCAGTGGCTCGGAATTCGCCGCCGGGCATATGGTACAGGGCGATCTGACGATCCCCAACAAACACCTTGAGAATTTCCCCCTCGGAGACATCGGCGACAGCAGCAACACGAACACTAGACGACATACGCAAACAGCTCTTTAGACAGACACAACGATATAGTTATCATCGACCGAAACCTCAAAAGTCTCAGCCTTATAGGGGCCTTTTACAACTTCATTGCCGGAGGCAACTTCGCTGAAATAGGTCTTCACCTTGGTGTTCGCCGGGTCGAACCATGATTGCCCCGTGCGGATGTCAAACTCCCAACCGTGGTTGGGGCACATGACAATCTCACCCTGACGTTTCATGCACGGACGGCCCGGACCATCATGGCCCGCCAGACCAGAGCGCACACCCGAACTCAGCGGCGCACCTTGGTGCGGGCACTTGTCCAGCAGGGCGAAATATTCGCCATCGAGATTATATACGACGATCGGACGACCACCCGCCTTGAATGCGAGCTGCGCGCCTGGAGCAATATCACCGACCTTGGCAACAACGTATTTCGCCATCAGAACCTCCTAGAGACGCAGGAACTTGCGGGCGTTATCGGAGAACACCTTACGGCGCTCCTCAGCCGAGAGTGGGAAGGTGAACACGTAACGCGGATCGTCAAAGTCCCAATGCGGGTAGTCCGATGCGAAGCACAGATTGTCCCAACCAACCCATTCCATGATTTGACGCAGGTCCGCCGGGTTCTTGTAAACGTCCATAGGCTGGGTCGAAACATAGACGTTCGAGGCGAAGTATTCCGAAGGCTTGCGCTTGAGGTTCGGCACTTCCGAACGCATGGTTTCCCAGAGCTTGTCCAAGCGCCACAGCGTCGACGGCACCCAGGTAAACGCCCCTTCCACCAGCAAAAGCTTGAGGTCAGGGAATTCCTCGAACACGCCTTCCATGATCATACTCATGGCAAAGGCGGTGAAACCACCATGCGTCAGCTGGTGCTGCTGCACGTGATAGGAGGCCCAGCCTGCATTGCCCATTGGCGGCGTGCCGCCATTGCCGCCCACATGCACACCAATCGGCAAGCCATGCTCAACAGCTGCCTTGTAAATCGGCCAATAGCGACGACGCCCAGCCGGTTCAGTATTGCGCTGCAACAGCCCAACCTGCGCCACCAGCGGGTTCTTGCCGAGGCGATTGATTTCCTCAACCGCTGCCTCTGTATGATCCTGCGTGACCGTGATCGAGGTGCGCAGGCGATTGTCTTCCTGCGACCAGCGTTCCAGCTGCCAATCGTTGACGGCCGAGGCCATGGCCACGCCCAGATCCAAATGGCGCTGCATGCCACCGGTCGGCGACAAAGGCTGCAAAAGGCCAATCTCGACATTATGCGGATTGAGATACTGCTCCTGCATAAACGCTAGATCAGTCCCCGGAATGCCACCACCCGGCGGATAAGCGTCGCGACGGGAAATGTTCGGCTCGATACCGGCATAGGGGTCGAGGCCAAAGAATGGTCCCTTCGACGCCCCGCGATAGAGGTCGTGCATTTCGTGCCACTTGGCGGGCAGGAAGGTCTTCAGCAACTCAGGCGGGCAGACAGGATGGATATCGCAGTCAACGATGCCGTTCTGAACAGGAGAGGTTGGAGAGCTCATCAGACCGCCTCAGACAAACGCGAATAAGTTGCGAGTGGATTTATGCTTTTGAGGCGAGCGATCCGCTCGTCACTCAGGCCAGTTGGCAAGGCGTTGTCGCCGTTGAACTGGAAGTGCGGATAGTCCGTGGAGAACAACAGCATGTCCTCAGAACCCAGCATGTCGATGACCCGATTGACGATCTCGCCATTGTTTGGCGCATCAAACGGCTGGGTGGTGAAACGGAAGTGTTTGCGCGCGTAATCCCATGGAGATTTATCAACCCACGGCACTTCACGGCGCAGCGCCATCCACTTGTTTTCCGCGTCGGTCAGATAGGACGGAACCCAGGTCACACCCGATTCCAGCATCACCACCTTGAGGTCCGGAAACTCCGAGAAAACGCCTTCGTAGATCAGGCTCAACATCTGGTGCGCCATGGTCGACGCCTGCAACGCATAGTCTTCCAGATAGAGAGAGTGATTGCCGATATAGCTCTGCTGGTAGCGACCACCGCCACCCGGATGGATCGCGATTGGCAGGCCATGCTTGGCCGCAGCCCGATAAATCGGCCAATAATAGCGGCGTCCAAAGGGCATATCGCCAGCCACAGGCATCACCACCTGCACAAAGCGACGATCGCCCGCTAGGCGCTCAATTTCTTCTGCGGCCAGATCTGGGTCTTGGATCGACACCATGATCGAGCCGCGCAGGCGCGCATCCTTGGCCAACCAATTCTCGATCAGCCAATCATTGCTGGCCTTACACGTCGCCGCTGCGAAATAGGGATTGAAGAATGACGACGCGCCATTGAGCACGGTGCAAATGGCGATATCGACCTTGAACGGGTCGAGCAGCTGCCCCTGAAGCACATCAAGGCTCGCCCCCGCGCGCGGTTCAGTCCCCAGCCAATCTGGGCGCGCACTCAAAGGCAAAGACGGGCGGTAAATGCCCAAATCCATGCCGTTCAGCTCACGCATCGAGACAAAGTCACGCCAATAGTCATCGTAATAGGGCAGCAGATCCTGCAACCCGCTAATGGCCGGATGAACATCACAGTCGATGGTGTTGTACGCCATTTTCATCTCCTGCACTTAAGCCGTCGCCTTGGCGAGCGACGCAGCGCGAATCTCCGACAACCGCGCCCGAACAGACACGACATCAGGTTGTATGACTAGATGAAGCACGGTCGGAACATCGCTTGCCAAGGCCTGCTGCAGCGCAGGCGTGAATTCCTCGGTCTTATTCACCGTTATTCCGCGTGCACCGAAGGAACGGGCATAAGCGGCGAAATCAGGATTGGTCAATTCCGTCGCCACAACACGCTCCGGATACTCCCGCTCCTGATGCATGCGGATGGTGCCGTAAATGCCGTTATCAAACACGATAAAGATCGGGTTGAGACCATAATGCATGGCCGTCGCGATTTCCTGCGAGGTCATCATGAAGCAGCCGTCACCGGCAAAGCAGAAGACCTGACGATCGGGGAAAAGAGACTTCGCCGCGATAGCCGCTGGCACGCCATAGCCCATCGCCCCGCTCAGTGGCGCGATCTGGGTCGGATACTGGCGGAAGAGATAATGACGCTGCAGCCAAGCCGTGTAATTCCCGGCCCCATTGGTGAAAATCGCATCGTCATCGGCCAGAGCACTCAGCTGCTCCATCACCGCACCAAGCTCGAGCTCCGTGCCAAACGCACGCGCCACGCGACCCTTTTCAAATTCCGCACGCCCCGCCTCGGCCCATTCGGCCCAGTCGTTATGCTCAACCACAGGCGCTGCCGAAAGAACATCAAAGAACGCCGCAACATCGGCATTGATCGCTAGATCCGCATGGTGCACGCGGCCAAGTTCTTCGGCGCCAGCATGGACATGCACAAGCTTCTGCGTCGGGACGGGTGACGCAATAATCGTGTAGCCGGCCGTCGTCATTTCGCCGAGGCGATCCCCCACAACCAGCAGGAAATCAGCTTGGCTTACGCGCGCCTTAAGGTCCGGCGTCACCGATGTCCCGAGCTCTCCGACATAGAGAGGATGCGCGTTATCGAACCGATCCTGACACCGGAAACCCGCAACCACAGGCAAGCCATAAGCTTCCGCAAACCTCTGTGCCTGCACGCGTGCCTCATCATTCCAGCCAGAGCCCCCCACTACCATCAGTGGTCGCTCCGCTGCACTCAAATCGGCCAAAAGCTGATCAATTGCCTGCGAGGTCGGCGCTGCTGAAACGCGCGCTGGGCGCGGCACATCGGCCACGTCCACGCATTCGGTGAGCACATCTTCCGGCAGCACCACAACCACAGGGCCCTTGCGGCCACTCGTTGCGATGGCGAAAGCGCGCGCCACGACCTCGGGTATCCGCTTGGTGTCGTCGATCTGCTCCACGTGTTTGGCGACTTCGCCAAACATGCGTCGGTAGTCAATTTCCTGAAAGGCTTCACGACCAATCTGCTCGCGCGAAACATGGCCAATGAACAGAACCATCGGCGTCGAATCTTGGCGCGCCGTATGCAGACCGATGGAGGCATTGGTCGCGCCCGGACCGCGCGTGACAAAGCAAATGCCCGGCTCGCCGGTCAGCTTGCCATAGGCCTCAGCCATGTTCGCAGCGCCACCTTCGTGACGGCAGGCGATGAGAGAAATCTGCTCAGCACTGTCGTAAAATGCGTCGAGCGCACCAAGAAAACTCTCGCCAGGAACGCAATAGCTCACCTTGGCACCGTAAGCGATGAGATGATCAACCAGAATACGGCCGCCAGTACGCACTACCATTCGTCCTGCCCTTCTTTAAAACACTGAGGCATTATCATTGGTTATATGGTTATCGTACAAATGATCCGTGTCAAGGCCATGACCGCCGCGCGTTGAAAACTCCGCTCATGCGCCCCGTGCGCGCAACTGCTCCAAAATCAGCGAAACCGGATGCCGCAGACGCGCATCGCTCTCTTTTTCCGCCTGGCACCGGCACGAAAGGCCGGTCGCTACCAGCTCGCCTGCCTCAAGAGACGGCTCTTCAACGCGAGACCGCCAGCTGAGCCCATAAATCTGCTGCGACAGGCGCCGGTTCTTGGCCTCGTGCCCAAAGGTCCCGGCCATGCCGCAACAGCCCAGACTTTCCGTTTGCGCGGCAATCCCAGCTGCCGCCAACACCTCACCCCACTGCCGCGACGAGGCAGAGAGGTTCGACGTAGCGGTACAATGATTGGCCAAACGTGCCTTCATCGCCCCCGCATCACGACGCGCATCCGCCAGACGATGAAGATTCTGCGAGAGAAACTCTTCAATGGTTTTCACATTCACCGCGCCGTCGACAATCGGCGCATATTCATCGCGATAGACCAAAGTCATCGCCGGATCGACACCGATCAGCGGCACACCGAGCGCATCGTAAGCGCGCAACCGCGCCGCGGTCCGACGCGCCACGGCGTCAAAACGCTTCAGCAACCCCTTGGCATGCAATGGCTTGCCGTTTTGCACCCGCACAATGAACGGCCGGAAGCCCAAGCCCTGCAAGAGATCGACCAGATCCAACAACAGCGCGGGCTCAAAAATCGCCACAAAGGCATCTGGCACAATAGCAACGAGATCCTGCCTCTCACGCGGCGACAGGGCCCCGATGTCCGGTGGAGACAAGGCCCCGACCCCACGCTCGGCCAGATCACTTTTCAGCAGTGTTTTAGGCAAAGAAGGCAGCGCCTCAAGCCCCAAGAGCCGCAAGCCAGATTGCCCCAGTTTGGTATTCGCCATGAGGCGATAAACCGGCGCAACGAGCGGCAGAAGAGGCAAGAACAATTCAATCTCAGCGATCAACCGATCAGCCGGCGTCCGCCAATAGCGCGTATGATATTGTTCCAAAAATCGCGACTTAAACGCCGGCACATCGACCTTAACCGGACAAGTGCCCTTACACGCCTTACACCCAAGGCAGGTGTCGAGCGCCGCCTTCACCTCATGAGAAAAGTCAGCGCCTTTGCTGCCCCACGCAAACAGGCGCGGACGCCATGACCGAGACCGCGTACCGGACTGAGTGCCCTCCTCCGCCTGCACCAAGCGCAGCCACTCGCGCACCAAAGTCGCGCGGCCCTTAGGCGATTGGCGGCGATCGCGCGTCGCCTTCCAGCTCGGACACATGGGCGCGTCAAATTCGAAGTCGAAGCACGCGCCATTGCCATTGCACGTCAGCGCACGGCTATAGCCATCGCTATGCGCCCGGGCCAAGCCCGCTTCGCGCTCGCCCCGCATCGGCACATCCCCAACATCTGTCAGGGGGCCGAAATTGCTGGCAATTTTTCCCGGATTGAACTGCTCATGCGGATCAAACAGCGCCTTCACGCGCTGGATCGCAGGGTAAAGCTCTCCAAAGAACGCGCGCGTATAGGCCCCGCGCACGCCCTTGCCGTGCTCGCCCCACAGCACCCCGCCATATTTCTGAGTCAGCGCATAGACACTGTCAGAAATGGCCTGCACCTGCTCGCGGCGCTCGGGCACATAAAGATCCATGTCCGGGCGGACGTGAATAACGCCACTATCAGCATGCCCAAACATGCCATAACCAAGCCCGAAACGATCAAGCAGGGCCCTGAATTCCTGAATATAGTCAGCCAGTTGATCGGGCGGAACCGCCGTATCTTCGACAAAGGCAACCGGGGCGCTCGTCCCCGTCACATTGCCCAATATGCCCACTGCGCGTTTCCGCATCGCCCATATATCGGCAATATCGGCGCGCGAATTTGTGGTCGCCAATGACAAATACTGCCCATCGGCTTTGACCGCTTCAACAAGGCGCAACATCTGCTGCTCGAGCCCATCGGCGCTATCAGCGACAAATTCGACCATGCAGGCGCTGCCAAATCGCCCATCGGCACTTGGCTTAAAGAAATGCGCGACTTTCTCCCCGGCCGCATCGGTTCGCGCCAGCCCAAGAACGCGCTCATCCACCACCTCGACCGACGCCGCACCAAAACCGAGAAACTTCTTTGTTTCCCGCAGCATGGACACAAAATCCGCATAGACGATGGTCACAAGACCCATATGGTCCGGAATAGGCGTCAACGCCAACTCGGCCTCGGCGATGAGCCCGAGCGTCCCCTCAGAACCGCAGATGACCGAGTTCAAGTCCAGCGAACCATCGGCTTTGCGCAGATGCCCCAGATCATAGCCGGTCACATTGCGATTAAGCTGAGGCACATCGCGCAGCCAGCGCTCAGCAACGTCTCTTTCCAGCGCGTCGAGTTCCTGCGCGAGGTCCAAATCGCCATGCGCGCCCGTATCGAGTACAGACCCATCGCTCAACACCAGTTTGACCGCGCGAACGTGATCTCTGGTTTTTCCATAAAGCACAGATCCCTGCCCCGAGGCGTCCGTGCTGATCATCCCGCCAATCGTCGCCCGATTAGAGGTTGAGAGTTCAGGTGGGAAAAACAGACCGTAAGGCTTGAGCGCCTTTTGCAGCTGATCCTTGACGACGCCGGGTTGAACAATGGCAACGCGGCGGACCGGGTCAATCGCCAAGATCTTGTTCATATGCCGAGACATATCAACAATCACCCCATTGCCCAGCGACTGACCATTGGTCCCGGTGCCGCCGCCACGAGGCCGCAGGATGATCGAACGATGCTGCTCCTCGCGCGCACGACTGGCGATCAGTTGCAAATCGGCTATGCTACGCGGGTAAGCGACAGCGTCCGGAACGATTTGATAGATCGAGTTGTCCGTCGACTGGACAAGGCGATGACCTAAGCCCGTTTCCAAATCACCCGAAAATCCCGCAACCCTGAGGTGATCGAGGAAGTTTTGATAGCTCACGGCCATCACATCGGGCGATTTTACAGCTGGTATCATGGGCCCAGCTTTACTTGTACGACGACCCGATCTCAAGCCCCAGAAAACGGTGTTTCAGCCAGCATCGTCGTCCGCTCGACGTTAGAGTGCCTGCTGCGCCAACCGCCCTAGCCGCGCCAAGCTCGCTTCGAGATGCTGGCGCATCGCATCACGCGCAGCATTGGCATTGCCATCGTTGATCGCATCAAAAATCTGCTGATGCTCGTTCTGAAGTCGACTGAGATAGGACGCGTCTTTCACGCCCCCAACATTGGTCGCTCGGCGCGGCACGCTATACTGGCCGAGGAAATCCAGGGTTCGAGGAAAATGTGGATTGCCAGATGCTTCCGCTACCGCTTGGTGGAACCGGAAATCTTCCTCGGCGCCGTCTTCACCGCGATCAATCGCTGCAGAAATATCGTCCAGAGCTGTGCGCAGGCGTTCTATGCTTTCAGCGCTGGCCCGTGCCGCCGCACGCGCTGCCGCCTCGACCTCGATCGCCAGTCGCAGCTCATTCAAATTGATCAGGTCGCCCACGACTTTCATGTCATTGGGAGAAATCTGCAAAGTCCGGTGATGGGCACCGGCCGACACAAAGGCACCAAGCCCCTGACGCGTCGTCACCACGCCGCTCGCACGCAATTGCGCAACGGCTTCGCGGATCACTGTTCGTGACACGCCCAGTTGCTGCATCATTTCGCGTTCGGTTGGCAGGCGCGCGCCTGGCTGCAAGTTGCCAGTGCGAATATCGGCTAATAGTCGAGTGGTAACTTCCTCGACGAGCGTTGGACTCTTTTCAACACGGCGAGATAACTGACTCACACCACCGGCGCTTCCACCGTTATCTGCCATCCCCGCCCCCAAATTCTTTTGTCCAGCTCGCAAAATACGCGCTCTTGCCCAGCACAGCCAGCGAAAAGAAAACCATAACCCACTATATGGCAAGTTTTTATCAGGTGATATGACCACACGACCAATTTAGCGATTTTGGACTTCGAGCACATGCATGACCGCCGGCAGCCACAAGTCACTGCACGCACGCTCTTGGTCATGGCCGCCCCCGTCATGTTGGCGTCGATGTCGACGCCGCTCGTCGGTGCGGTTGACCTGGCAGTACTCGCGCCCCTTGGCGACACAGCATTGCTCGGCGGCGTCGCCGCCGCCAATATCCTCCTGAACTTCCTCTTTTTTAGCCTCAACTTTCTGCGCTCCTCCACCACAGGCATGACCGCTCAGGCCCTTGGCGCCGGAGACACCAGCGAAGCCCTGGCCGTTCCCCTCCGGGCCATTGTCATCGCCCTCACCTTGGGCCTTCTCGCCATCGGACTGCAGGTTCCCGCTGAGCATCTCGGACTCGGCCTGATGGGTCTCAGCGACGAGATCCGCGCAGCCGCAGCGACCTATTTCAGCATTCGTGTTTGGTCAGCGCCCATGCTGCTCCTCACCTATTGCTTCACCGGCTGGGTGCTCGGGCGAGGCGAGATGCACAAGGGGTTCGCTCTGCAACTCGTGCTCAACCTGAGCAATATCGCCCTCTCGATCTTTTTCGTCTGGCATCTGAATTGGGGACTACAAGGCGCGGCCTTTGCCACTGTTTGCGCGGAAACGCTCACCGCACTCTTCGGAGCCGCACTGCTCACGGCCCAACTGCGTCCAAATTGGCGACGCGCCTTTGCCGCCGTGCCGAACTGGACAGCGGTCCGTCGCATGCTGCTCGTCAATGGCGATATGGTTCTGCGCTCACTCGCGCTCATTATCGTCTTGGCCTCGTTCACCAGCATCGGCGCGAGTTTCGGGCCTGACGTCATGGCTGCCAATGCCGTGTTGATGACCGTCTTTTATATGTCCGGCGCGGTGATGGATGGGCTGGCGACAGCAACCCAGCAGCTTTCGGGCCGCTTTGTCGGCGGGCGCGATGCAGCGGGCTTTAAGGCCGCCATTGCTCTGGCCGCCAAATTCAGCGCCATAGCGACGGCAATTTATGTCGCTGTTCTGCTCCTTGGCAAAGATGTCCTCATCTCCACCATGTCGCCGAACGAAACGGTGTCCGAGCTTATCTCAACCTATTATTGGTGGACCTTGCTCATCCCGATTGCAGGCCTCCTCGCCTTCCTCATGGATGGTGTTTTTATCGGCGCCAGCTGGTCGCGCGATCTGCGAAACATGATGTTCGCGTCGGCCCTGATCTTCTTCGGCCTCACCGCCACGATCATCCCGCTCTGGCATAACCACGGCCTTTGGATCGCCCTCGTCAGCTTTATGGCGTCCCGCGGCCTGCTTCTCGCCATGCGCCTACGCCACCAAATGCAGACCCATTTCTAGGCGCAAAGCCGCACAAACGCCAAAACCGGCATCGCTTGAAACGTTTTGAATTTTGTGAGGGAAAAAGTGGTGCCCGGAACCGGAATCGAACCAGTGACACGCGGATTTTCAATCCGCTGCTCTACCAACTGAGCTACCCGGGCAACCTGCTCGCCTTACGTCTGCGAACACCCGCTTTCTAGGGCATCATTTCGCGCTTCGCAATTGCTAGACGCGTGTGTGAACACAAGTTTTTTCGCTGTCCACAGGCTTCCATCATTTTGCCGCCCACAACGCCGCCAACTGCCCCGCAATCAACAAAAAACGCCGCATCGTCAACGCGGCGTTTGGTTCGTGTCTGCGCTGGCTCAGCGTCGAGCCTTGCTCAGCGAGCCCATGCCCACCGCCAGCAAGATGAGCGCCCCCACCAGAATCTGGCGGATATAGCTATCAACGCTCATCTGCGTCAGCCCATTGTCCAACACCCCGAGCACCAACACGCCCACGACTGTCGCCAGAATACGCGGCTCACCATGGCGCGACATGGTCGAGCCCAAAAACACCGCCGCAATCGCATTGAGCATCAGCCCCGAGCCCTGCACCGGATTGGCCGATGCCACGCGGCTGGCATACATAATGCCCCCCACCGCCGCAGCAAAACCGGTGAGCGCAAAGGCAATCGTGCGCAACCGCTTGACCGGAATGCCGCCCAAATGCGCCGCTTCCATATTCCCGCCAATGGCATAGAGGCGACGACCGAACGTTGTCTGCTCCAGCAGCACCCACACGGCAAAGACCACCAAAATCGCGATAATGGAGAGGTTCGGCAGGCTGATCGCCACCCCGCCCCATTCGCCCAGCGGAATGCCCCCACGCGCAAATGTGCCAAACTCTTCCGGAATGGCCCGCCCCGAAATCGTCTTGCCACCACTGACGACAAAGGCCAGCCCTGAGAACATCGTCATCGTCGCCAGCGTCGCGATGAAGGGCAAAATCCCGACAAAGCTCACCATCACGCCATTGACCACCCCGCCAAGCAGGCCAATCGCCAGCGCCCCGAGCACAGCCATGCTCACCGGCATCCCCGCCGCCATCATCAGCGCGGCGACAATCCCCGCCAGCGAGGCAGTCGAGCCCACCGAGAGGTCAAAATCCCCCATGGTCATGACAATGGTCATGCCCGCCGCCACAACCATCAACATCGACACCTGCTGGGTGATATTGAGCCAGTTGCGCGCGGTCGGGAATGTACCCGGCAGCATGATCGAGAAGAACAGAACGATAGCGATAAAGCCGATCAGCGTGCCGTAGCGACGAATGTGCTGCATATTAGGCCACCTTCACGCCGGAGGCCCGGCCGTAGCAAAGATTGATAAGAGTGTCTTCGGCGAGCTCCTCGGCATCGACAATGGTGTCGAACTGCCCCTCGCGCATCACCGCGATCCTGTCGCTCATGCCCAAAAGCTCAGGCAGATCGGTCGACACCAGAATAATGGCCGTGCCCTTGGCAGCCAGATCGCGCAGGATGGTGTAAATATCAAACTTGGCGCCCACATCGACGCCGCGCGTCGGCTCTTCCAAGAGCAGCAGTTTTGGCGGCCCCGCCACCACGCGACCAAAGACAACCTTCTGCTGATTGCCGCCGGAGAGCTCATAAACGGGCTGGCCAACACTGGCCGCCTTCAAGCGCATCGCCGCGCCGGTTTCGCTCGCATAGGCCTTCTCATGCCCCGGCTTGAGCCACACCCCCGCCGCGCTATGGCGCTTCAAATGGGCAACGGTAATGTTCTCATAGATCGGGCGCTGCATGAACAGCCCCTCAGCCCGTCGCTCGCGTGGCACATAGGCAACGCCCGCTTCCCAGGCCGCCCCCGGCGATTTCGGCGCATAAGCCACTCCGTCGAGGGTTAAGCGCCCGCTCGTGATCTTCTGGTCGCCAAACAGCGCCCGGATCAATTCGCCCTGCCCCGAACCGGAAAGCCCGGCAATGCCGAAAATCTCCCCGGGACGGACCGCAAATTCAATCGCTCCAATACCCTTGGCCATCAGCCCTTGAGCCGCAAAGGCCTCGCCCTCGCCCGGCTGCGACACCGCCTTTGGGAAAGCCTCGTCCACCCGCCGTCCGATCATCATGGCAATGAGATCGTCCTGCGTAATATTGCTCATCGCGCCGCTGTCGATGGAGGTGCCATCACGCAAAACCGTGGCCTTGTCACACAGCGCCATAATCTCATCGAGCCGGTGCGACACATAAAGGACCGAGCTGCCCGATGCGCGAATCTCGCGCAAAACCTTGAATAGCCTCTCACTCTCGTCGCGCGTCAGCGCCGCCGTCGGCTCGTCGAGCACATAGACCTTGGCGTCATCGAGCAGCGCCGCCGAAATACGCACCAACATCTGATCGCCCAGCGACAGCTCGCCCAGCGTGCGGCGCGGATCAATATGGTCGATCCCCAGCCGCGTCAGCGCCCGTTGCGCTTCCGAGTTCAGCGCAGCCCAATCGACAAAAACACCCGCCCGGCGCGGATAGTCGCGGCCAATGAAAATGTTCTCGGCCACCGACAGGGTCGGCACAACATTGAATTCCTGATGGATAAATCGCAGGCCCAGATTATAGGCCGCCTTAGTACCCTCGATGCTCACCAGCGCGCCATCAACACGGATCTCAGCGCTATCGGGCGTCACCACCCCGGCGAGAATTTTGATGAGCGTCGATTTCCCCGCGCCATTTTCGCCCATAAGCGCATGGATTTCGCCGGGAGCGACCACAAGGTCCGCCCCTTTTAACGCAGGCACGCCCGCGTAGGATTTCGTAACTCGGGTCGCGGAAAGAAGCGGAGTGGGAGAGGCCATAATGGCCACTCCCTTAACGCGGAAATTTGAGCCCGCGCAACTTATTCGGCAGCGTTTGCCGAAGTTACGAGCTTGGTTGGCACATAAATCGCCGACTGGCGGATGTCTTCGCCGGCAAGAACACGCGCAACTGCGTCTGCGGTTGCCGCGCCAATCCCCGCAAAGTCCTGCGCCACCGAAGCTTCGAAATTGCCGCCAGCAGCAATCGCTTCCTTGGCCTGTGGGTTGGCGTCGATCCCGGTGATGATGATGCCTTCGCCTTCGCGACCAGCCGCTTCAATCGCCTGCAGCACGCCCAGTGCTGGCTGATCCCAAGCCGCCCACACAGCCTTGATGCTGCCTGGCTCTGGGTTTGCCGCAAGGATTGCTTCCATCTTGGCGCGGCTATCGGCGATACCGCCGTCCGACACGTCTGGGGTTACGCGGTCGATCACCTTGATATCGGGGAAGTTGCCAAACACGGCATCCGCCACTACGCCACGCACCTGCACCGGTGGGAAGGCTTCAAAGATGAACATCACCACATTGCCTTCGCCGCCGATACGATCAGCAACATAGGTCGAGGTTTCCGCTGCCATGGCGTAGCCATTGGAGGTCACATTGGTCACAAGCAGGCTATCTGCGCCCGCATCCATGCCGAACACCGGAATGCCAGCGTCCTTGGCGGTCTGCAGCCCTGCGGTCACCTGTGCCGGGTCAACGTTGATCACAATGGCATCAACACCCTGAATGACGAGATCTTCAATGCGGCTGATGACAGCGGCGACGTCGCCTGCAGTGTCGATGACGTTGACATCCCAGTCCTGCCCCTCGGCATAGTCTTGGAACGCTTCAACGTAAAATTGCGTGCCCGGCTGCGCCATATAAGGGGTGACAATCGCCACCTTGCTCGCGGCGAATGCGGCACTCGAAGACAAAACTGCAAGCGTAAGAGCCAAGCCGGATACGGCGAGCTTTGTGCGCGACATTGGAAAAATTCCCTCCACATAATTTCCGGAGGCAAACCAATTGCCTACGGTTGTTTTCCTTTGTGGTGGGGGCACTATATGAGCCAAATAGCGCTGAGCAAGTAGCGAATTGGACGGAGACGAGCATGGCCCTGACCCTAATCGGTATTGACGTCGGGACAACCGCGACCAAAGCCATCCTCATTGATGCCTCCGGCCAGCAAATTTCGAGCTTTTCGCGCGCCCACCCAATGGATCGGTCAGAGGCCGGCAAAGCCGAGCAATCCCCCGATACTTGGGTGGAAAGTGTCCTCGCCGCCCTCGCCCAATTTGCCAAGGTCGCGGATTTGTCTGAGCTAGCGGGCATTGGCCTCACCTCGCAGGTCAACTCTCATGTGTTTGTTGGCAAAGACAGGAAGGCACTGCGCCCAGCCCTCACATGGCAAGACACCCGTGCCGCCACCGATGCCGCCAAGGTCGACGCCGCCGTCACCACCGAACAGAAAACCAAATGGTTCGGCGGCCCCGTGCCGATTGACGCCAGCCACGCTCTCTCGCGCATGGCCTATATTGCCCGCACCGAACCTGAAGTTTGGAACCAGACTTGGCAGGTCCTGCTCCCCAAAGACTACATTGCTCTCCAACTCACAGGCGCACTCGCGTCCGATCCTGTGGCCGCTGTCGGCCTCGTCAACGAGGCTGGCGCCTATGTCTCCGAGCTGCTCGATCTGCTCCCCGGCGCCGAGGCGCGCCTCCCCCCGCTCTTTTCCTATGAACACGTCGTCGGCACGGTGAGCGCCGGACTTCCCGGCGCCGGTGCACCCGTCTGCGTTGGCGCCATGGATGCTTGGGCAGGCATGTTCGGCTGCGGCGTCGCTGAACACGGCGACGCCATGTACCAATCCGGCACCAGCGAAGTGATGGGCATTGTCTCCAACACAATTGTGCCAACCCCCGGCGTCATTCTCTTCCCGCCCTATCAGGGCATTCGTATGCATGCTGCCCCCACTCAGTCGGGTGGCGCTTCGCTCACCTGGCTTTCGGGCCTCCTCAATCGCCCCATCGGCGAGTTGGCGGCACTGGCGAGAGATGTCGACATCACCGCCCAAACCCCGCTTTTCCTTCCCCATCTGGCAGGCGAACGCGCCCCGATCTGGGATGCGCAATCGCGCGGTGTTTTCGCCAATCTCTCTTCGGCCACCACGCCGGGAGACATGGCAATTTCCGTGCTCGAAGGGGTCGCCCACTCAGCCCGCTGGGCGCTTGAAGCCCTCATCAGCTCAGCCGATCTCACACCCGAAACCCTGCGCATTGGCGGGGGCGGCGCACAGTCCGATTTGTGGTGTCAAATTCGCGCCGATGTCTTGGGCATCCCGCTTGAGCGCGCCAGCGGCGACGCCACCGCAGCGCTCGGGGCGGCAATTATCGCTGGCGTTGGCAGCCAGGTTTTCGCCTCCCTGCCTGCGGCCGTCCGCAGTCTCGTCCACTTCGACAAAACCTTTGTGCCCAATGCCGCCAACTCAGCGTTTTACGCTGCCCGCCACGGCCAATTCCGAACGCTCTACCAGCAGATGAAAGCGCTCAATTTCGCGTAAGCAAGGGTCTGAAATGGCGTGACACAGCGCGTGCCGCCGGAAAATCCAAATTTCTGAACTTCCGCGCGCCTTTAGCCTATGCCCTTGTCAATTCACGAGATAAACCAAAACCAGTGATTGCGGCGCTCACACGCGCTGAAAGCATATTTGAATGGAGTACCAATAAGATGTCATCTCAGCCCAATATGCGGTGGGGCACTGCGGCCGCGACCCAGAGCAACGCCGCTTTTGACGAAGGCCTCCGCCAGCACATGCTGCGCGTTTATAACTATATGGGTCTGGGCTTGGTCATCACCGGGCTGGTTGCCTTCTTCGTTGGCAACACGCCAGCGCTCTATGTCCCGATCTTTTCGTCGCCGCTCAAGTGGGTGGTGATGTTCGCCCCACTGGGCTTCGTGATGTTCTTCTCGTTCAAGATCAACACGCTCTCAGCCAGTGCGGCACAGGCCATGTTCTGGGCCTTCTGCGGCATCATGGGCCTCTCCATGGCCTCGATCTTCCTCAACTTCACCGGCGCGAGCATTGCCCGCACCTTCTTCATCTCCGCTGCTATGTTCGGCGTGATGAGCCTTTACGGCTACACCACCAAGGCGAACTTGGCTAAGTTCGGCTCCTTCCTGATCATGGGTCTGATCGGCGTGGTCATCGCCTCGATCGTCAACATTTTCCTCGGCTCGAGCGTCCTGCAGTTCGCGGTCTCGATCATCGGCATCTTGGTTTTCCTCGGCCTCACGGCTTGGGATACCCAGTCGATCAAGGACCAGTATTCCGAACATAACGGCGTTGAAGGCAATCAGAAGCTCGCTGTGATGGGAGCGCTCTCGCTCTACCTCAGCTTCATCAATATCTTCCAACTGCTGCTCAGCCTGACCGGGCAACAAGAGGACTAATCTTTTGGCGCGCTGTAGGGTATTGATCTTACAGCGCTCCTCCTTTCGGCCAAGGATTGCCAATGTTGAATGAAGATCCCAGCGCGCGCGTTACCGACGAAGCCTATAGCCTCTCTACCGCTCTGCAGCGGATCGCGGACCGCACCGACCGTGACCGCATCTTCATTCGCGATCTTCTAGCCGAACTCGACCAGCGGGCCATTGCGGCCATGCTCTTTGTTTTCGCCGTCCCCAACACCATCCCCGTGCCACCCGGCGTTTCGGGCGTTTTGGGTGCGCCGCTGCTGTTTCTGGCCGCGCAGCTCATGCTGGGCCGCGCCCCTTGGTTGCCTGCCCTGATCGCTGACCGCTCGTTTGCGCGGGCCGACTTCGCCCGCATCCTCAATAAAATTGGCCCGTGGCTGGCAAAGGCCGAGCGCCTCATGCGCCCGCGCCTCACTGTCCTGACCAAGCCGCCCGCCGAATACATCATCGGCGCGATCATGCTCGTTCTGGCGATAGTGCTGTTCCTGCCCATTCCGCTCGGCAACATGCTCCCCGCCATTGCCATCTGCATTCTGGCGCTCGGGCTCATCCAGCGTGATGGCCTATGGGTCATCGCAGGCACGGTCACAGCCATAGTTTCAGTCATTATCGTTTCAGGCGTCGTTGCAGCCTTTGCCTTCGCCGCCTGGCTGGCCTTAACGGCCATATTCTGATCGCCAAACCCGCTCCCCCGCGCGCTAGACCACGAGGAAATTCTATGTCGCTCGCCTTGTCCAATCTTCTGCTTGCCCAGCATAATGCCGGAACACTGATCGAAACCCTCGACGAAAACCTAGTCCCCAAAGACCGGGCTGAGGCCTATGTGGTGCAGTCAGAAGTCGTCGCCGCGCTCGGCCCGATTGGCGCATGGAAAGTGCAGCCCTATCCTGCCGACGCTGAGCCACTTGCCTCCCCTATTCCTGCCAGCTTCGTCTTCCCAGCGGGCGACGCAATCGCGCTCAACACCAAAGCCGCTCTGCTTGTCGAGGCTGAAGTTGCGGTGACGCTCAAGAGCGACCTACCAGCGTTTGATGGCACCTATGGCCCAGACGACGTGCTCGCCGCCATTGGCACCACGCAGCTGGCCATCGAAATCCTCGGACCCCGCTTTGCCAATCCAGCAGCCACCCCATCGCTCGCCGGTATTGCCGATTTCCAGAGCAATGGCGCTGTCATTTTCGGCAAGTCCCGCTCCTTTGGCGATCTGGCCGAACTGGGCACGCTCGACATGGATCTGCTGGTTGATGGCGCGTCCATTGGCAAGGTCACCGAAGGCCCAACCACCGAACGCACGCTGCGCTCGCTCGCTTGGCTCGCCAACCACGCCGTTTCGCGCGGCACCCCACTCAAGGCTGGCGATGTGATCATCACCGGCGCGCGCATTGGCGCTCTACCGCTCAACGGCAAGACCATCACCATCACCGCACCTGGTTTTGAAACCATCACCGCAACGCTCGTCTAATCCAGTTTAGACGTCACGCATTTTCTCAAGGGCTGCACCTCGGTGTAGCCCTTAGTTTTGAGCGCCATCCCCGCCCTATCAATTTGAGGTATTATCGAGAAACCGCCAGTCGGACTTCGACGGCCAGCACCGCGCCAACTGCGCAGTTTGAAATCCCCAACATGTCTCAAGCTTTAGCGCACGTAGCCGCCTCGTTTGCGGCCATCAACAAGCCCCCAACGGCCTATCCCGCGCCCAAGCTCAAGCCCATAAGTGCCAGCCAAAAGCCACAGCAACGCCCATGCCTACAGCACTAGCGACCAGCTATACTGATCATGTTTTCAATGTAGGGAAATAAGTGGTGCCCGGAACCGGAATCGAACCAGTGACACGCGGATTTTCAATCCGCTGCTCTACCAACTGAGCTACCCGGGCAACCATAATTCGCAACATTGCTGCGAACCGAGGGCCTTATAGGACATGTCTTTTTTCCGCGCAAGCAAGAACACCCGCTGTGGAAAAGAAACATTTCAACCCACAGTGATCCGCGCCAATTCAAAGTTCTTGGCGTTAATTTTCGGCACATCCCCGGCAACGAGATCTGCCATAAGCTCCCCCGCGCCCAGCCCCTGCGTCAGGCCGAAAGTGAACCCGCCCATGACAAAAAGTCCCGGCGTACTCGGCACCGGGCTGATCACCGGAATCTCGTCCTTAGCGACATCGACCATGCCACCCCAACGCTCGATAACACGCCCCTCCTAGAACGCCGGAAACTCGTCTTTCAGCCAGCCGAAAGAGGCATCCAGCGTGCCATCATTATGCGTTGGCGCCACAATACGGGCCCGCTCAAACGGCGTTTGCTGATCGAGCTTCCACGAGCGCTCAATGCCAAAAGACCGCGGCAAATCAGAGCCTAAAGTCATATCAAGCGGCGTATCACCGGAGAGCATTTCCGGCAGAACCGGCAGAAAATCAAAGAGTAACGAGAAGCTATCGCGCAAAATCGGAGCGGTCATAAAACGAGGACCGTTCGAATAGCTCCCGTCCACTTCCTTGCGCCAAACCACACGCCCGGCTGCGCCCACAGCAGGCGGCCCCTCAACGCCCGCAATGCGTTGCTGGGACAGGTAAACCGGCAGAACCGGGAAGTTGATATCGGCGTTACCGAGGAACAGACGCGACCAGCTCCCACCCGCAACCACCAAGGCCTTCGTCCGCACCACCCCCTTTTCGGTGATGACATGGGACACCGCCCCACCCTCAGTTTCAAACCCGCGCACAGCACACTCGGTAACAATGGTCACGCCCCGCGCCATCGCTCCTTCGGCAACAGCAGGCGCTGCAAACGCAGGCTCCATCCCGCCATCATCGTCTTGATAATACCCAGCTTTCCACTCAGATTGCGCCCCGGGCAACAGTTGCTCCAGCTCTGCCCCCTCGACAAATCGAGCCCGAATAGGAGCCTGAATAGGCGCCACGGCTTCGGCCTTTGCCAGCCACGCACGCGCCTCTTCAATCTCGCTGTCTTCCTTGAAAGCCTGCACCCGCCCGTAGGCCCGATAACTCGTATCTTGCCCAATCCGGGCGTTCATCCCCTGCCAGAGCATTTTGCTCTGCTGACCAAGCTCGACAACCTCCTGCGGCAGGCCAAAATTGGTGACCTGCCCATAGGCTCGACTCGATTGCTCCGCGGCCACTTGACCCTTTTCGCAAACGACGACGGAAAGGCCTTTTTCGGCCAGAAAGAATGCCGTGGAGACGCCCATGATCCCCGCGCCGATAATGACCACATCGGCTTCCGCCGGCAGGGTTCCTTGCCCGCTCACAGGCCGGGCGCGCGACGTCGACGCCTGCAAACTGCCCGGACGCAACGCCATGGGGATTGTGATCGCGCCAGCACCCGCGAGAAGCAGGGCTCCCGATCCAAGCAACACATTCCGTCGCGTCAGCTTCATCCCGACCACCCTAAAATCACGTCATGACAACGGAACCGCAGGCGGCGTGGGTGGTTCCCCTTGATAACAATTGTGCAGATTTGCGCAGCGCATAGCGTCGTCCCTTGCCGCGAAAATCGCAGCATGAGCCGACCAAAAAACAGAACGCTGAAGACCAAAAGGCCCCGAAAACTCTCGTTTTCAGGGCCTTAAAATTGGTAGCGAAGCCCAGATTTGAACTGGGGACACACGGATTATGATTCCGCCGCTCTAACCAACTGAGCTACTCCGCCTCAAGGGCATCAGCGTTGTGCGCCGATGAGCGACTTACTAAAACCGTCTGCTTTTGAAGTCAAGCGCTTCAGCACCAAGGCTGTGAATATCCTTTTCCATCATGAGGTTTCGCACAAGTGTCAGATCCGATTGGAACTTTTCCATTTCCTCCTGCCGCACTGCAGGGTCCGGCAGCCTTAGGAGATAGGAGGGGTGATTGGTCACAAAGAGGAGCGCACCATTGTCCAATGCGAACGGCTTCCCTCGGCTCTCGGCAATGGAAACGCCACGCCGACCGAGCAGGCTTTCCGCCGCTGTCGCGCCCAAAGCCACGATGATTTTGGGCTTCACCATAGCAATCTCCATATCGAGCCAGAACCGACATGCTTGAACTTCGCCAGCGCTAGGCCTTTGGTGGATCCGGCGCTTGCCCCGCGGTTCAAATTTGAAATGCTTGACCGCATTGGTCACATAGATCTTTTTCCGGTCGATCCCGACCCGACCCAAAACCTCATCAAACACCTGCCCCGCAGGCCCAATGAAGGGCTTTCCCGCGAGGTCCTCGCTGTCGCCAGGCTGTTCCCCAACAAACAAAACCTCTGCGTTTTCCGGACCTTCGCCAAACACGGGCTGGGTGGCGAATTCGTGGAGCGGACAGTTTTTACAAGAATGGATAGCCTCTCGCGCGTCGGCGAGGGTTTCAATATCCACCGGCTGCGCTGCCACAACGCGGTCCTGCATCCGCATATGGCGCGCTGGCGGTTGCGAGCTTGCCTGCGCAATCATCAGCACTTCCATCGCCTTGGCATCACGGATGAGGCTTCCAATCTCCTCGGCCTCAGGCAGGTTCTTCCAATATTTGACCGGCATCTCCGATTTCATCATCGACACCTTCAACCGCGCCGGATTGAAAATGGACCGATAATAGGTGCGCCAATCGTCCTCGACGCTATCCTCTTGCGGAACATCGCTCTTTTGGCCGCCCGGTCCAAAAGTGAGCGTCTCCGTATCCCAAAAGGCGCTGGCATAGGGTGTGATAATGGCCCAATCCATGCTGGCAAAGCGGCGCACGAAAAAGGGGGCCGTCGCCTCGAGCACAAAGTGTTCAGGCTCAAACCACGAGACAAAATGTTCGCCATTGGCGCAGCTCTCGTCTTCGAGCCGCCGAAAGCGCACAAAGGCTTTCATCTTGTGGCTGTCTCGTCTCACCCCGGAGGCAAGCCGCGTCAGCAGAAGCATGTCGCGATCAGAGGCGACATGCACCAGAGAGCGGTCTTTTTGCAGCCGCCACAACAAACGATAAAGCCCATCGAACCGCGCAGGATCGGAGTGCTGTATCGCCCCACGCGCCAGCTCAATAAATTCCTTCGGCACGGACCCCACGGGGCCATTGGCTTCCGGCAGCAGCTCCTCACCCGCTTCGAACAGCCCGTTTTGATCTGTCCCATAGCGCCAAACAACGTCATGCGGCGCAACGCCTGCCGCCAACAGGCGACGCGCCTTGCCGCGCCATTCGTCAAGATCGTTGGGCTTGATCAGTCGGATCGCCAACATAGCGCTTAAAACAGGCTCATTTGCTCAGGCGGCGGGGCGAGCCTTTCGCGAAGCTTTGCGTCGTCGGTCAGCCCGCCCGGCGTCCAATCGGAGGCAGCGATAAAGGGGCGAACCTTGTCGATCGACGCGGCCATCTTCGCCACATCTTCAAGCCTGAGGCGCTGGAACCGACGCGAAGCGATGATGCGATCGACGCTACGCACGCCAAGCCCAGGCACGCGCAGCAACATTTCCCGATCGGCGCGGTTCACATCCACGGGAAAATTCTGTCGCTGTTTCAGGGCCCAAGCCAATTTGGGGTCGATCGCGAGATCGAGCAGCCCCTGATCATCCCCACCCGAAACAATTTCAGGAACATCAAATCCATAAAACCGAATAAGCCAATCGGCCTGGTAGAGCCGATGTTCCCGCATCAGCGGCGGTGCCTTCAGCGGCAGGCGCGACGATGCGTCAGGAATGGGCGAAAATGCAGAGTAGTACACCCGCTTCAGCCGATAGCCCGAATAAAGCCCGGCCGCGCGGGTAAGGATTGCGCTGTCATTGGCCCCGTCTGCGCCCACGATCATCTGCGTGGACTGCCCGGCAGGCGCGAATTTCTGCTTTTTTGCCTTGCTCAACAGCGGCTTTTTATCGGGCTTGGCCTCGTCCAGTTTGCCCCGCAGATTGGCCATGGCCGTACGGATTTCCGATGGTCGCTTTTCGGGGGCCAAGGTTTCCAGCGCCACGTCGGTCGGCAGCTCAATATTGGTCGAGAGGCGATCGGCCCACCGCCCTGCCTCAATAAGCAGTTCCGGCGCGGCATTTGGGATCACCTTAAGATGGATATAGCCCTTGAAATGGTGCACTTCGCGCAGCGCTTTGGCCACGCGCACCATCTCCTCCATCGTATGGTCCGGCGATTTAATTATCCCCGATGATAGAAAAAGGCCTTCAATATAGTTGCGACGATAAAAATCGAGCGTGAGGTTGACCATCTCTTCGACAGAGAACCGCGCGCGCTGAACATTGGAGGACGAACGATTGATGCAATAAGCACAATCATAGATGCAGAAATTGGTCAGGAGCAGCTTGAGCAGGCTAATGCAGCGGCCATCGGGTGCGTAGGAATGGCAAATGCCGCTCCCCTCGGTCGAGCCAATCCCCTTGCCGTCCGAACTATTGCGTTTCTCCGTGCCGCTCGACGCGCAAGACGCGTCATACTTGGCTGCATCGGCGAGAATAGCGAGCTTTCGGTTGAGAGTCAGCGGAGCCATTGTTCATCCTTTGTTCTCACCCTTGTAGCGCGACAAGCGGCGGGATGAAAATAGGATTGCAGGAATGTGAAGTGGACTTATCCCCGCCCCTTCACAGCCTGTCAGAATGTCGACCCACAAAAAGACGCAGGATCAATCAACCGAAGTCAGAACCACAATTCAACGACATTACCGCCGCGAATGGAATGGTCAGCCGGCCGATGTCACGAACTATAGCCGCCTTCACACCTTCGATCGACGCCAGCCTGCGGCCCGAGCTTCTTGTTCGGAACAAAACCAGCGCTCTCCATGCGACGCGCTAATGCGGGTCTCGGCGTAATAACGCTGCCCGGGAACGTGGTAGATCTTCTCGCCACGAGTGCTGACGTTGCCCTTAATGTTGCAACGCGTTCCTTCTTGCGCAAAGCTGTCAGATACCGGAAAACAGAAAACAATCGCGATAAGCGCGAGAGCCACAATAGAAATATTCTTCGTCATGAAATCCTCCGCAGGGATTTCATCATAGCCAATAATGTCTCGCAAGTTTTGTGAAACACCATACTCTTAACTGGGACGAGCCAGAACATGGATAGCGATCACACACGCCTATTCAATTACACATTCGGCAAAATCTATGTGCTCTATCTGCAAAAAATTGAGCGTAAAGGACGCTCGAAAGAGGAACTCGACCAGGTCTTGTTCTGGCTCACCGGCCACGATGCGCAGAGCCTGGGCGAGGCGATAGCAGATGAACGCACGCTTGAAGCCTTCTTTGCCCGAGCGCCAAAACTCAATCCTGCTAAGTCACTCATAACGGGCGTGATCTGCGGTGTCCGCGTTCAAGACATCGACAATCAGACCGTTCAGAACATCCGCTTCATGGACAAATTGGTCGATGAAATGGCCAAAGGCAAAGCACTCAATAAAATAATGCGAAGCTAAGCCAAGCCCGTGCTCAATCCTAACGCACTGCATACCGGCAAAAATCAGTAAGTACTATTTACAGAACATCCTTGACCGCGCCCTAGGCGATCAGCGTAAATCACTGAGCGAGCACAAATTGCGGGCAGGAGAATAAGTATGAGACTTGCGTGTTTCGGCGCAGTGGGGATGTTGGCTTTGGCCCTAAATCCGGCTTTTGCGCAAGCAGAGCCAAGCGAGACCAATCAAGATTTCATGGCTTTAGAAGCCGGTGTCCCGCTCGAACTACTCCCCGGGGAAGTCGTCGGTGATGCACTTGGCCAATATAGATTCACCTTAGAGTTCGCTCCGACACAGAACAACGAACTCGCTCTGATCAAGAATATGCTTGAACGGACTGGCGTTTTCGCCAGCGTTCTCGATGAGCTTTCTGACCAGATCGCCCTTCCTGAAACCGTGCCCGTGATTTTCCAAGAGTGCGGCGAACCCAATGCCTACTGGAGCCGCAACGACCACACCGTAACCATGTGCTACGAACTCGCGGCCCAGTTTTTTGATGATTATTCGACGCTGGACAACAAGTTCGCACCAATTTTCCCATGGGCGGACCACCGCCAAGTCACCATTGGCTCAACGCTTTTCGTGCTCCTGCACGAAATCGGCCATGGAATGGTGACACTCTTCGACCTGCCCATCACCGGCCGCGAAGAAGATGTGGTCGATCAGTTTGCAATCTTTATCGTCACCAACTCCGATGAGGAGGATCAGGCTCTGGCGGAGCGCCCGTCGCGCCTAGCCCTCTTGGCTGCCTATGGGATGATGAGAACAGAACTGCCGATGGAACGTGCGCCGCGCCACTACTGGGGCGATGAGCACAGCTTAGCGCAACAGCGCGGCATGGACATGCTCTGCATGGTATTTGGTTCCGATCCCGACGCTTACTCCTTACCAGTAATGCCCGGTTTCACCATGATCGCCGACTACGCCGCGCAGAACCCGGACGCCTTCACAGGTCCTGCACTGGTTGAAGCGCTGAACCGAGCGGACGATCTCAATCTCATCCCGTGGATGCGCGCTCGGCTGTGCCCTATGGACTATGCCAAATATGAGGCGAGCTGGGACTATTTGATTGAAACTTTCATGACCCCGAAGTCGAACTGAGCGGGAACGAGGAGACACACATGAAACTCACATCTCTCGTTCTTGCCACAGCGGTTCTCTCCCTTGGCGTAACCGCAGTCTTGGCTCAGGACACCGGCGCCGCAGATAACGTTGAAACGCCAACCCTGATCGAAAAAGCCGACCTTGAGGCTCTCGAACCTGGTGCAGCGGCCGGCCAGCAACTCGGCGAGCACCGGTTCATCGTCTCCTTCGAGGAAACGACAACGCGCGCAGAAGCGCTCGTACGAACGACGCTGCAGAACGAGCCAGCGTTTGTTGGCTTGTTGGACTCTCTTGCCGATCAGATTGCCCTGCCGCAGGACGTGCCGGTCCGATTTAAGAACTGCGGGGAATCCAACGCGTACTGGAGCCCGGCCTTAAAAGAAATAAGTATGTGCTACGAGCTCTTAACCGGGTTCAACCAGAGCTTTCAGGAGAAAGAGGACGCCTATCGGAACGCCTTTAAGTGGGCCGACCAGGTCGAAGTTCTTCTCGGCTCAACAGCATTCGTAATGCTCCACGAGATCGGCCACGGCATGGTCGATTTGTTCGAACTACCCGTCACGGGCCGCGAAGAAGATGCCGTAGACCAGTTCGCCACCTTCCTTTTGCTCGCAGCAGATGAACCCGGGCAACCCCTGCAGGAGCGCTCCTCACGCCTCGCTCTACTGGGGGCCTACTTCTTTGAAAGCTTGCTTCCGATCGGGGTGGAGGTGAACCAAAGATATTGGGCCGATACCCATACGTTCGGTGCCAAGCGCAGCATCGACATCATGTGTCTGCTCATGGGTGCCGCCCCGGAAACCTATGCCGAGATCGTTGTCTCGGGCGGCACGATGCTCAATAGTTTCTACAATGACCACCCTGAATTCATCGTCGGTCGTGAAGCCGAATGGATCGCGAAAACGGATGATCTCAATCTTGTCCCGTTCAGCCGTGTCAGCAAATGCGCTCAGGAATACGCGCGCTACTCTGGTGGCTGGAAATATCTCATTGAGACGTTCATGACCCCACAGGCGCACTGATCTGTCTCATAGTCCCCAATCACAAAGCCCTGGCCTCGGTGGGACTGTTTACAACTTGCTCATTTGGGATTCTAGTTTGACTGCTTGGGGGTGATTTGCCGGAGGGTTTGAGATGGATTGTCCAGATTGTTCTAGCACTGCCACGGTCAAGCGCGGCCTCAAGGCGGGTTACCAGCGATTTAGCTGTAAGCAGTGTGGTCGGTACTTTACTGATCGCGCCCCTAAATTCAGCGCTGAGACAAAAGCGCAGGCCGTTCAGATGTATCTCAACGGCACCGGCATTAGGGCCATTGGGCGCGTCCTTTCGGCCTCCCCAGCCGCGGTCCTTAAATGGATCCGCAAGGAGCACGACATCTTGCAAGAGCGGATTGCGGCTCAGCGCGGTACGCCAGCGAGCGGGCCCGATATTATTGAGATGGACGAGATCTATACCTACGTCCAAAAAAACAGCAGCGAGCGGTTATCTGGACCGTTTATAGCCGAAGACAGCGCCGCGTTGTTGCCCACCACATCGGTGACAAAGGCGTAGAAAGTGCGATCACGGCCTATCGCTTGGCCCTTCAGGCTGTGGGTGAGATCGGGGCCATCTTTACCGATGCCAACTCTTGTTACGCACTCGCTTTCAAGCGCAATGGCGTGACCGTGCCACATCTGGAAACAAAGGCGCAAACCCACCTGATTGAGTCCTCCAATTCCTCAATCAGGGACAATCTTGCGCGGTTCAATCGGCGGACAAAGCGCGTCTCCAAAACAGTGCAGATGCTCGAGATTACGCTCAATCTGTTCTTCAACAGACACCTCATAAGGAGTCCCAAATGAACAGTCCCGGCCTCGGTCGGGGCTTTTCTGTTTCTGCTGCGCCCGACTGTTCATCAATCGACACCAATCCGTTGCTTATTACGCAGTTTCTGAACCCCTAATCCTGACATACATTCAGTCTCGAACAACGGCGCACTGGCGCCGCGCTAGGAGAATACAAAATGACCCTGGAACTTGGCGGCATTCACCATCTGACGGCAGTGACGGCAGATGCACCGCGCAACCTGAAATTCTACACGAAGACCCTGGGCATGCGTCTGATCAAGAAGACGGTCAATCAGGACGACACCTCGGCCTATCACCTGTTTTATGGTGACGGCGTTGCCTCTCCGGGCGCAGACATGACCTTCTTCGACTTCCCCACCATGCGTGAACAGCGCGGTAATCACACCGTCGGCCGCACCGGCCTGCGTGTTGACAGCGAAGCGACCTTGCAATGGTGGAAGGAACATCTGGCTGATCAGAATGTTGCGACCAGCGGCATCAAAGAACGCTTTGGCCATGTCTCGATGGATTTTGAGGATTTCGAAGGCCAACGCTTCCGCCTCCTCGTCGACGACAAGAACAAGGTTGTTCCTTGGGCGAAGTCGCCGGTCCCAGCCGAAAAGCAGATTATCGGCCTTGGCCCGATCACGCTGTCTGTGCCGGAGCTGGCGCCAACCGATGCGATGCTAACCCGCGTCATGAACATGCGTCAGGTCCGCAACTATCCGGCCCGCGACCGCAAGGGCGAGGTTTTCGTTTACGAAATGGGTCCCGGCGGTCCGGGCGCTGAAGTGCATGTCTCGGTCAACCCTGATCTGCCACGGGCTCGCCCGGGCGCTGGTGGGGTGCACCATGTCGCCTTCCGCACCAAGGATCAGGATGATCTGCGCGCTTGGATCGATCGCATCAACAGCTTCGGCATTCGCTCGTCGGGCGAAGTGGAGCGCTTCTACTTCACCTCGCTCTACTTCCATGAGCCGAACGGCATCCTGTTCGAACTGGCGACAGACGTTCCTGGCTTTGCTGCAGACGAACCAATGGAAACTCTGGGCGAAAGCCTAGCGCTACCACCATTCCTTGAGCCGCACCGCGCTCAAATCGAAGCGGGCCTGAAGCCACTCGAATAAAAACTAAAGGCCGGAGGAAACTCCGGCCTTTGCTCTTGTGCCCTATGGTCGAGATGGCGGGAGCCCGTCGTCTGCCGCGCGCCCTCCCATGCCAAGTCCCATTCCCATCCCGCCGCCAGTGCCACCGGCGCCCCCTCCCCCTTGGCCACCGCCTCCTTCACGTCCACCGCCTGAACCCGCGCCACGTCCGCCACGAGCACCGCCAGCGGCAGGACGTGTGGGACCTTGCATCGGAATTTCGAGGTCTTTGGGAATGGGATCTAGGTCAAGCGCGTCACGAATATAATTGCGCAGCGACACCACGAGGTCATGGGTATGGATTTGATTGCCAGCGACCAACTCTCGCGCCGCCTTCTCGGCAAGTCGAACCTGTTCATCAGTGCCCAAAAGAATAATGTCCGACAGTGCGGCCTCCACCGCATCGCGCACCTGGCGCACCCGTTCGAACATCTCATCGCTCATCGTACGCGGCGAGCTTTCGACCTCCCCACTTTCGGCAGCGGCTTTTTCTGCTGCACGGATGTCACGCAAATGGCGCGGATCAACCGATAGGCGTCCCGTAAAGGAACCACCCAAAACCTTATAGGCCGCGATCAGCGTCTTAAGCCGCTCATTGATTTGCCGGTTCATTCGCTGCTGGCGCTGCTGAATGGTCGTCATCATCACTAGCCGAATGCCAATACCAACCAGAGCAAACAGAGCGATGCCAATCAGACTTGTGAGCACTCCCTGCCAAGTCGAAAAATCAAATCCCCGCACAGTCCGCTCTCCTCCGTCTAGGCTTCTGCCAGCATAACCAAAAAACAAGGGGCCGGTTTGTCCGGCCCCTCCTATTATTTTACCGCACGGTCTGACTGTAGCGCTGCCGCGTCGCCGATGAGGCGGATAAACTCAGCACGATACCCGCCCTCGTCATTGCCTCGCCCAGCTTGCGCGAGGGTTTTGATCTCATCCCAACTCATGGTTTTTCCATAAGATGAGCCTCGCAGCTTCTGACCAAAGGCGGCAACAGCGGCGGAAAACTGTGCATCAACGCCAGCGTCGGCAATGTCGCCATAAACCACCTCGGGCGTAATCGGCACTTCGATCAGCTCGGAAACCGCGCCCTCAGGCGCCTTATAGCGCATTTTCAAAAAGGCGATTTCCTCGGCCGCCCCAGTTGGCGAGGTCTGCCCATAGCGCAGCGGGTCAACGTGCTCCCCACCCGATCCCACCGGGGTAATTTCGTAAAGCGCAGTCACGGTCGTCCCAGCACCAACCTCGCCGGCATCCACCGCATCATTGTTGAAATCCTCGCGGTTCAATGCGCGGGTCTCGTAACCAATCAGACGATACTCAGCGATGACTGCTGGATTGAACTCGACCTGAACTTTGACGTCCTTGGCTATGGTGTGGAGCGTTCCACCCACCTCCTCAACCAACACTTTTCGAGCTTCAGCAAAGCTCGAAATATAGCTGGCATTGCCGTTCCCATTTTGGGCGAGTGCCTGCATGGTCGCATCATCAAGATTGCCCCGCCCAAAACCCAAAACAGACAGGCTAATGCCACTGTCGCGCTTGATCGCGATGAACTTCTCAAGGGCACGCGGGTCATCAATACCCACGTTGAAATCACCGTCCGTGGCGAGGATCACCCGATTGGTGCCCCCTGCAATCTTGGCTTGCTCGGCGAGCTTATAGGCGAGCTCAATCCCTTCCGCCCCAGCCGTACTGCCTCCGGCGTAGAGCTGATCAAGTGCGTCCATAATCTTGGCTTTATTGTTCGCGCTCGTAGGCTCGAGCGCCACGCCAGCAGAGCCCGCATAGGTGACGATGGAGACCGTATCGTCACCCGACAGCTGATCCAGCAAAAGCGCGAAGGCGCGTTTGAGCAGCGGGAGCTTGTCGGCATATTCCATTGATCCAGACGTATCGATCAGAAACACCAGATTACTGCTGGTTTCTTCACGCACCACATCGCTACCCTTGATGCCGATCTGCATGATCTGGGTCTTATTGTTCCACGGCGTCGGGAAGATTTTGACCTCAGAGGAGAACGGCGCGCCATCCGCCTCCGGCGCGGGGTAATCATAAGGAAAATAATTGATCAGCTCTTCGATACGAATAGCGTCCGCTGGCGGCACGAAGCCATCGTTGAGCGCTCGGCGCGTGAAGGCATAGCTGGCTGTATCAACATCAAGGGAAAATGTCGAAACCGGCTCTTCAGCCGCGACCTTGAGGCGTTGCTCGTCAAACTCGGTAAAACTGCCACCTACAGGGTTTTCGGCCATTGCGGCCATAGGTGCACCGCCCTGCACCATCTGCGCCGCTTGGCGGGTGGCGATGGCTCCAACCGATGGCGCTGGCGCACGCATGATCGCCTCTGATGGCAATGGCGCGGGCGGCGGGGCAATGGCCATGTCGAGCGCTGGCGCCGCAGGCGCTTCTTGCGCAATAGCGGGCGCAGCTTCTGCCAATACCTCTGGCTCAACAGCGGGCTCGGCCGGCACCACTTCAAGCTTCTGCGTGTCTGCTTCGGTTTGAACGACTGACGGGGCTTGGGTCAGCGCAGTCGAGTTATAAAGATGATACCCGAGTGGCAGCACAACGAGGGCAATGGCCAAACTGCCGATAGGAAGACGCATATCCATGATCGAACCCTTCGAGAGGTTTTTGATGATGGACATAAGACGGTTCCCCCAAGCAGAACCTTGGGTCGGCTTTTCGTTTTTTTGCACTCCCGCGGCCTGAGCCGTCGCAAAGGCAGCGCTCGCAGCGGCGAGTGCTCGAGCGCGCGCATCGTCTCGCGGTGCTGGCGGCTCTACGCGGTTCAACGAGGAAAATGGATCGTTCTGGTGGCTCATAAGAACCCACTCAAAGTCTTGCGGGCTTCGTGGACATGGAAGGACACAGTGGCCTCCTTGATACCCATAATGTCTGCGGCTTCCGCGTGGCTCAGCTCTTCGGCGTAGACCAAGAGCACAGCGTCGCGTTGTTTCTCAGGAAGTGTGCGCACCGCCGCCCAAAGCTCATTGCTTGTGGTGGCCATTTCCTGTTCGGCAGGCTGATCATCGAGTGAGACCTGCGAATAGGCCTTGGCATAGTTCCCACGCGTTTGCCGGGCGCGTTGAAAGTCGCGCACTGCATTGAACGTAATGCGATAGGCCCAACTTGAAAAAGCGCTGCGTCCGTCAAACCCGGCAATGGCCTGGCCGATCTTAACGCAAACTTCCTGAGCGATGTCTTCGGCGTCATCTCGATTTCCGCACCACCGCCACGCGGTACGGTAGATTGCATCATAGTGCTCAGCTATAAGCACGCCAAAAGCCTCAGGATCACCATTGCGCGCGCGGATCGCTAGCGCATGACTCGTCGCTGTAGTTTTTGGCTCTGGTGCGGCGGACAGTCCCATCACTTGAGCATGCACATTTTTACTCGAACAGCTATTGTGCAGAGTAAGACGCCCCACAAGCACCACTCCTTAGGTGTGTGCGGTAAAAAAGTTTGGAACGAGCCAATGACCGAGAAAAAGCCCCTCCCCTTCGGCCTAACCAGTGGACGCATTCTCATTCTTTGCATGGGCGCGCTGCTGGCCATCATCACCATTTCGATGTCGATGGGTGGTCTGCACACCTATGAGGCGCTGAAGGAAGCGAACAACGCTGCCAAAACGGCAACGCCAGCCCAGGTCGAAGTGGCACCAGCCCAATAAACAAAATGGGCCTCACCGAATTGATGAGGCCCACTTCAATTTCAAACTATGCCACCAGCGCCTGCGGCACGGCTTCAGCGATAAAGCCGCCGCCGAGGACTTGGCTGGTTTGGCTATCGTCAACGTAGAAGACGCAAGCCTGCCCGGGCGAGATGCCGTATTCGCCAGTGACCAAGGTCACATATACCTCGCCGTCACGCATTTGAATGACGCCGGGCTGCGGGCCACGGGTGGACCGCACCTTCACTTCCACAGGGGCGCCATTACCCGACGCTGCTTCGGCCAACGGCACCGAACCCAACCAGTTCACATTGCGCAAACGCACGGTATGGGTCTTGAGCGCTTCGCGCGGACCCACAATGACGCGCCCGGTCTTGTGCTCGAGCTTAATCACGTAAAGCGGCTCCCCGGCGGCAACGCCGAGCCCCTTACGCTGACCAATGGTGTAATTGACGATACCGTCATGTTCGCCGAGCACGCGACCGTCCAAATGCACGATCTCGCCCGTAGAGAAGGCTTCCGGATGCATCTTGCGGATGATGTCGGAATATTTCCCCTGCGGCACAAAGCAGATGTCTTGGCTGTCGTGCTTTTCCGCAATCTCAAGGCCGAGCTCACGCGCTAGTTCACGCACCTGCGGCTTGCCCATCCCGCCGAGCGGGAAGCGCAAAAAGTCGAGCTGGTCCTGCGTGGTGGCGAAGAGGAAGTACGTCTGGTCGCGATCGCTATCGACCGGACGGTAAAGCTCGCGCTTGCCGTCGGCACCAATCCGGTCCTGCACATAGTGCCCCGTTGCCAAAACATCGGCACCAAGGTCACGCGCGACCGTCATGAGATCAACGAACTTCACCGACTGATTGCACGCAATGCACGGCACTGGCGTTTCGCCCTGCTGATAGGCATTGGCGAAAGGCTCAATCACCGAGCTTTTGAAGCGTTCTTCGTAATCGAGAACATAGTGCGGAATGCCGAGCTTAGCGGCAACGCGACGCGCATCGTGAATGTCCTGGCCAGCGCAGCACGCACCCTTACGGTGTGTGGCTTCGCCATGGTCATAAAGCTGAAGCGTAACGCCAACAACTTCATAGCCCTGACGGGCAAGAAGGCCAGCAACAACGGAGGAGTCTACGCCACCGGACATCGCGACAACAACGCGAGTGTCTTCGGGGCGCTTGGCAATATCAAGCGAGTTCAACATTTCTCTTTTGTGTCCGGATGGGTTCAAGGGCCAGCGGAAACTGTGGGGCGCGTTCTACGCCGAAGCGTTAGCGCTGTCCATTCCTACCCGGCAGCTTTTGCCCCAACACGGTAGTTCTTACTCGGACACCCAGAGCGGCTACCGCATAACAATCCCGCTACACCCCTGAAATCCTTGAGTTTACTGAGCAGATCTCAAAATGGCAGGGGTTTTGCATCACAACGCTCAGTATTGTGTATTGAGGCTCCCAGTGGCTCCTAATTCTTTCGCTATCAATGGTGGCAGCTCCAGTGCGGCGGCTCAGGCATTTGCAAGCCAGCAGAGCCAGCCCAGCAATGGCAAAAACTCAGGCGGCAGCGATTTCGCAGCGCTGCTTTCAGGCACCAATACGAGCAAAGCGGTGGAACCTGCTCCCAAGAAGGATACCCCGCCTCCTACTGAGCCGACTAATTCTGCCGCTCACCAGCACGAACCCGCTCCTATTGAAGACAACGAAGAAATCGAAGTCGTTGATCCCACAGCTGCGCCGGTGCCGCCGCCTATCGACACCACACAATTGGTTGCGTTGAGCGACGCTCTGGCGCAGCTCCGCGACAGCTTGGAAAGTGGCCAGGCAATGGACCCGGAATTGCTGGCGCAAATCAACAACACGTTGAGCCAGCTGGCCAATCAGATGGGCGTCAATTTTGAAGCTTTGACCGCTTCAGCTGATCTCACAGCGCTGCTCAATGGCGTGCCGAACGATGCGACCTCGGCAGAAGGCTATTTCGCCACGCTAATCCGGTCGCTCGGGGGCACCAACGGCCTCGATAAATCTGCCGAGGCCGCGGAAGCTATCGCGCAGATCAATGAGAAATTGGCCAAGCTGCTTGCCGCTATCGAGGCTGGCGAAGTCGACGCCAACAAGCTCGCTTCTTTGGGACTTGCCGCTGACAAGCCGCGTCCCAATGACGTCGAGCAATCTCTTCTCCGCCTCGCCAAATCAGCAGCAGACCAACCCACCGGCCCGGTATTGGCAGTTCGGACGCTCAAAATGTCCGACCAGCTTCTGGCAGGCAGTGCTGAAGACACGTCTTCGACGCCGACGACACTTTCCGAGCCCAAGTTTGCCGAAACCAGCACGGCATCTTCAGGCGATGACAACAGTGACGCCAAGCAGTCGAACGACGGCGCACCTGCTGACCGTCGCCCTGTGGCTGCCCCGACCACTGCCAAGCTGGCAGATATAATTCCAGCGTCTACCCAGATCGTTGACGTTCCAACTGCGCAAACCGCAGACATAAAAATTGAAGCTGCCGCCCTGCGCACTATTCCGCAGACCTATTTGTCGAGCCAACAACAGCTCAACATTCCGGCGATAGCCTTTGAAATGTCCAGGCAGATGGAGGGCGGCATCTCCCGCTTCCAGATTCGCCTAGATCCAGCCGAGCTGGGTCGCATTGATGTGCGTCTCGACGTGGACCAGAATGGTCAGTTGAACGCCAAACTGATTGTCGAACGGCCAGAAACCCTCGACATGATGCAACGCGACCAGCGCGCACTTGAACGTGCGCTGCAACAAGCCGGCATCGATGCCCATCGCGCTACGCTCGAATTCTCGCTCAAGCAGAATGACCAGCAAGCCAATCGCGACGGCAGCCCATTTGATCGCGCAGAAGCGTTGCTCGAATCCGACGATACGACATCCGAACCTGTTCCACAGGTCACGCTCTACCGCGGCTCACTCCAAGCTAGCGGGCTCAACATCCTTGCTTAGGTGAACTCAAATGGCTGTAAACGGCGTAACTGGCTCATCAACCACGTCGGCCTCGTCAACTGCGCGATCAACGATCGCGCAGAACTTTGACACATTCCTGTCGATTCTGACGACGCAGCTAAGAAACCAAAATCCGCTCGACCCCTTGGATACGAACCAGTTCACCCAACAACTGGTTCAATTCACTGGGGTTGAGCAGCAGCTCAAGACCAATGACTTCTTGGAAGCTCTGCTGGCCAATACGCAGAATCAGGGTCGCGTCGATGCGGTCTCCTATATTGGCAAGGAAGTGACCGCCTCGGGCAAAACTGGGGAACTCAAAGAGGGCGGGGCGATGTGGACGTACAACGCCGCCTCACCCGTCGCCAACGCGACGGTCACCATCAAGAATGCAACAGGCAGCGTGGTCTATGTGGAGCAAGGCTCGCTCAATGCGGGCGTGGGCAACTTCCTCTGGACCGGAGCGGGTTCGGACGGCAACAAGCAGCCCGACGGCGTCTACACAATCGAGATCACCGGCACCAATGTGAGCGGCAATGCCATTTCGATATCGACCTCCAGCGTTGGAGTCGTCACCGCCGTCGATTTTAGCGGTGCTGAGCCAGTCCTCACCGTTGGACGCAACAAGGTCGCCCTCAAGGACGTCACCAGCGTGCGCAGCACCGGCCAAGTGACGACACCGCCACCCGCCACTGGCAGTTGAAATAGACTGCCGTGTGTAGGCCAAAAGCTGTCCGCAATCATACGCTACTGTTAACCTATTGTAAGTTTCCCCTTAGGGGTATTTTAAGGCCACTGCCCTACTCTCACCATCATATGGTCAGGTTTGAGTAGAGAGTAAAATGACCGTACAGATGCGTCCTCGCGTGAAGTACGTTATTGGCCCGGATGGCAGCCCGCTAACTATTGCGGATCTGCCCCCAGCCAATACACGACGGTGGGTTATCCGTCGGAAGGCCGAAGTTGTTGCTGCCGTTCGCGGTGGGCTGCTAAGCCTAGAAGAAGCATGTGAGCGTTATACGCTCAGCGTCGATGAGTTTCTCAATTGGCAGGCAGCCATCGACAAGCACGGCCTTGCGGGGCTGCGCACCACTTGGATTCAGCATTACCGAGAGGGATAAAATGCGTAGGGCTCCGGCCCAACTTGGGTTTCCCACAGTTGCATCTTCCCTAGACCCTCAAAAAGGGTCAGTCACAAGTCTGCCACAAATCTTAACCCGCCGGCGAAAGCTGGCGGGTTTTCGCATTGTAAATCCACAGCTTATGACGAACGTGCCTCCCCAGCAAATGCTTGGGTGGCAGGCAGTTATTGCCGGGTATTTGCAAAATGCGGCAATCGGTTAACACCTTGTTAACCATCAAATAGGTAAATTTTGCCCAGCGGTTGGTGGGGGCTCCAGCGACCGAACGAGTCGCAGAGTGAACGCGTGGAAACCTTAACTACATTTATCAACCGGATCGGAATGGCCCGCCTTGCGGCAATGGCTCTCGTTGCGGTTCTCATGCTCGGATTTTTCGGGTTTCTTATCATGCGCGCCCAGACCCCAAATCTGGCGCCTCTCTATTCTGGATTAACGTTAGAAGATTCATCGGCAATCATTACCGAGCTGCAGACGCTCAACATGCCGCACGAAATTCGCGGCGACGGTGACACTATTCTGATCCCGCGCGATCAGATCACCACCGTCCGTATGCAGCTTGCTGGCGAAGGTCTGCCGACCCGCGGCCAAGTGGGCTATGAAATTTTCGACCAGCAGTCGACGCTCGGCGCGACCAGCTTTGTCCAGAACATCAACAATGTTCGCGCCCTTGAAGGCGAACTCGCACGGACCATCACGTCCCTGACCCGCATCAAAAGTGCGCGCGTGCATTTGGTTCTGCCAGAGCGTGAACTTTTCCGTCGCGAACGCAAGGATCCTTCAGCCTCCATCGTACTTTCGGTCCGCGGTCAACTTTCGAACAACGAAATTCGCGCCGTTCAGCACATGGTCGCCTCGGCCATTGAAGGCCTGAACCCAACCCGCGTCTCCATCGTAGACGACCAAGGCAATCTGCTCGCCTCGGGCGCCGAAGGCGACGAAGGCAGCCTCGTCACCGCCAAGAATGAAGAGCGCACGCTTTCTTATGAAAACCGCATGCGCACCCGCATCGAAGACATGCTGGCAAACGTGGTTGGTGCAGGGCGCGCCCGTGTTGAAGTTGCAGCAGAGCTCGACTTCAATCGCCAGACCGTAACGCAAGAAACCTTCGATCCTGAAAGCCAAGTTGCACGTTCTATCCAGTCGCGCGAAAGCGAGACCCTGTCGAACGGCGCGAATGGTCAGGTCACGGTTGCAAACGAGCTTCCAGGCGCCAGCGAGAACGCTGCCAATGGCTTTGCCGAACAGGGCACCTCGCTCGAAGAGACCACCAACTACGAAATCAATCGTACGACCCAGGTAGCCACCACTGAGCCGGGTGCTGTTAAGCGCCTCTCCGTCGCTGTGGTTGTGGACGGTAGCTATGCCGACGATGGCAACGGCAACCTCGCCTACAATCCCCGTAGCGCCGACGAAGTCAGCCAGATCTTGACCCTTGTTCGCTCAGCGGTCGGCTTCTCGGCAGAACGTGGCGACACTGTTGAAGTGGTCAACATGCAGTTTGCCGAACGCCCAGGCCTTGCTGGCGTAGGCACCGACAACACCGCAGGCCTTCTCGACTTCACCCGTGATGACCTGATGAATGGCGCAGAAATGGCCGTCACCCTGCTCATCGCTCTGGCCCTCGTGTTCTTCGTGATGCGCCCTCTGCTCAAGAAGGTTCTGAGCCCAGAAACCGAAACGCTTGCTTTGCCCGAAGCAGCTGAGCTCGGCAACCACGCCGTCCTCACTGCCGACGGACAGCTGCTCGACGAGCAGTTGCTCCAACCCCAGGACAAAACCCCAGCGTGGGTGGCCAACGCCAAGTCCATGGGCGAAACCCAGCTGCAGACGCTCAAGACCGTCGGCACGCTCGTTGAAGAAAACCCCAAGCAGGCCGCACTTATCGTGCGTGACTGGCTCGGCAGCGCGGCGTAATCGAAATGACCCTCGTTTCTCAGTCTGGCAAAGATCAGAACCTTCAAATCGGCGCCGGCGCACTCTTGCAGGTTGGCGGTCAGCAGCGCACCCTTAAGGGCGACGAGAAGGCCGCAGCCCTCGTCCTCGCGCTCGGTCCTGATTACGGCAAGCCCATTTTTGACGAACTCGACGAAGTCGAAATCCGTCAGCTTTCCCGCGCCATGGCTCGTCTTGGCCCGATCACGCAGGAAATGCTCGACGATTTGTTGATCGATTTCGTCACGAACATCTCCTCGCACGGCAATCTGACCGGCACCACGGACTCCACTGAACGCTTGCTCCTCTCCTTCCTGCCGCAGGAACGTGTGGACGCGATCATGGAAGAAATCCGCGGTCCGGCTGGCCGTAATATGTGGGAGAAGCTGTCGAACGTTCAGGCGGATGTTCTGGCCGCCTATCTCAAAAACGAATACCCGCAGACCATCGCTGTGGTGTTGTCCAAAATCGATCCAGACCACGCCTCCAAGGTCCTCGCCGTTCTGCCAGAAGAATTGGCGATGGACGTGGTGCAGCGCATGCTTGGCCTAGACCCTGTGCAGAAGGAAATTCTCGAGAAAATCGAGAACACGCTGCGCGTCGAGTTCATGTCCACACTCAACCACCAGAAGCGTCGCGACAGCCACGAACAGATGGCTGAAATCTTCAACGCATTCGATCGTCAGACTGAATCGCGCTTCATTACAAGTCTTGAGGAGATTAACCGAGACGATGCCGAGCGCATCAAAGCGCTCATGTTTACCTTTGAGGATCTGGCACGGCTCGACACGTCGGCCATCCAGACCCTGCTTGCACGCCTCGACAAGCGTGACCTCGGTATCGCCCTTAAGGGGGCCAGCGATACCGTCAAGGATGTGTTCTACCGGAACATGTCTGGTCGCGCTGCCAAGGTCTTGCAAGACGATATGCGCGATATGGGCCCGGTTCGGCTCAAGGATGTTGACGAAGCCCAGACCCGCTTGGTGGCAACGGCAAAAGATCTCGCGGCCAAGGGCGAGATCGTCATCCTTAAGTCCAAAGCCGACGACCAGATGGTGGCTTAACCATGGCCCAACCGGTCCGCTATCTTTTCGATCTCGATCTGGGCGAAGAACCCGGACACGTGATCAGACATGTGCCAGCCGAAGCGGAAGCACCCGCTCCGCCGCCCGTTCCCTCAATCCCCGAGGATTTGGTGGCGCAGCTGATAGCCGACGCCAAACGCGAAGCGTTCGCTGAGGGTGTAACACAAGGCGAACGCAATGCTGCCAACACAGCAGCACAGACGATCGCCGCACTCGGCACGACACTGGCGACCCAAGTGGCACCCTATGCCCAGGCGCTGGATGAAGCCATTCATCGCCACCAGTCAGAAGCCGCAAGCTTGGCACTGGCTGTTAGCAAAAAGCTCGCGCATCAACTCGTCGCTCGCCAGCCGACAGTTGAGCTTGAAGCATTGATAGCGGAGTGCCTCGAAGGCTTGGGGGCCGTCCCACACCTTGTGGTGCGGTGCCACCCTGAAATGGCCGACGCTATTCGGGAGTCAGCCACCCAACACGTCAATGCCACGGGATTTGCCGGGCGTTTGGTAATCATGGGTGACGAAGACATTCGCCTTGGCGATGGCCGTATGGAATGGGTCAATGGCGGTGTCGTGCGCGACATAAGTCAAACGACCATCCAAGTGGAACGCCAAATTTCTGACTACCTTGCTGCGCGTCAGCGCAACCCGAATGCTAAGGAGAGCGGTTAATGGCCGATCCTGACAACACACTTGAGAGCCTGCTCGACGAGATGGACGCGCCCGAGCGCGCCGAACGCGATGTCACCTATGTCGAACGTACCGCGGGCGACCTAGAGGCCGTTTTTGACGTACCAGTACGCGTTTCGGTCGTTCTCGGCCGGACCAAAATGCCTGTTTCTCAGCTGCTCAAACTCGATACCGGGACGGTCATCGAGCTCGACCGCCAAGTTGGCGAAGCCGTAGAAATCTATGTCAACGACCGTTTAATTGCGCGTGGTGAAATCGTGCTGGTGGAAGACCGGCTGGGTGTCACCATGACCGAAATTATCAAGCCACAATAGGAGCTCTGCCATGCGCCTTCTCATTATCGGTGCGCTTGAGGGTCAGCTCTCGACGGCAACCAAAATGGCTATGGATGGGGGAGCCAAAGTCGCTCACGCCCCCTCGGTTGAGATTGCGCTGGCTTCGCTTCGTTCTGGCAAAGGGGCCGATCTGCTGCTGGTCGATGTCATGATGGACATCACCGGCCTAATCGCCGCTCTGGAAGCAGAACGCATTGTTATACCGGTCGTCGCCTGTGGCGTCGAAGCCAATGCCGCAGCAGCCGTCAACGCCATCCGCGCCGGGGCCAAGGAATACATTCCTTTGCCACCCGACGCGGAGCTCATTGCCGCCGTCATTTCCGCAGTTGCCCGCGAAAGTTCCGACTTCCTCTTCCGCGACCCTTCGATGGAACGCGTTGTCCGCATGGCCGAGCAGATCGCTGGCTCGGAAGCCTCGATCCTGATCACCGGTGAGAGCGGCACGGGCAAGGAAGTTGTGGCCAAGTTCGTCCACGCTCGTTCCAAGCGCGCCAACAAGCCCTTTATCTCGGTCAATTGCGCCGCGATCCCAGAAGCTTTGCTCGAATCCGAACTTTTCGGCCATGAAAAGGGCGCCTTCACCGGCGCCGTCGCGCGCCGAATTGGCAAGTTTGAAGAAGCCTCTGGCGGCACGTTGCTGCTCGACGAAATTTCAGAAATGGATGTTCGCCTGCAGGCAAAGCTGCTGCGTGCCATTCAGGAGCGCGTCATTGACCGCGTCGGTGGCGGCAAGCCAGTCCCCGTCGATATCCGCATTCTCGCGACCTCGAACCGCAACCTCAGCGACGCTGTGCGTGACGGCTCGTTCCGCGAAGACTTGCTCTTCCGCCTCAACGTTGTGAACCTCAAGCTGCCTCCGCTGCGCGAGCGTCCAGGCGACGTTGCCATTTTGTCGGAACACTTCGTCGCGAAGTACGCCAAGGCAAATGGCATTCCGCCGCGTCAGCTGTCGCCTGAAGCTCGTGACGCCCTCGTTCGGGCTCCATGGCCAGGCAACGTCCGCGAATTGGAAAACACGCTTCACCGCGCGGTGCTGCTGTCTTCTGGCGACACCATTGGTCCCGAGTCGATCGTTTTGCCAGATGGCATGGGCCTCGCTGAGGCAGCCCGTGCTACCTCCCCGGCACAGATGGCGGCTCAAACGGCCCAGGCTATGAATCGTGCGATTGTCGGCCGCACCGTTGCCGACGTTGAACGCGACCTCATCCTCGATACCTTGGATCATACGCTGGGTAATCGCACCCACGCGGCAAACATTCTGGGGATTTCTATCCGCACGCTGCGCAATAAGCTCAACCAGTACACCGATGAAGGGTTACATGTTCCTGAGCCAGGCGAACGGCGGAGCGCTTAAAGGAGCGGTTGTGCAGAACCACGAGTTAATCGGAATGCAGCGAAACGAGCGCTATGCGCGGACTTCGTTTATCGCGGCCAAGCCGTTCGTGAGCGAGCATGACTGACCAATCCACGAATTCGCGTAACAATTTTGGTCTGCCCGATCTCGGGCAGATCCTACAAGTCCTGCGCTCGGGCGACGTTGCCCTAGCCGCCGGCGTCATGGGTCTGATCGTTATCCTGATCGTCCCACTGCCCGCTATTCTGGTCGACCTCCTCCTTGCCATCTCGATCGTCTTCTCTGTGATGATCCTGATGACTGCCCTCTTCATCCAGAAACCACTCGAATTTTCGGCTTTCCCGACGGTTCTGCTGATCGCGACCATGTTGCGCTTGGGCTTGAACCTGGCGACAACGCGCTTGATCCTGTCAGAAGGGCACAACGGCACCGATGCAGCTGGTCACGTTATTGAGGCCTTCGGCAACTTCGTTACTCGAGGCAATTTCGTCATCGGTACGGTGATCTTCATCATCCTAGTGATCGTGAACTTCATCGTTATCACTAAGGGTTCTGGCCGTATCGCCGAAGTGGCGGCTCGCTTTAGCTTGGACGCCATGCCGGGCAAGCAAATGGCGATCGATGCGGACTTGTCCGCCGGTCTGATCGATGAAGACACTGCCAAAAAGCGCCGTGCTGAACTTGAGGGAGAAAGCTCCTTCTTCGGTAACATGGACGGTGCGTCCAAATTCGTGCGCGGCGACGCCATTGCAGGCCTCATTATCACCTTTATCAACGTGTCCGCCGGCATTCTCATCGGCGTCATGCAACAAGGGATGGACTTTGGCGAGGCTGCGAACGTTTATACGCTCCTGACCATTGGTGATGGCCTAGTCTCCCAGATTCCCGCTCTGATCGTTTCGACCGCAGCTGGTATTCTGGTTTCTAAGTCGGGCGTCACCGGCGCCGCTGACAAGGCCCTCAGCAGCCAGTTTTCAGGCTACCCCCGCGCACTTGGCATGTCGTCCGCAGTCATGGCCATGCTCGCCATGCTCCCAGGCATGCCAATCTTGCCGTTTCTGGCGCTCGCAGGCGGCGTTGGCTATGCCGCGTTCCGCGCCTCAAAGTCAAAAGCTGTCAGAACGGCCGATGACGCCGCAAACGCCCTTAAGAAGTCGGCGCTGCCCGGACCAGGCGGCGCACCGGGCCTTCCGGCGAATGCTCCCGGCTCACCTTTGGCGGAGGCTCCGATCAGCGACAGCCTCAAAATCGACGATCTCAAGCTCGAACTGGGCTATGGTCTGCTCAGCCTTGTACGCGACGATGGCAATGGTTCGGATCGTTTGACTGAACAAATCAAGGCTCTGCGTCGCCAGCTGGCGATGGAGCTTGGTTTCGTCATGCCGCCCGTCCGCATTCTCGACAACATGCAGCTTGAACCAAACGACTACAAAGTTCGGATCAAAGAAGTTGAAGCAGGTGCAGGGCAGATCTTTGCCAACCAGTTGATGGTGATGGACCCCTATGGCAACAAGATCGACCTGCCGGGACACTCAACTGTCGAGCCAACTTTTGGCCTTCCGGCAACGTGGATCGACCCCGCATTGCGCGACGAGGCGGAGCTTCGCGGCCTGTCGATCATCGACCCGTCAACCGTCATTTCGACCCACCTGACCGAAATCCTCAAGGCTAACGTCTCGGATCTTCTCAGCTACGCCAACGTGCAGTCTCTGCTCTCCGGCCTTCCGAAAGATCAGCAAAAGCTCGTGGAAGACATTATCCCGAGCCAGATTACGGTTTCGGGGATCCAGCGCGTCCTACAGGCACTCCTTGCCGAACGCATCTCAATCCGCGATCTGTCGACAATTCTCGAAGGTATTGCAGAAATCTCGGGTGCCGGTCGCTCCGTGCAAACCATTACCGAGCATGTTCGCTCGCGCCTTTCGCGCCAGATCTGCGCTGCTAATTTAGGCCCGGATGGCAGCTTGCCGCTTTTGACCCTCTCGCCCCAGTGGGAACGCGACTTCGCTGAGGCCATGGTTGGTGATGCTGATAACCGTCACCTCGCTATGGCCCCATCCAAACTTCAGCAATTCATCTCCGGCGTGCAGGCCGCTTATGAAAAGGCAGCACAGGCGGGCGAGATGCCAGTTCTGATCACATCGCCTTCAATTCGCCCGCACGTTCGCTCGATCGTAGAGCGCTTCCGTCCGCAGACCTTTGTGATGAGCCAGAACGAAGTTCATCCACGCGTTCGCCTGAAAACAGTCGGCAGCGTCTAGCGCCATGCCCCTCTTGGTCGTTACAAGAGGGGCATGAGCACCACTATTCTTTCCGTTCCGGTTTTTTCCACCCTCTGCAACGCCGCCTTCGGCCTGCGCAGGGAAGTTTTCGTATGGGAACAAAAAGTGCCCGAAGAAGACGAAATGGATGACTATGATCTCACCGCAACCCATTTCGTCGCCATCCAAGAGGGCGAAGTTGTGGGCACTCTGCGGCTGATCTTTCTCGATGAGCACGTCAAAATCGGCCGGGTGGCCGTGCGACAGAGCTTCCGGGGACGCGGGATAGCCAAGGCTATGCTTCGGACAGCCATGAACGCCGCAGCCGGACAAGGGCACGACCGGTTCTTCCTTGGCGCCCAATCCGACAAACTAGGCTTTTATGAAAGCTTGGGGTTTGTTGCGTTTGGACCCGAGTTTGAGGATGGCGGCATGCCACACCGAGCCATGCGCACCTATGACAAGGATACTGCGCAGCTGATCGATTAGCGGATCGTTAATCATTAACACGCCCTTGAGGTGCTGCTTTAGATAACTTCCGATAAGCTAAGGATGTCGATGCAATGTCGGCTCCTAAGAGCACAAACATTGCGCGCGTCATAATCATCCCCTGCCCTAGCGCAGGCGCGGAAGATTAAATGATATGAGCCCGTTAACGGGAGGCAGAGAAGGCCGGCGTTGGCATCCAACGACCGGCTTTTTCATTTTCGCTGAACCGACAAAGTAAATTTTAACGGAACGGCTGCCGCCGAAGACGCGTTGTTTCAATCATAATGGGCCGCACGGTGCGCCACAGCCAAGTTTTGCACCGCACGGCCCTGTTCATCGCAACGACGAACCATTGGAGCTTACAATGATCCGCACGCTTTTTGCTACTACCGCACTGACCGCTGTTTTGAGCATGGGTGCCATTGCCCAGGACGCCGTAGTGGTCGCCCCAGCAGAACCAACCGTTGGCCAGAAGGTCGACAATGCTCTTGATGCGGCCGGTAACGCCATGCAGAACGCCGGAGATGCCGTTAAGGACGCTGCACAGGACGCGGGCGCCGCTGTCGATAACGCAGTAGACAATGCTGGTGCCGCCGCGAACAATGCGGCTGCCAATGCCTCGGCTGCCGCAAATAATGCAGCGACCGACTTGGCGCATGCAACCCGCCAGCCAATCGATCTGGCGACCGGTTACGTCGTGCTCGACGGTGATGCCGTCGTCAGCAAGCTGATCGGCGCGCCAGTTTACTCAGACACCACCGACACTGCTGAAGAAATCGGTACAGTGAAGGATCTCGTGATCGGCCTTGATGGCTCGATCCAGGCCGTTGTTCTGGGCGTTGGCGGTTTCCTCGGCATCGGTGAAAAGAACGTTGCTGTCGATTTCACAGCCCTCGACCACGCGATCGCCTTTGACAACACCGAACGTTGGGTCATGCCAACAACCGCTGAAGCGCTGACCAGCGCCCCAGACTTCGTTTGGGAAACCGATGCTGTTGTTGCTCCAGCAACCGAAGTGACCCCAGCACCAGCGATGTAATTTGATCTCGAGAGATCCAAAGCAATAGGCCCGCTACGGCGGGCCTATTCGTATTCTTTAACCTGTATTTAGCGGCGATAGCGCAAGCGAGCGACTTCGTCGTATTCAGCCTGCTCGAGCTTGTTCTGCTCATCACGTTCACGCTGGTGCTCGCGCTGATCAAGCAGCTCGATCTTCTTGAGCTCCTCGAGCGCCTCAGCCAGCGCATCCTGCGCCGCTTCAAGTTTCACGCGCATATCGTTTGCCGAGGCGAGCAGATTGTCTCTACGACCCATCGCTGCCTTGGCAAAGGTTGAGTATGCGAAGTGAGCAATATCGGTAATACCGGTTTTGCTTTGTTCGATCTCAATCTGCTGATCGAGTTCGGTGGCCATGCGTTCGAAGTCGGCGATCATCATTTCGATCTGGGCGACTTGGCGACGCTTCTCATCCACCTGAAATTTCTTGAGTCTAATCAGACTCTCATTGCGCGACTTCACGACCTGTACTCCTTACACACCAAGTCAGTTCCGGAGCCCTGCCATACACGCATTGCTCCATCAGCCCCGTGCATCCGCTTCAGCGATAATCTCAGCCAGCCCGGCATAACCGTCCTGGATCGATGTCACCTCATCCCGTCTCTGGCTCAAAAAAGCCTCAAGCTTCGGGTTGATAGCGATTGCGCGGTCCACAAGCGGATCTGACCCTTTCCGGTAAGCCCCCAGCCGGATCAGCTCCTCCATGTCCGAGAAAATGGACATGAGCTCTCGCGCTCGTGTCAGGGTTGGTCGCACCTCTTCAGGCACGCACCCCGGCATTGTACGCGAGATGGACCGGAGCACATTGACGGCAGGGTAACGTCCCCGCTCGGCAATGCCGCGCTCCATCACAATGTGCCCATCGAGAATCCCGCGCACGGCATCCGCAATTGGCTCGTTGTGATCATCACCTTCCACCAAAACGGTAAATAGACCTGTAATAGAACCGGTCAAAGGCGTTCCTGGCCCCGCTCTTTCGAGCAAACGAGGCAGTTCTGTGAACACTGTGGGCGGATAACCCTTCGCGGTCGGCGGTTCACCAACAGCCAGCCCGATTTCACGCTGCGCCATAGCAAAGCGTGTCAGACTGTCCATCATGCACAAGACGCGTTTGCCCTGATCGCGGAAATACTCCGCCAGAGCCATGGACATATAGCATGCCTGACGCCGCATCAGCGCCGCTTCGTCCGACGTTGCCACTACAACGATAGCGCGCTTGAGCCCCTCTTCGCCGAGATACTCGCCGATAAACTCATGCACTTCGCGCCCACGTTCACCGATCAAACCGATGATGGAAACGTCCACATCCGTATTGCGGGCCAACATCGACATGAGCACCGACTTGCCCACGCCCGAGCCCGCAAAAATACCCATGCGCTGCCCTTCACACATGGTGGTGAAGGTGTTGAGGCATCGCACGCCAAGCTCGATAGGCTCACCAACACGGACACGGTCGTGAGCGGCCAGCGGCGACTGACGCAGCGGATAGGACATAGCCCCGCGCGGCAAAGGCCCCTTGCCGTCGATCGGCTCGCCATTAGCGTTCACAACGCGCCCGAGCCAAGCCTCACTCGGATTTACCGCGCCATCATGGCGCCGGAAAATCGCCTTGCAGCCCAACCGCACCCCACCGAGTTCTCCAAACGGCAGGCAAAGCGCATGACCGTCCCGAAACCCGATGATTTCAGCGAACAGCACTGTGCCGTCGCTGTTGATGATCTCAACCCGACCACCGACGCGCAATTCACGCACAGGGCCGGCAACCTCAATGAGCAGGCCTTGCACGGATTTCACCCGCCCAAACACCTCCACTTCCTCGACCGCGTCTATGGCTGAGATAAGGGCCTTCATATTTCCTATATGCGCTCCATATGGCCGTCGCGCGGTAAAGGTTACCGGGGAGAGCGAATCGGCATGCGTAATTCCTCACGAGGGTAACTGAACGTTAACTGAAAATCGCTATCAGCATTCATGATTGGGGATATGTGTCCCCTGCCCAGACTTGGGCGAAACCCTTACCCTCACCGCCAAATGCCTGAGTCGAGAGAGTCCGTTGAAGGGCTTTCTTAACGTAATGCTTTAAGAATTTTTCGAGCAATTTTCCTAAGTTTTTCAACGATTTAAACTTAATTCACCCTAACGCGTTTTGCGTATTGCGGATCAGAATTAAACTTTGTTAACTAATTGCACTTAGGGTTCAGTCATATCCAGTAGGGTTGGAGCGGAAAGGGCAATCTGGCCTTGCCTACCGCAAGTTCCAGCAGGAACGACATGACAAGGGGATTATAATGCGGGTACTCCTTATTGAGGACGACAGCGCGACAGCGCAGAGCATCGAACTGATGCTGAAGTCCGAAAGTTTCAACGTCTACACCACCGACCTCGGTGAGGAAGGCGTGGATCTTGGTAAACTCTACGACTACGACATCATTCTTCTGGACCTGAACCTGCCCGACATGAGCGGGTATGAGGTTTTGCGCACGCTTCGCGTCGCTAAGGTCCAGACGCCAATTCTGATCCTTTCGGGTCTGGCTGGCATCGAAGACAAGGTCCGCGGTCTCGGTTTTGGCGCCGACGACTACATGACCAAGCCTTTCCACAAAGACGAACTCGTGGCCCGCATCCACGCCATTGTCCGTCGTTCCAAGGGCCATGCCCAGTCGGTCATCTCGACCGGTGACCTGCTTGTTAACCTCGACACCAAGACCGTCGAAGTTCAGGGCCAGCGCGTTCACCTGACCGGCAAGGAATACCAGATGCTGGAACTCCTTTCCCTGCGTAAGGGCACGACCCTGACCAAGGAAATGTTCCTCAACCATCTGTACGGCGGCATGGACGAGCCCGAACTCAAGATCATCGACGTGTTCATCTGTAAGCTTCGCAAGAAGCTGTCGGTTGCCACCGGTGGTAAGAACTACATCGAAACCGTTTGGGGCCGTGGCTACGTGCTGCGCGAGCCCGATGAGGCAGACGTTTACAGCGAGAACGTCGCTTAAATCTGATCCCCCAGATCGTTCCAAAAACCTCGTGCTCAACAGCGCGAGGTTTTTCTTTATATGGTACCGCCATCGGAACTGGCGCGCGTCTGATGTCGTTCCGCTTTCAAAGACGCTGTTGAGAGCAGAACCATGACCGACCTATCGCGCCGCCTCCGCGAACCTCTCCCCCTTGTGCTACTGGTCTTAGCTGTCGCTGGCTGGATTGCTTTCGTAGCCATGTGGATCAACGCAGGCCTTTCGGACCGCCAACAGCAGGAGACATTGGCCCTGCTCACAAGCGAGCGCGATCAGCTATCCGCCACCCTGGCGGAGCGTGACCGCACCCATGGGCAAATTGCGCAAGCCAATGCCAAGCTTTTGGATGTTGAACAACAGTTGGGCTCGGTGAGCACCGCGTTCACGGCAGCTTCAACCGAACTCGAGGCCCGCCAGAATGAGTTGGCACAGGCCGTCACACACCTCGAAGACACCAAATCTGCAACGCAGGGCCTGATCCAACAGGCTGACGCCGCCAAACAATTGCTCAATGAAGCCGCGTCGCGGCAAGCCTCTATCCAGGCAGAGACCGAGTCAGCATCACGTCAGCTCAGCGAAGTAGACACGCGCTTAACGGAGGCGCGTCGACAGGAGCAGACGGCAACAACCAATGTTGCGCAAATGGCCCAAGAGGTCGCAACGAACTCAGCAACTCTTGCGGACCTTCAGTCCGAACTACAGTCCTCGCGAACCGAGCTCCTTGAGGCTCAGGACCGCCTAGCACAAGCAAAGCTCGCGACGGAAACGGCGAACACGGCTGCACAAGAGGCTCAGGCTAAACTGGCAGATCTGACGCAGGCAAAGACCACTCTTGAAACACAGGTCGCGGCCTATTCAGAGCAGCTCACAACACTCCAACCGCAGGTCGAAGAGCTGACGCGGAACCTTACGCAACGCTCAACGGCGTTGCAGAGCGTCGAAACCAATATCGCTCAGGCCATAGCGCCGAGCCTAAATGGCACGACATACGAAACACCGAGCGGGCTCAAACTGACATTGCTCGATACCGGCAGCTTCACGCTCTCCGATAGTCTCAACCGCCAAGTTTCTGGAAGCTTTGTTATGGCAGAGGGAGAATTGACCTTAAGCGAGGCCAGTGGACGGCTGGGCGCAGCCCAGTTCCCGATGACCTGCCCTTACTCAGAAACCGAAGATGGCTTCACACTTGGCCAAGCTGAGGGCTGCGTCTTGTCTGATCTTACTTTTGCCAGATCAGAACCGCTCTAAGCAGAGAGCAATTGCGGGTCGAATTTGATCTCTAGGAACTGCCGATCGAAGGGCTTCATCATGTAGTCATTGGCTCCCGCCTTTAGGGCGAGGGCAATGGCCCCAATGTCGTGCTCGACTGTGCAATATATCACCCGAGGCTTTTCACCACCGACATAGGTGCGCAAAAGCTTGATGAATTCGAGGCCACTCATGATGGGCATGTGCCAGTCTACCAGCACGGCATCAGGCATGGTCTCGCGACATTTCTCGATTGCCTCCTGACCATCCTCGGCCTCGTCGACAATATAGTCGAGATCTTCCAGGATCCTGCGGGCAACCTTACGGACGACGCTAGAGTCATCAACGATTAGGCACGTGCGCATAAAAAAGCCCCAGAACGAATGTCGTTCCGGGGACTATGCAGTCTAACTGGTTGGCGAAAGGTTATTAAGCCTGCTCAGGCGCCGTATTTCCTGCAGTCTCAGCCGATTTCATCTTTGGCGTTGCAGTAAAATAGAACTGCTCATTTTCAAGACCAATTGTCAGTTCCATATCGGTCATGCGCGCGAGGAGGCCCGTATAGAAGGGCTGAATGCCACGCGCATCAACATAACCCTCTTCAGGAATGCCCATAACCAGACCCGCGGCTCCCGCAGGGACCAATGTGCGCTGACGCTTTTCGGTGTCGCTCTTAGAATAAAACTCAAACTTTTCTTCGCCGGTCCCACCAGAAATCTTGGCGGTCACCTGACCACCGCGCGGCACCGAACCTGCTGCGATCAGCAGCATGTTCATGAAGAGCTTTGCCTTGTGCTTTGGCAGCAGGATCAGTGGCACATTCCACTCAAGATCGGCCTTTTCGACCTCGAACAGAATGCGCGCAACGCGTTCGCATTCGCGTGTGTCGATATCGGTGCCCGAAGTGGACGACGCGCCATAAGCCAAACGAGCGAACTCAAGCTTTGCCCGGCTCTGCGTGGCCGCGTTGGCGATCAAATCGCGCGCGCCTTCCGCCATTTCACCCTGCGAAGGGTCTGCAAGCACTTCTAGGCCATTACCAATTGCGCCAATGGGATTGATGAGATCGTGGCAAACGCGCGAGCAAAGCATAGCCGCCAGATCAGTTGCATTGAGCTCAATGATATCGGCCATGCGCCTATGCTCCAAAGCTTTATGAGGAATCAGTTCAGGGGAAGAATAAAGGTCGTTTGTCGAACGCACTACCGTATTGAAAGCGTTTTGGACAATGTGACCCAATGTTCAGCGCCTTTTAAGGCTGCTGCATCTGGGGCTAAGAGGAATGCTTCCCGATTAGCCGCCGAATAGAATAAGAACAACCGCCCTTTAAAAACGGTGTAGATTTTGGGATCGGCATCAGAAACGAAGCCTCGTGCCATGCTCATGCCACCATGCCCCCCATATTGTGGGGAGTAGACTTCGGGATGGCCCATAAACACCTGCATATTTGCCTCGTTGGCAAACTGCCAGGGCACCCCCATCCAAGTGTACTCATACTGAGGCTGACCTTTTAATGGTGCAGGATCAGTAAAATAGGAGACAGGATCCATGCCCTCAATGGCAACGCCAGTGAGGGGATCGGTGAGAATATAGGTGACGAGTGATTGCGCCTGTGCAGGCGCAAAAACGGCCGAAACCAGCCAGAAGAATGGCAGGAAGGCGGCGATCATGGTTAAGTTTTGTTTAGAGGTTTGCTTCATCATGAGGACGATCGAGTGGCAGGCCGGCGCATCTCCAGTGTGGCGGCAAGACCTTAAAGTCTTCGTAAGACGCATGCCTCGAATAAGGGAGTTTTATGTATGTTCAAGCGCCTAACCCAGCTGGCAGCGTTTTTAGCCGCAGTGGCGCTGTCCCCCGCTCCCACTTATGCACAGGGTTCTCTCAGCGATACTTACTCTGGTCAGGAACTTGTCGAGAGCGGACAGCAATTCTTTGGCAGTGCCGCCCAGGGCCTCGCCTCGGTTGTTGAGAAGGCAGTGAGCCAGTTTGGCCTGCCAAATGGCTACGTTCTCGGCGAGGAAGCTGGCGGCGCACTGTTCCTCGGCGCTAAATATGGTGAGGGTGTCGTTCACACCCGCAATGCCGGTCAGTTCCAGATCTATTGGCAGGGTCCAAGCATCGGCTTCGACATTGGCGGCGATGGCTCCAAGGTCATGATGCTGGTCTATAACCTCAATAATGTTCAGGAAATTCTTGGACGTTATCCGGGCGTCGATGGCTCCGCCTATGTGTTTGGCGGCTTCGGCATGACTGTCACCAAGCGCGACAATGTTGTGATCGTTCCAATCCGCTCCGGTGTCGGTGCGCGCCTTGGAATTAACGTTGGCTATCTCAACTTCACAGCCCAACCCACCTGGAATCCCTTCTAGATAGGCCCCTCCCCTTTAATCAAGCCGAAGCGCGCTTTGGCTTGATCATGACGGCGGCTCAAATTCTCGCTAAGATTGGGGAACGCCAAAGGCTATAACGCCTTGTAGAATTGCTGTGTCCGGGTGCACCTCGAGCTCTCAGCGCAGCCGGAGAGTTGGCTTTATGTTGGTCGAGAATATTATGTACTTCGTTTTAGGCCTGCTGATTGCAGGGTTGATGGCCTTGGTCATCATGCCCGCAGTCTGGCGCCGCGCAGTACGCCTGACCAAGCGCCGAATTGAAGCTGCCACGCCAATCTCCATGGCCGAGTTTCGGGCTGATAAAGATCATTTGCGCGCCGACTTCGCCCTACAAACGCGCCGCCTTGAACTCACAATCGAAAGTCTGCGCCAGCGTCTTTCTGAACAATTGGGCGACGTTGCTCAAGCGCGTGTTGACGCAGTTCAGATCAGGACGGAACGCGAGCAACACGCCGCCTTTAGCGCTGAAGGCGAAAAGCGGGAGTCCCTGCTGCGGGCGCGCGTCGCCGAGCTGGAAAAAGAAGTCGCAAGCCTCAATTTTGATCTTAGACGCTTTAGCCGTGGCGAAACTGAGCCCCGTGAGCAAGCCACGCCCATTGAGCTGAGCGAAGCCGAGGCCAGCTTGAATCGCGCAGAAATGCGCCTGAACGCGATTTTGACCAAGCCCTCAAAGGCCGACGAAGTCGAAACAGGGCAAAGTCTGCTGGCGGACGAATTGTCTAGCCTTGAGGCGTCCGACGCATTGCGCAAGCAGGTCTTGGCACTCGAAACCAGCATTAACGAAACTTGGGCGAGCGATGATTTCGATGAAGCGGTGCTTCGCCGCGAATTGATGGATGTTGCCAGCGGCATCAGCCGCTTGGTCTATGCCGCCGAAGAAAAACCAGCTGCCACCATCATCGAAGAAAGCCTGTTTGATCGTATCAAACGCTTTGCCGACGATGGCGAAACCGAAGATCTCCTGCCCGCACCAGCTGTCACCCAGCGCGGAACAGTGACAGATCGGCTGGCCGCACTGCGCGAGCTGCGCGGCAACTAAACCTTAGAGCTTTGCGATCTCGATCGTGCGCAGCAGTGTGCCAGTGCTCGAATCGTAAACATTGAGCAGCGTGCTTTCGCCTGCGCGATAGGTCACCTGAACTGTGCCGTCGATATTAAGTGAAGAGAGAACTTCGCTGCCGACAGGCACGCTGACAGTGGCGACGGTGGCAGGCGGCGGTGCGTCGCGCATCACGCGATAGACAATTGCAAAGCCAATCGCCATAAAGCCCAACAACATTATGCTGATCGACCATGCGAACGATCGGCGTGCTTTGCCAAACGCAGCCTTGGCTTCTGGCGACAATTCCATGTCGGCATTATCGGGCTGGTTCTGATCAGGATTACTCATGGCTGACGATACCGATTTCGAGGTTGAGGGCGAGCCCGTAGAAATTTCTATAGACGAAACACTTGCCGGTGGTCGCCTCGACGCTGTTCTGGCCAAGGAACATGACGTCCTTAGCCGTAGCCGCATCAAAGAACTCATTCTCGGCGGCGCTGTTTCTATCGACGGCAAGCCCGTAAGCCAACCCAATTATCGGCTAAAGGCCGGTGAAACTATTGTGCTTCAGGCCCCGCCTCCGGAAGATCCAGAGCCACAGGGCGAAAATATCCCGCTCGAAATCCTGTATGAGGACAATCACCTCATCGTCATTAACAAGCCAGTTGGCATGGTTGTGCACCCAGCGCCCGGCTCGCCGAACGGAACGCTTGTCAACGCGCTGATCTACCATTGCGGAGACAGTCTCAAAGGCATTGGCGGCGTCAAACGGCCCGGCATTGTCCACCGTCTGGACAAAGACACGTCCGGCGTCATGGTCGCCGCAAAAACCGAGAAGGCGCACAAGCACCTTTCCGCTCAGTTTGCGGACCATGGGCGCACCGGTCCCCTGCACCGTGCCTATATCGCCTTCGCTTGGGGCACCACCCAATCAGGTCTGGGCACCGTCGATGCTCCATTGGGCCGCGATCCGGGCAATCGACTGAAACAGGCGGTGTTGAAGAGCGGGCGCGAAGCGATCACCCATTACGCTGTGGAAGCGCGCTATGGCGGCGAGGGCTGGGATGTGACACGCATTCAGTGTCAGCTTGAAACGGGCCGCACCCATCAGATCCGTGTGCACATGACCCACATCGGCCATCCCCTCGTGGCCGATCAGCTTTACGCGCCCGGCTACGCGACCAAAGTCAATCGTTTGCCCGAAGAGTTGGCAGATATCGTCCGCACTTTAGGTCGACAGGCGCTTCACGCGGCCGAGTTGGGCTTTGAACATCCCGCCACTGGCGAGGAAATGATGTTCGATGCCGAACTCCCTGATGATTTGGCTGAACTGGAAGAAGCGCTGCAAGTCTATGACAAGGCGCTAGCGCGATAGTCACCAGACTGTGTCGGAACAATATCCAAACACTAGGAGTTCTGCCTAGTCGGCAAAGTTCGGTTCGCATTGAGAGGATTGTGCGCGGCATCGCGTTCAGTCCTCTTAAATTTGCCAAACTGTGTCCTATATTGAGGCTACATCCACTTCTGTGCCGACATGGATGGGAGTGGTATTTCTGCCCGCGATAAGTGGGGGATGCTGAAAGGGGTGCGTATAAATGGCCCAGACCAATTTGCCTGTGCTCTCGTCTGAGGGAGGCTTGAGCCGTTATCTTCAAGAAATTCGGAAGTTCCCAATGTTGGAACCCGATGAAGAATACATGCTCGCCAAACGCTATAAAGAACACACAGATCCTGCCGCGGCGCAAAAGCTGATCACCAGCCATTTGCGCCTCGTCGCCAAAATTGCCATGGGTTACCGCGGCTACGGCTTGCCAATTTCGGAAGTAATTTCAGAGGGCAATGTCGGTCTTATGCATGCGGTTAAGCGTTTTGAGCCCGAAAAAGGGTTCCGCTTGGCCACCTATGCCATGTGGTGGATCAGAGCTGCGATCCAAGAATATGTCCTGCGCTCTTGGAGCTTGGTCAAAATCGGTACGACCGCTGCGCAAAAGCGCTTGTTCTTCAACCTTCGCAAGGTGAAGGGGCAAATTGCGGCGCTCGAGGATGGCGCGCTCCACCCTGATCAGATCAAGCAAATCGCGACAACGCTCAAGGTCACCGAAGCCGATGTGGTCCAGATGAACGCTCGCCTTTCCGGTGACGCGTCGCTGAACTCGCCCATGCGCGCTGACGAAGGTTCTTCAGAGTGGCAGGACTGGCTTGTCGATGACACGCCAGATCAGGAAACCACGCTTGGCGAGACCGAGGAATACACCGAACGCATGGGCTATTTGAACCAGGCGATGGAAGTCCTTAACGATCGCGAACGTGCCATCTTCCAGGCCCGCCGCCTCAAGGAAAGTCCCTCAACGCTTGAGGAATTGGCCCAGCAATATGACGTGAGCCGCGAGCGTATTCGCCAGATCGAAGTGCGTGCATTTGAAAAAGTGCAAGAAGCAGTTCAACAGGCTGCTCGAACTCAATAATAAGCAGTGCCCCTTGCTTTGGGGCACTGATCAACAAGGGTGCACGATCCGAAATACCGGCGAGTTGCGATTTTCATTAACGCTCTCGCTACAAAAAGACTGGACATCTCGTCCAGAACGGAACAGGCATCACCCTTGTAACACCCCACGCGGGGACTTACATTTGCCCAATACCCGGCGCTCTCCGCGTCGGCCTCTCCGGGACAGGATTAATGAACGGAAATTTCCGCAACTTTGCCATCTGGCTGGTCGTACTCTTCATGTTGATGGGCCTATTTCAGGTCTTTCAATCGACATCGCGGACCTCGAACGTCGGCGAAAAGAGCTACAGCCAGTTCGTCTCGGATGTTGATGCGGGCCGTGTCACAAATGTGACCATCACAAATAACGTCGTTTCCGGCGTTTTGAATGATGGCACGCGCTTTGAGACGATCATTCCTCAGGGCGCAGACCTCGTGACGCGCCTCGAAGAACGCAATGTCGGCATCACTGCTCGCGCCCCTGAATCGAGCCCATTCTGGTCCATCCTCCTGTCCAGCTGGCTGCCGTTCATCGTCATCATTGGCGTGTGGTTCTTCTTTATTCGCCAGATGCAGGGCGGCGGTCGTGGCGGCGCGATGGGCTTTGGTAAGTCGCGCGCCAAGCTCTTGACCGAAACCCAGGGCAAGATCACCTTCGAAGACGTCGCTGGCGTTGATGAAGCCAAGCAGGACCTCGAAGAAATCGTCGAATTCCTGCGCGATCCAGGCAAGTTCCAGCGTCTGGGCGGTCGTATACCGCGCGGCGTACTGCTTGTCGGCCCTCCAGGTACTGGTAAGACTCTGCTCGCCCGTTCGGTGGCAGGTGAAGCCAATGTGCCGTTCTTCACCATTTCCGGCTCTGACTTCGTTGAAATGTTCGTCGGCGTGGGCGCATCGCGCGTTCGCGACATGTTCGAACAGGCCAAGAAGAATGCGCCGTGCATTATCTTCATCGACGAAATCGACGCCGTCGGTCGCCAGCGTGGCGCTGGTCTTGGCGGCGGTAACGATGAACGCGAACAGACCCTCAACCAGCTCCTCGTCGAGATGGATGGCTTTGAAGCCAATGAAGGCATCATCCTGATCGCAGCGACCAACCGTCCGGACGTTCTCGATCCTGCGCTTCTGCGTCCAGGCCGCTTTGACCGCCAGGTCGTAGTGCCAAATCCAGACGTTTCGGGCCGTGAAAAGGTCCTCAAGGTTCACGTCCGTAAGGTGCCACTGGCTCCTGACGTTGACCTCAAGGTACTCGCGCGCGGTACTCCGGGGTTCTCGGGTGCGGATCTGATGAACCTCGTCAACGAAGCTGCCCTTATGGCCGCTCGTAAGAACAAGCGCTTCGTCACCCATCAGGAATTCGAAGACGCCAAGGACAAGATCATGATGGGCGCAGAGCGCCGCACCATGGCCATGACCGACGACGAAAAGAAGCTGACCGCCTATCACGAAGCTGGCCACGCCATCATCGCTCTCAAGGTTGCTGGTATCGATCCGATCCATAAGGCGACCATCATCCCACGCGGTCGCGCGCTGGGCATGGTGATGACCCTTCCAGAAAACGACACCTATTCCTTCAGCCGTGAAAAGGCGCTTGCGCGTCTGACCATGCTGTTCGGTGGCCGTGAAGCGGAAATCATCAAGTTTGGTCCTGAAAAGGTCACATCGGGCGCATCTGGCGATATTCAGATGGCAACAAGCCTAGCGCGTTCCATGGTTATGGAATGGGGCATGAGCGAACGCCTCGGCCGTGTGCGCTACAAGTCCAATGATCAGGAAGTCTTCCTCGGTCACTCGGTCACCCAGTCGACCAATATGTCGGATGAAACCGCCAAGTTGATCGATCAGGAAGTACGCAAGCTCATCGAAGACGGCGAAGCGTCTGCTCGTGACATTCTCACGACCTATCACGACCAGTGGGAAGCGATTGCACAGGCCCTTCTCGAATTCGAAACCCTCACCGGCGACGAACTCCGTGCCCTGATGGATGGCAAGCAGCCCGTGCGCCCAGATGATGGCCCATCGGCTCCAAAGGCTTCCGGCGTTCCCGCAGCTGGCAAGGGTGCAAAAAAGCACAATGACGGCGGCGAAGAACCAGGCATGGAACCGCAGCCTGAAAGCTAACGCTTAATCTCTACGCCTTAAAAGGGTCACCTAAGGGTGGCCCTTTCTCTTTGTGGCCGTCTCGGCTATTCCACTCCAAGTGGTATTCTAAAAACAACACCAGTGAATCGGGAGCGAAACATGGCGCGCAAATATTTTGGTACCGACGGCATCCGCGGTTTAGCCAATGGCGACAAGCTCACTCCTGAACTCGCGCTCAAAGTCGGCATGGCCGCGGGCACCAAGTTCGTGCGCGGCGATCACCGCAATCGCGTCGTTATCGGCAAAGACACGCGCCGCTCCGGCTATATGATCGAACAGGCTCTGACCGCGGGCTTTACGGCTGTCGGCATGGACGTCTATTTGCTGGGCCCAATGCCCACACCTGCTGTTGCCATGCTGACCCGATCCCTGCGCGCCGACTTGGGCGTGATGATCTCGGCCTCACACAACCCCTATGACGACAACGGCATCAAGCTTTTCCGCCCCGACGGCTACAAGCTCTCCGACGAGCTTGAAAAAGAAATCGAAGCATTGATCGACAGCGACATGTCCCGTCACCTCGCCAAGGGGCGTGACATCGGCCGCGCGCATCGTGACGAAGAAGCGCGCACGCGCTACATCGAATACGCAAAGCGTACCCTGCCCCGCAGCATGGATCTGTCAGGTCTGCGGATCGTCGTCGACTGCGCCAATGGCGCTGCCTACAAGGTCGCCCCGGTCGCCCTTTGGGAGCTGGGTGCAGAAGTTTTCACCATCGGTGCCGAACCCGATGGTTTTAACATCAATCACAAGGTGGGCTCGACCGCGCCAGACGCTGTTGCCGCCAAGGTCAAAGAAGTCCGCGCTGACATCGGCATCGCTCTCGATGGCGACGCCGATCGCGTGATCATCATTGACGAGAAGGGCCGCGTCGTCGATGGCGATCAGTTCATGGCCGTCATCGCTGAAAGCTGGGCAAAGCGCGATATGCTTGTCGGCGGCGGCATTGTGGCCACCATCATGTCCAACCTTGGCCTAGAACGCCACCTAGCCAAGCTCGGCCTCAAGCTTGAACGCACTCAGGTGGGCGATCGGTACGTTCTCGAGACCATGCGCTCCAAGGGCTACAACGTCGGTGGCGAACAGTCCGGGCATATCATCCTGTCCGATTTCACCACGACGGGTGATGGCCTCGTTGCCGCGCTCCAGCTGTTGGCGGTCCTCAAGGAAGAAGGTGGCAGCATTTCCTCGATCTGCGCACGCTTTGAAAAAGTCCCGCAGCTCTTGCGCAGCGTCAAATTCAAGTCCGGCAAGCCGCTCGAAAACAAGCAGGTAATTCAGGCCATTGCAGATGGTCAGGCGACGTTGGGTGAAGGTGGCCGAGTGATCGTTCGCGCCTCCGGCACAGAACCGGTCATTCGCGTTATGGGCGAAGCAGATGACGCCTCACTCGTCGAAACCGTCGTCAGCCAAATTGAGACAGCAATCAAACAAGTCGCCTAAAGCATTTAAGAGTGGCTTAGAAAGTATTTGTATTTTTGTTGAGCCCCAGCACTTTATAATTTTGCATAGTTAAGCGGTTAGGTTAAGAGCGCTTTAATGAGTTCTGCGCATATTGCAGGAGACAACTGGTCTCGTGGCAACCGAGGAACTTATGATGCGTACCCTAACCGCTGCGCTGCTCTCAGCAGCTGCCTTTGGCATGGCGGCACCAGCCAATGCCGCCGACATTTTTATTCCGCCCCCAAGCGCGGGCATCGACATCCCGGATGTTGACTACGGCTATGCTGGCTCGATGTATTTGCGCGGCAGCTTAGCCGGCAATTTCCTTTGGGCGCGCAATGCCGATCACTACACCCTGCCTAACAGTCGCTATGAAACGAACAAAACCGGGTTTGGTTTCTCGGCAGGCGCCGGTGTGGGTTACGAAACCGGCACAGGCCTGCGCATGGACGTCACGGCCGATTACCTGCATAACGACGGCTTGGGCATCACTGTCCCAGCGGGTCATGCAACCCTTGCCGCGGGCGACCACAAGCTGAAGCTGCGTTCGACGCTTCTGCTTGCCAACGCCTATTACGACTTTGGCTTCGGCGATGGCTTTGGCGCGGCTGGCGGCACGTTCGGTTATGTTGGTGCCGGTGCCGGTGTGGCGATCAACCGCCTGATCACCGAAGGTCCAGGTCTCCCCGACGCCTGGGGTGGCAACACCAGCTTTGCCGCAGCAGGCATGGTCGGCCTTGGCTATGACTTCGGCCAGGTGGTCGCAGACGTTGGTTACCGCGCGGTCTACATCAACCGCATTGAAAACACAGCGACGACCAATCCCTATCGCATAGACGACAGCTGGACCCATGAGGTTCGCGGAACTGTTCGTTATCGTTTCAACTAAAAAATAATCCGATCGCGGCTGCCACACCGCATCGGAAATAAAAAAGACCGGCGCCTCGCAGCACCGGTCCTTTCATATGAGCAGCTGTAACGCTTAGGCGCCTGTTACGCGCCAGATCACGTCACCAACGTCATCCGCCATCAGCACCGCGCCATCAGCAGCCAATGCCACGCCCACCGGACGGCCATACGAGTACTTCTCATCAGCCGACAGGAAATCGGTGAGAATATCGCGCGGCATGCCGACAGGCTTACCGTTTTCAAAAGCAACAAAAGTCAGCTTATAGCCAGACAACTTGGATCGGTTCCACGAACCATGCTGGCCGATAGCCATACCCTGCGTATACCCAGGCAAGGTGCCTTCCGGCAACCAGCACAGACCCAGCGACGCCGTATGCCCACCGAGGGCATAATCAGGCTGCAGTGCACGCGCCACGAGATCTGCATTCTGCGGCACGCGCTCATCGACCACGCGATCCCAATAGCAATAGGGCCAGCCGTAAAAGCCGCCATCAACCACCGAGGTCAGATAGTCCGGTGGCGTTTCATCGCCCAGACCGTCACGTTCGTTGACCACAGTCCAAAGCTGATTGGTCTGCGGCTCCCAAGCCATGCCAACTGGATTGCGCAGACCGGCACCAAAAATACGGGATTGACCTGTGACAAGATCCAGCTCGTGGATCGCCGCGCGGTCTTCTTCAACTTCCATGCCGGCGTCGGCAATATTGCTGAGCGAACCGACAGCGACATAGAGCTTCTTGCCATCAGCGCTGGCGATGAGATTGCGGGTCCAGTGACCGCCCGCCTTCATCGTCATCAAAACCTTGCCAGCACCAGTTATCTTGGTCTGTCCAAGCTCATAGGGGAAGGCCAAAACCTTGTCACTGGCACCAACGTACAGCGTGCCATCGAGATAAACCAAGCCATAGGGCTGGCGGACATTGTCAACGAGCACATGGCGCTCTTCAGCAACGCCGTCGCCATCAGCATCACGCAACAGCGTCACACGGTTGGCGCTTGAACCAGAGGCCTTAGCGCGCTCCATGGTTACATGCATTGCCCAGTCAAAAATGTTGGACGGCTTACCAGCCTCACCCATGGATTCTGCGACCAGAACGTCGCCATTGGGCAGCACCAGCATGTTGCGCGGGTGATCAAGACCAGTTGCAAACGCATTGACCTTCAGCCCAGCAGCTGCAGTCGGCTTATGGTCCCCAATCCAGCCTTTGCCGGTCGGCATTTTGAGCGTCGGCACAGTGCCCTGCGCCTTTGCGGTTGGGATAGCGGGATTGAGGCCGAACGAACGTGTGGTCAGATTGTCGTTACGGTGACGCAGCGAAATCGCGGTTGCGCCGATAACGGCAACGACTTGGGCAAAGGCTTGCTTGATCATGGAGCACCTCTATTGGGGCAGTGACCATTCTTTTGTCACCCACCCGCCGGGCAGGCAAGCGCTAGCACGCCAAGAGGTGTGGTTTTGTCGATTAACTGTCATCCAAGCTCCCGCCCACCGCACGGAACCAGCGACCAGCGTTCCACATTGACCCCAACACGACACAGCTGACTGGTGGGGCACTTAATGGACGCTGCGGAAACAACATCAGGGGCAGCACTGGGCCGTCATGCCAACGCGCCTTGGCACATTCCATTGTCGGGCTGGAAAGAGATTATTTTCCGTGTCGTCAGCGACTTTCTCGAGAACCGCATCTTGCTCACCGCAGCAGGCGTAACCTTCTTCGTGCTGCTTTCGCTCGTTCCCACACTCTCGGCCGTGGTCACGCTTTATGGCCTGTTTAACGACAGCAACAGCGTTCTCAATCACATCCAGTTGCTGTCCGGCTTCATGCCTCCAAGCGCGCTGGACCTTTTGAACGATCAACTCACACGCCTCATTTCCGCATCAAATGACAGCCTAGGTTGGACGTTTTTACTCTCGCTCGTCATCGCCCTGTGGAGCGCCAGCGCGGGGGTAAAAGCCCTCTTTGAAGCGATGAACGTGGCCTACAAAGAGAAAGAACGGCGCTCCTTCATAGCGGTCAACGCGCTGGGGCTGTTTTTCACCTTCGCTGGCGCAATCGTCACCGTCGTCGTGCTCACCGTTGTTCTCGTCATGCCTGCGGTGCTGCAATTTTCTCCAGCATTCGGTCTCGATTGGGCCGTACGGCTCGGCAGTTATGCTGTCATGCTCGCCACGCTCGCCTTTATGGTGTCAGCCTTCTATCGCTGGGGCCCAAGTCGCCGTCAGGCGAAGTGGCGCTGGATCATGCCGGGCGTGCTCATATCGCTGATCCTTCTCGCCGCGACCTCGGTTGGGTTTTCTTGGTACGTTACCAATTTCCCGCAGCACAACGCAGCTTCCGGCTCACTGGGCGCCGTCATCGGCCTCATGACGTGGATTTGGCTCTCGAGCACCATCGTCATTGTCGGCGCAGTCTTGAACGCATCCATTGAGTTACAAACCGGCCGAGACTCGACCCTGGGCCCCGCGCGCCCTCTGGGTTCACGTGGGGCTTATGTTGCCGACACCATTGCGGGCTCCCCAGCACCCAACATCGTGCAATTGGACGGTAGTCCAAGCGCTTAAGCCAGAACTGCTCAGTCCAGCCACATTCGCTAGGAAATCGACGCGCCTCTAAAATTCTGTTTGACGACTCTGCCATGCAAGGCGTATTGGCGGCCTCAGGACATCTCGCCCTAACGCGAGACCATAGGCCTGGGAGGGCCGCTAGAAGATGGCTAATTCGCCCCTGACTGCACCGGCAGTAAAACCGGCAAACCCAAATTTTTCGTCGGGCCCGTGCTCGAAGCGTCCAGGTTGGACCATCGCTGCCCTTGAAGGCGCGCTGACCGGTCGTTCGCACCGCGCAAAGATCGCTAAGGCTCGCATCCAGCAATCCATCGACCTGACCCGTGAACTGCTTCAGGTTCCGGCTGACTACCGTATCGGTATTGTTCCTGCGTCCGACACCGGCGCGGTCGAAATGTTCCTCTGGAGCGCTCTGGGCGCTCGCGGCGTTGACATGCTCGCTTGGGAATCCTTCGGCGCTGGTTGGGTCACCGACGTGACCAAGCAGCTCAAGCTTGAAGACGTCCGCACGCTCGAAGCTCCATATGGTGAACTGCCAGACCTCACCCAGGTCGACTTCACCCGTGACGTTGTCTTCACCTGGAACGGCACCACGGCGGGCGTTCGCGTACCAAACGCAGACTGGATCCCAGCGGACCGCGAAGGCCTGACCATTTGCGACGCCACATCTGCCGCATTTGCCCAGAACCTCGATTTCGCCAAACTCGACGTTGTCACCTTCTCCTGGCAGAAGGCCCTCGGCGGTGAAGCAGCCCACGGCATTCTGATCCTGTCGCCACGCGCTGTCGAACGCCTCGAATCCTACAAGCCAAACCGTCCTCTGCCGAAGATTTTCCGCATGACCAAGGGCGGCAAGCTGATCGAAGGTATCTTCAAGGCCGAAACCATCAACACCGTCTCCATGCTTTGCATCGAAGACGCGATTGATGCGATGCAGTGGGGCCTTGAGATCGGTGGTCTTCCGGCCATGCAGGCCCGCGCCAATGCGAACTACAAGGTTCTGGCCGATTGGGTTGCCAAGACCGATTGGGTCGACTTCCTCGCCAAGAACGAAGACCAGCGCTCGAACACTTCAGTGTGCCTCTCGATCGTTGATCCAGAAATCGCAGCGCTCGACGCCGACGCTCAGGCAGCCTTTGCAAAGGCCATCGTTGCCCGCCTCGATAAGCTCAATGTCGCTTACGACTTCGGTTCCTATAAGGACGCTCCGGCTGGCCTGCGCATCTGGGCAGGTTCGACCATTGAAGCTTCCGATCTTGAAGCTCTGACTCCATGGCTCGATTGGGCCTTCGCTGAAGAAAAGGCCGCCCTCAAGGCCGCCGCTTAAGTTCTCGCTTCCCCCTCCCTTTCCTCCCCCGCCCGCGGGGGAGGGGCTGATCGAGTTGGCACCAACACATTTGCCAAACTCGGAGCCATCCCTCCCCCGCTCTCGGGGGAGGTTAGGTGGGGGTGGTTCACCGCAAGCACACCAAATTCAGGGACGTTCCCCAAATGCCAAAAGTTCTCGTTTCCGATAAGCTGAGCCCAACCGCCGTCCAGATCTTTAAGGACAACGGTGTTGAAGTTGACTACCTGCCAGACCTCGGCAAGGACAAGGAAAAGCTCCTTGAAGTCATCGGCAACTACGATGGCCTTGCCATCCGTTCGGCCACCAAGGTCACCGAAAAGATCATCGCTGCAGCAACCAATTTGAAGGTTGTTGGCCGCGCCGGTATCGGTGTCGACAACGTCGACATTCCGGCTGCGACCAAGAAGGGCATCATTGTGATGAACACCCCCTTCGGCAACTCGATCACCACGGCAGAACACGCCATTGCTATGATGATGGCTCTGGCCCGCCAGCTTCCAGAAGCGGACGCATCGACCCGCGCGTCGAAGTGGGAAAAGAACCGCTTCATGGGTGTTGAAGTCACCAACAAGACCCTCGGCCTCATTGGCGCGGGCAACATCGGCTCGATCGTGGCCGACCGCGCACAGGGTCTCAAGATGAAGGTCGTTGCTTTCGACCCATTCCTGACCCCAGAACGCGCACAGACCATGGGCGTTGAAAAGGTTGAGCTTGAAGACCTCCTCGCTCGTGCCGATTTCATCACCCTGCACACCCCGCTGATCGACGCGACCCGCAATATCCTCAATGCGGAAACCATCGCGAAGACCAAGAAGGGTGTTCGCATCATCAACTGCGCGCGCGGCGGTCTCATCGACGAAGCGGCCCTTTACGACGCTCTCAAGTCCGGCCACGTTGCTGGTGCCGCTCTCGACGTGTTCCTCGAAGAACCAGCCGAAAACAACCCGCTGTTCGAACTTCCAAACGTCATCTGCACGCCACACCTTGGCGCGTCGACCACCGAAGCTCAGGAAAACGTCGCCCTTCAGGTTGCTGAACAGATTTCGGCTTACCTGATGACCGGCGAAATCACCAATGCGCTGAACTTCCCATCGATCTCGGCAGAAGAAGCACCGCGCCTGACCCCATGGGTCAAGCTTGCTGAAACTCTGGGCGGCTTTGCTGGTCAGCTGACCGAAACCGCCATCAAGGGCATCCGTATTGAGTTCGAAGGCTCCGTCGCTCAGCTCAATACCAAGCCAATGATCGCCGCCGCCATCAACGGCGTTCTCAAGCCATCGCTTGGCGACATCAACATGGTCTCGGCTCCGCAAATTGCTAAGGATCGCGCTATCTTGGTGGAAACCACCAACCGCGACCAGCAGGGTTCTTATGAAGGCTACATCCGCCTGACAGTGATCACCGCTGAGCAGGAACGCGCCATCGCCGGCACCATCTTCGCCAACGGCAAGCCACGTGTCATTCAGGTCAAGAACATCAACATGGAAGCCGAGCTTTCCGACTCGATGCTCTATGTCACCAACGAAGACAAGCCAGGCCACATCGGTCGTCTGGGCACGCTCCTCGGCACGCTGGGCATCAACATCGCCAACTTCAATCTCGGCCGTGCCGACATTGGCGGCGACGCGATTGCTCTGGTCTCCATCGACGGCACACTGACCGAAGAACAGCTCGCTCAGATCGCCGCTTTGGAAGGCGTCAAGCAGGCCAAGGCCCTTCGCTTCTAATCAAGCCACATTCGACGATAACGAAACGGCGCTCTTCGGAGCGCCGTTTTTGTTTAGGCTCTGGTTTTGCGCGCAGCGACTTCAGCGAGGATAATCCCGCCGACAATAATGAGCGCAGCAATGACGTGGTAAAGCTGTAGCGCCTCACCCAAGAGAAGCAGCGAACCCAAAGCCCCAAAAACTGGAATGAGATTGTGGCTTGGCGCCGCGCGGTTTGCCCCGACCAGTTCCACCCCACGGGCATAGGCGACCTGTGAGAACATCGACGGGAAAATCGCCACGTAAGCGATCACCAGCCACACGGCGCCAGACATATCGGCAAGCTTGGCGACCTGCCCGAGACCTCCCCCGAAAAGCGCCAACATCACCACTCCGGTGATCGCCGCTCCCGTAAACGTCACAGCCATAAAGCTCATGATGTCCATCTTCGGCCGATATTTTAGCGCGAGGGTGTAGGCGGTGTAGGCGAGGCAAGCGAGGATCACAAAGCCGTCACCGGGGTTCACGTTCAACGTCAGCAAACGACTAATGTCGCCATGTGTGGCCGTATAGACGACGCCGAGAATGGCGAGAACCACACCCAATACCTGTAGGGGCCGGACACGCACCCGGAACACGAAGAAATTTGCCGCCAGAATGAGCATTGGCAGCGCTGCCTGGACAATCGCGGCATTCACCCCTGTCGTGGTTTGAAGACCCAAATACAGCAGCACGTTAAAGAGCGCGTAGCCCACAGCGCCAAAGGCCATGAGCACAGGCCAATACTTCCGCACAACCGACCAATCTCGTTTCAACGCCGTCCATGCAAACGGCAGAATGAACAAGGTCGCCAAAACACACCGACTCGCCAGCAGCAAAAATGGGTCGATTTCATCGGCTACCAATTTGGCTGCGACGACGTTTCCGCCCCAAAAAAGAGGAGCCAATACAAGCAGAAGATAGGGCTGATTGAGAATCTGGGACGATAAGGCGCTGTTTTGGTGTTCTTGCGGCTTTGTCATTGACGCCATGTGATGTAAGGACATTCCGACTTAGAGTTATCCGTCGGTATATGAACTGACAATATCGCGCGGATGGGTAAGTCCTGATCTGGTAGCTCGACACAGCAGCGTTGGGTTTTTGACGTGTCCGACACCCGGACGCGCATTCTAGAGGAAGACTGATTATGGCGAATGTGGTTGTCGTCGGCTCTCAGTGGGGCGACGAGGGCAAGGGCAAGATTGTGGACTGGCTAGCGGACCGCGCCGACGTTGTCGTGCGCTTCCACGGTGGTCACAACGCCGGCCACACGCTGGTCATCGACGGCGTCAGCTATAAGCTGGCTCTGCTGCCGTCTGGCCTCGTGCAGGGCAAGCTTTCGGTTATCGGCAACGGCGTCGTCGTCGACCCTCACCACTTTGTTCAGGAAATGAGCAAGCTGCGTGCCCAGGGCGTTAAAATCACCCCCGAAATCCTGCGTATCGCGGACAATGCTCCGCTGATCCTTTCGGTCCATCGTGAACTCGACGGCATCCGTGAAGACGCCAATTCCGGTCTCAAGATCGGCACGACCCGCCGTGGGATCGGCCCTGCTTATGAAGACAAGGTCGGCCGCCGCGCGATCCGCCTCATCGATCTGAGCGAGCCAGAAACTCTCATGCCAAAGATCGAGCGTCTGCTCGGTCACCACAACGTTCTGCGTCGCGGTCTCGGCCTCACCGAAATCAGTGCTGATGCAATCTACGAAGAATTGACCTCGGTCGCCGCAGAGATCCTGCCGTTCATGGATCGCGTCTGGGAAATCCTCGACACGAAGCGTCGCGCTGGCGCACGCATCCTTTTTGAAGGTGCACAAGGCGCTCTGCTCGACAATGACCACGGCACCTATCCGTTCGTGACCTCGTCGAACACTGTTGCTGGTCAGGCTGCTGCCGGTTCGGGCCTTGGCCCAACCGCTATCGACTACGTGCTTGGCATTACCAAGGCCTACACCACCCGCGTGGGTGAAGGTCCATTCCCCTGCGAACTCAACGACGACGTCGGCCATCACCTGGCCACCGTTGGTCGCGAAGTCGGCGTCAACACCGGCCGTCCACGTCGTTGCGGTTGGTTCGATGCGGTTCTCGTACGCCAGACCGTCAAGACGTCCGGCATCACCGGTATTGCCCTGACCAAGCTCGACGTTCTTGATGGCCTCAAGGAAATCAAGGTTTGCGTCGGCTACGAACTCGACGGCGAACGCATTGATTACTTGCCTGCCTCAATGGGAGCACAAGCGCGCGTTAAGCCGATCTACGAGACCCTCGAAGGTTGGACTGACACGACTGCAGGTGCGCGCAGCTGGGCAGAATTGCCAGCGCAGGCCGTCAAGTATGTTCGCTACATCGAAGAGCTCATTGGTGCACCGGTCGCTTTGTTGTCGACCAGCCCCGAACGTGCCGATACGATCCTTGTAGTAGACCCATTCCAAGACTAAGTTTTTTTGCTACAAGTCTTCGCAGCAATAGTGAGTACCAAGTAACCTATGGCGGATTACAAGGAGCTGCTCCGTCGAGCTATCTCGGCGCTTCCGGAGAACAATGGGGCTGCGCGACGCGCAGTCTATGAGAAGGCACGTTCAGCGCTCGTAGCTCAGCTACGGGCCATCGAGCCCCCATTGCCAGCAAGGGAAATCACCCAGCACCGACTGCAGTTGGAAGACTGCATTCGGCAGGTGGAACAGGAAGCGAGCGAGGCTGTCATCAGCCTTGGTCGCGATACTGTATTCTCTCGCCCGGTCCCACCGACGCCACGTCCAACTCCTGCCCCCGCCCCTGTGGCGCCGGCTCCCGAGCCGACGCCGCCAAAAACCGAATCAACGCCTCCACCAGCGCCCGAAAAGCTGCCGGAGCCTGAGCCGCAACCCGAGCCACAATTCGTACCGCGCCCGGTTGAAGCCTCTTCTTCAGCAGTGCCGGAAGCGCCTCCGGCTGCGCCTGCGCCGACTATCGTGAGCGAGCCTAATCCGCTTGCCCCTGCCCCCGCGCCCGTGGCTTCCATCGAAGAAATTATCGCTGAAGCGGCCAGCACCACTGGTGTTGCAGTCGTCCAAGATGCGCAGACCGATAAGGCCGACGCTCCAGTGGCCGCGCCAGCCTTCATTGCGCCAATTGAGCGTCCGCAGCCCAAGCCGTTCTTCTTTGCCCCCCGCAAATCTGCTGAGGACACCGCTCCGCCGGTTATGACCAGCACTGCGCTCGGTAATCAGCCAGAGACCGTTCCGGTCATCATCGAGCCGCCGCTCCCTGTTGAGCCAGCTCTGTCGAGCGTGAGCGAAGTCGAGCTTGAGGGCGACACCAAAGAAGCTGAAGGCGCTATCGAACGCGCCATCGAGACTTTGGATCGTGAAGCCCGTGGTGAGACCACCGAGCCGCTGCCGGATCGGGATGCGTCGCTCAAGGCCGCCATTGGCCACACAGAAGACGACCCTAATTTTGTACCCATCCGTACTGAGACGCACTCCGGCACTGGCCTGACAATTTTCTTGATTGTCTTTGCCATGTTGCTTGTTGGCGCTGGCGGCGCTGGTTTCTGGGCGTGGCGCGAAGGCTACGTCAATCTCGACCAGATGTTCGGCCGCACCGAAGTTGCTGCGGTTCAAACCCCTTCCCCGGAACCAACTCCGGGCCCAAGCCTCGATACCACCGTGTCTGACCCAGTGGTCAGCGAAGACGGTGCCAATACCGGTCCCGGGAACACTGCAACAACGGCTCCGTCTGAACCAACGAGCAGTCTCGAAGGCACAGCCGAAGATCGTCTGGCCGCCACCCCATCTGCGCCCACAGCGCTTCCTTCTCTCAACGGCGAAGGAAAAATCGAAGAGCGCCTGACCGGTCTCGACACCCAAATTTCGGGCACGAGCGACCCTTCAGCAACGGTTGATCCTTCGGTACTCGCTGGCAATCAGTCTCTCTTGCTTGAAGCTTCCGCCACTGGTCAATCCGGTGCAGTTCCCTATTCGGGATCGGTGGAATGGACCGAGAGCGTTGATGAACTTGGCATGCCTACTCTGGTCGGCACGGCCAGCATCCCGGCCCGAAACCTTGGTGTGAACCTGATCATCCGCCGCAACACAGATCCTGTGCTGCCAGCGAGTCACTTGATGGAAATCACCTTCAACGTCCCAGACACTTTTGCAGGTGGCAATATAGCGACCCTTGCAGCTGTCCTGCTCAAGGATAGTGAGCTCGTTCCGGGCACCGCTCTGGTCGGCGCTGGCGCACGCGTATTGGGGAACACATTCCTCTTTGCCCTCAGCGCCTCACCATCTGACGTTGAGTCCAATATCGATCTCCTCCAGAACCGTCGTTGGCTCGACCTTGCCATGGTCTATGGCTCAGGGCGCAATGCCATCCTGACACTGGAAAAAGACGACGAAGCGCAAGCGGTCTTTGATCGCGTCATGGCAGAATGGGCTGAATAAAATTGGAGCGCTAAATGCGCTCCAATTTCTTTTCAACGATCTGATAGTGGCGGCTTGCGAGCGCAGCGATATCATCGCTGTGATGGCTCACCAAAACAGTGTGCCAGCCGTGTTTCTTGGTCAAGGAAGCAACAAGGTCCCGGACGGACGCGCGCGTTGTATCGTCGAGCGCCGAAAACGGCTCATCGAGCAGAAGCACCGGCCGAGCGCGCAGAAGAGTCCGCGCGAGAGCAACGCGCTGCTTTTGCCCGCCTGACAGCGTCGATGTAATTTGCTCATCCATCCCACCAAGGCCAACCTCAGCCAAAGCCTGCGCCACCAGCTGAGTGCGCTCTGCCTTGTCGCGGCCTTTAGGAATGCCCAGAACAGCATTCTCCGCCGCGCTCAGGTGGTCAAAGAGATTATCCGCCTGCAACAGCAGGGATATTGGGCGCGTCTCGGGCGGCAGATGCAAAAGCGGTTCACCATAGACCGTGAGCGAGCCGTATACCGGGGTCAGAAATCCTGACAAGAGATCAAGCAGCGTCGATTTCCCCGACCCGCTTGCCCCCGAAACGGCCGTCACCTCCCCCGCTTCGGCCTCGAGCGAGAAGCGATAGGGCTCGGTCTGACCGGGATAGCTAAAAACCAGATCAGTGGCGATGAGCATGAGCGATTCTTTCCAAGGCGCGCGGAAGCACGATAAAGGCTAGGATTGTCCCAATGAGCAAGAGCGCAGCGATAGCTGCGGCATCATTGGACCGGTAAGCCCCAAGGGCACGGAACATCATTAGGGGCAGAGTTTCAAAGTCCTGCGTGCCAAACAGGGCGATAACGCCGAGGTCGCCCAGCGAAAAGCAGAAGGCGAGCGCGAGCATTAAGCCGATATCCCGACCTAAAAGGGGGTATTCGACCGCAGCAAACTGCCTCCACCCGCCCATTCCGAGCGACCGGATCAGCTTCCCACGATTGCGGACAATGCCGTCGAGTGGCGGCCCTAGTGTCGCCATGGCAAACGGCAGCGCCAAAAGACTGTTGGCGACGACGACAACGATGGGCGCCGCAAAATTGATACCCATCCCCAGCGTCCGCACGATCAAGAAGAACCCCAGCGATAGAACCACCGCAGGCACAGCCAGATAAGCATAGGCTGGTGCGCCCAAGATTGTCCGCCAAATCGGATTGGCGACGGCTGCACGCCCCAAAGCAATGATCAGAGCGAACACCAAGGTGAGCACGGCCGAGGCCGCACCAATAATGAGGCTGGTCGCACTCGCCTGCCAAAACTTTGGCTGTTCCAAAACGCGCGGCAATCCAGTCGCCAAACCGTCCCAAAGCACCGACATCAGCGGCAATGCAAAGCCGATGGCAGCGGTCAACAGTATGGCCCACTGCACCACCCTAACGCAGATACTATCCTGCCAGCGGGGCTGCGCGGACAGTCCCAGTGCTGCCGGGACTGGGGCAAATGCCGACGCGAGGAGGATGATCACCGCGCAAACACCAATCTGCGTCATCGCCAGCCATACCGCCCCAACCAGATCAAAATTCAGTCGCACCGCAGAATAGATCGCGACTTCCAACGTCTGATTGGCCGGTCCACCGCCGAGCAACAACACAATCGGAAAGCTGGTAAAGGCGAGCAAGAAAATGATCGCCCCCAAGCCCGGCAAACTCCCCTTGAGCGCTGGCCAGTCGATCAAACGAAACCGCGTCCAGGCCGAAAGACCCAAGGACTGCCCGACTTTAAGCCGTGTAGCAGGCACAGCATCGAGCCGCGCGAGCAGAATACGAGCGGCAAACGCGCCATCAAGAATGACATGGGCGAGCAAAATCCCCGAAAGCCCGTAGGCAGGACTATCAATCGTAAAACCGAAAAGGGATTGAAGCGTCTGGTTGATCCAGCCGTTCCGTCCCCAAATCGAGAGAATACCAAAGGCCACCACCATGCCGGGCGTCACAATGGCCGAGGCAAAAAGCGCCACAACGAGATTCCGCCCGACAAAGCGCAGGCGATTGAGCGACCAGGCCACAGCCACGCCGACGGTCAGCGACAGCACCGTTGTCAGACCGGCCTGCACGCTGGTCATCCGCACCAAATGCCAGATGTCGACACGGCTGGTGCCACCAGCATCATCGGCAGCAGCAGCAATGGCGAGCAGAACGGAAACGATCAGTCCCGCCACTGCCAACGCCAAGAGCGCTGCCCCCGCGATGCGATAAGGGCGAAAGGGAAGAGAATTCACCACCTAATCCTTAGCCAAAGCCCACGCAGGCGCTGCGCCCGCGCGGGTCCAAAGCACAATCGCTATTGCAATGCCCCGAGCATCTCATCGATCCACGCGGGCGAATTGGCGATCACCTCGGCTTCCGGCAGCGTCAGCGTCTTGGTTGGCTGCGGCAGGTCCTTAAAGGAGGCATCGAGCGCGTCACCCAAATCCACCACCGGGAACATCCAATTGGTCGTCGGGATCACAGCCTGCCCCTCCGGTGAGGTCAGATAGGCAAGGAACGACTTCGCCAAGTCCTGATGCGGCGACGATTTCAAAACGCCCGCAACTTCGATCTGCGGGAAGTGCCCTTCGTCAAACAAAGCCGCCTTGATGGTGTGATCACCTTCATCAAAGATATGGTAGGCGGGCGACGTGGTGTAGGAGAGCACCATGTCCGCTTCCCCATCGAGGAACAGCGCATAGGCTTCCGACCAGTCCCGCGTGATGGTCAAAATCTTGGGCTTCAGCCCCTGCCAGATCTCAGCCGCACGATCCCCATAAGCTGCCTTGACCCAAAGCATAACGCCCATGCCCGGCGTCGAAGATCGTGGATCCTGGATGACAATCTTGGTGTCATCGGGCAGTGCGATCATCTCCTCAAACGAGGCGGGAGGCGTTGTGGTTTTGTCGGTGTCGTACATAAACGCGAAGTGCGAATAGTCGAACGGCGCAAATTGCGCATCGACCCAAGGCTCTGGCGTATCGAGGCCGGACAGGTCGAGACCGTGGTCGGCAAACAAGCCCGTCGCCCGCGCTTCCCCGGCGATGGCTGTATCAAGCCCGAGGATAATATCGGCTTCTGTACTCGTCCCCTCAAGCTGCGCACGACGGAGCGCGCCAATCGAGCTATCGGCCGCGACAAAATCGATGGTGCAGCCGCAGGTCTTCTCGAAACCGTCTTTAAGAGGCACACCCGGGCCCCATTCACTGGCAAAACCGTCATAGGTATAAACGGTCAAAGAGGGCTTATCTTGAGCGATCACAGTGCCGGAAACTCCGGAAAGTAGGACCGCAAGCGCAATGGAGGTGAACTTGACCATATTGGTCATCCCTTCAATCAGTTGCGGCCATGTGTGAAGGGGTGTCAATGGTGAGGATGTCCGTAGAGGCACCCTTGCCATCTCGAACTTCCTCCGCCAGCATGACCTGGTTCAGGTTCAATGGGTAACTCTCAGCTCCGGCAGCAACCGGAACACCCCAGCGAGACGTCGTGGACCATATTGAGAGTGAGCCAAGAGTGCAATCCCCCGGTTTGACTGAAACGACCACCCCGCTTGTCTTCGATCAACCCATCGCAATAGTTGGTGGCGGCACCACTGATCCTGCTCTTCTGCGCGATCTTGCCAAGCGCGGCGTGCCATTGATTGGCGCCGACGGCGGCGCTGACATTATCGGCGCGGCCGGGATCATTCCCGACGCCATTATTGGTGATCTTGATTCTGTTTCCGACCGCGCGGCCTGGGAGCAAAAGACCCGCGTGATCCACATCCCTGAGCAGATCACCACCGATTTCCAAAAGACGCTGTATTCCACGCAAGCGCCCGTCACCCTGGCGCTGGGCATGACCGGCGGCCGCCTCGACCACACGCTCGCGGCCCTTAGCGCCGTGCTTCAAGTCGCGCGCAATCGCCATGTTCTCTTGGTCGACGAGGTCGACGTTGCCTTGGCCGTATCGGGCGCCTTCAACTTTACGGCAACGAAAGGCGAGCGCGTCTCCATCCACCCCCTGCTGCCCATCACCTTTACCCATTCCGATGGGCTGTTTTATCCGCTCAACGGCCTCACGCTGGAACCGACCGGGCTTCTCGGCACGTCCAATGCCGCCCTCGGCGGGCCGGTACAGATCGTTCCTGAAACGCTAACGCCGTGGCTCCTCCTCCTTCCGCGCGAGCGTCTTTGGGACTTGGTTGCCGCCTTCACAGCGTGTCACTAGGCCAAACATAACGGCGCACAAAAAAGCCGCCGAGATTGCTCTCGACGGCTCACATTTGCTTTTGGCTGGAAGTCTTACAGCCCTGCGTCATCGCTCCGGAACTGCAACGCCGCCAGATCGGCATAGCGCCCACCGGCCGCGACCAGCTCATCATGCGTACCCGCATCGACAACCTTGCCAGCTTCCATAACCAGAATGCGATCCGCATCCCGAATAGTGGCCAAGCGGTGCGCGATCACCAAGGTTGTGCGCCCGTTCATCAGATGCTCAAGAGCCATCTGCACGAAGCGCTCGCTTTGCGCGTCCAGCGCCGAGGTCGCCTCATCGAGAAGCAGAATCGGTGCGTCCTTCAAAATAGCGCGGGCTATCGCCAACCGCTGCTTCTGCCCGCCCGAGAGCATCACCCCGCGTTCGCCGACAATTGTCTGATAGCCCAGCGGCAGGTCGGCAACGAAGTCATCAACCAGAGCAGCCTTAGCCGCTTCAACGACATCAGCATCACTCGCCCCCGGCTTGCCGAAGCGGATATTGTCCGCAATCGTGCCCGCAAAAATGGTCGGCTCCTGCTCGACATAAGCGAAACGCTGACGCAGATCGGACGTCTTCACATCACGAATATCGACGCCATCGACGCTGATCGCGCCGCCGGTCACATCATAGAAACGCTGCAGCAAAGAGAGCGTTGTCGACTTGCCCGAGCCCGAAGGACCCACCAGCGCAACAGTCTGCCCCTTACCCACCTCAAAGCTAAGCTTGGAGATCACCGGCTCTTCAGAACCGTAGGTAAAGGTCACATTGTTGAAGGCCACAGTGCCCAGCGACGGCACAGGCAGGGCCTTAGGCGCGACTGGATCGATGATCTGCGGCTCAGTATCGAGAATTTCAATAATCCGCTCGGTCGACCCTGCAACGTTCTGCAGCGATCCCATCACCTCAGCGAAATTAGTCAAAGCCCCCGACGCCATCAAAGCATAAACGAGGAATTGCGCCAGCTGGCCTGCTGATACCGAACCTTCAAAGACCGAGCGCGCGCCCCACCACACAAGGCCAACAAGAGCCGCAGTGCCGAGGAAAATCACCATGCCGACGAGGAAAGCGCGGGCCCCAAGACGGCGCACTTCAGCGTCATAAGACTCTGCATTGCGAGCGCGATAAATCTTGTCCTGAATGCCTTCCTGCGTGAAAGCCTTCACGGTGCGGTTCGAGCCCAACATTTCGGTCGCCATTGCCGAAAGCTCAGCCATCGCATCCTGCGTTGTACGGCTCATTTTCCGCAGTCGCTTGGAGAAGGCCAAAACCGGCAGCACGATTGCGGGAATCGCCACAACGACAGCCACGGTCAGGACCGGGCTGGTCAGGATCATCATGATCAGCGCGCCGACAATCGTCACCATCGAACGCAGCGCCAGCGAGAAACTCGAGCCAATAGCGCCGCGAATAATTGACGTGTCGGTGTTGAGGCGGCTCGTGAGCTCACCCACACGATTGGTATCGAAATAGCGTGTTTCGAGCTTGAGCAGGTGGTTGAATAAGTCACCGCGCAGATCGGCGACCACGCGCTCACCAATAACGGAGATAAAATAGAAGCGCGCGCCGCTGGCAAAAGCCATAATCGCCGCGACCCCTAGGATCAGCCAGCCATAGCGCCCCACCATATCGAGGTTTTGAGCGATAAAGCCTTCATCAATGGCGCCACCCAACAGAGCGGGAATCGCCAGAGACGTCACTGCAGACGTAAGCAGAAACAGAACCGTCAGCAGAAGACGCAGCGGATAGCGCAGCAAAAAGGGCAAAAGCCGCTTGAGTGGCTGCAGACGCTTAGGTGCCGAGGTAACCTGGTCAGTAAGCTTCTGCGGATCGGTCTCAGCCGAGACGGCCTGATCTGTCATGGAAAGAATACGCCGTCTATATTGCGGAAGTATATCGTCCATATAGGCGCTGGCCGTTTCGCTCGCAACAACCACTTCTCAGCCCAATTGCCGCGCTTTTGACGCTGAGAACCGCCCTCCATGCCCTTGCAGAAGCTAAGTTCATGTTGTAGGAAGCGGCCCAAGAACCAATTCCTGCTCTCCGGGCGCTTCTGCGCCCGTTTGATTTGAGGCCAACATGAAGACCGATATCCACCCGGATTACCACACCATCAACGTCGTCATGACCGACGGCACGACCTACCAGACCCGCTCGACTTGGGGCAAGGATGGCGACACGATGCAGCTCGACATCGACCCGCTGTCCCATCCAGCTTGGACTGGTACTCAGGGCCAGCTGATGGACCGTGGTGGTCGCGTTTCCCGCTTTAAGGAACGCTTCAAGGGCCTGGGCATCTAAGCTCATTCCTACAGGAATTTTGAAAGCCCGGCCTCGTGTCGGGCTTTTGTTTATCTGGAGCTTGAAATTATGGGCTTTGCCATATTTTTCGGCGCGGCCGTTTTTGAGATTGCTGGCTGTTATCTCGTTTGGCAGGCGCTACGCACAGGCCAGCTCTGGCTCTGGGCCCCAGCTCTTGTCGCACTCGCGCTCTTTGCTTGGATATTGACGCTCACCGGCACAGCCAGCGCCGGTCGGGCCTTTGCGATCTATGGCGGAATCTACATCCTCGCCTCCCTCATCTTCATGGGAAGCGTCGAAGGCGTTCGCCTTGATCATTGGGACCTGCTGGGAGCCGGTCTCGCCCTTGCAGGCGCCGCCGTCATCTACTTTGCCCCAAGAGGCGCGTGACGGTTAGCGCTTAAAGGCGGACTGCAGGCGCGTCATCTGGTCGACAATCCCATTGCTGTGGATTTCGAGAGCGTCCGGCACTGCGCCCCGCTCCAGCAGGTCCAGCTGCATAACGCGATCAAACAGCCGATCACCCTTATCGATAAAGTCACGCAAGGCGCCTGGAAGGTCGTCATAGCCGGGGCCACCGCGCTCTGAAGGGGTCGCCGAAAACTTCACCTTCTCTTTTTCAGAGCGTGCGTTTTCTCGGCTAATTTCACCTTCGTTGACTGCGCGCTGGAGCAAGAGCCACGAGGCCAACTGCATCAAGCGCGTGGTCAGGCGCATCGATTCTGTGGCGTACATAAAGCTCGCTTCCCGTGACAGGATACGGCTTTCAATGCGCCCATCTGTGTCGAGATAGGCAGCAACCTGTTCGATCAGTGTCATCCCTTCACGATAGAGCACGTCAAATCCAGCGGACGCGACGATACGCGGGCCAATGGAAACGGCAGATCGATCATTAAGGGATTCGGACACGAGGACTCCTAAGCGCTGAGCACTTATTTAATGTCTCACGCGCGCATGTGTCATCACAAGCTGAACGATATGCTTAAAATCCGGTCGATAGCGTTAGGATTTTGGACGCCCGGCAGAAAAAAAGAGCCGTATGAAAACGGCTCTCGAAGTTAACAGGGAGGCGTCAAACAGAGAGAAAATTCGCTCTGCAGAATCCAGAAGAACTCTGAATAACCAGACCTTAACGAGCAAAGATTAATTGCCACTTAACAGGTTGAAATTGCTTAACCTTGCTCGTTGGTAAAGGGTTAAACTTGGCGTCATTGGCCGCCTAAACACCTGCTAAAAATCAAAATTTGAAGGCCGCTTCGGCAGCCGCGCGACTGTCCCCTTTGGCCAGGATTGCCGCTTTTAGCCGCCCGATCTCACCTTCGAGCAAACGAATGCGCTCCTCCAGTTCGCTCACAGAGAGGCTATCGAGCACCATTCCAAGCTCGTGTGTCTTGGCCTTCTTGGCAAATTCCTCATCCATCATGTCGACACCCTTTCGCCTTGCCTACCGAGCCTAACTCAGCCCATCGCGAGAGAAAACCGTTAACCCGCTTGCTCCCGCACGCACTGCGGTCGCTAACTCTATGCACAAGCGCCACTTTCACTCCCAAACGCCCGCACAACAGCTTCGACCAGAACCAGATCATTCCCGACAGAGTAGTTAAGGATTGCGGATTAGCGTCCTGCGCATTATATTGCGCTCCAGTTCCCCCTCAGATTTGTCCGTGAGGCGGAGCGGCCCGGAGGAATACCGGCCGCGCCAACAGGAGAAGTTTATCATGTCCCAGCCCCTTTTGATGCCGAAGGCAACTGCCGTCTGGCTCGTGGACAATACTGCTCTGTCGTTCGAACAGATCGCCGCTTTCTGCACGCTGCACCCGCTTGAAGTGCAAGGCATTGCCGATGGCGACGTCGCCGGCGGCATTATGGGCGTCAACCCAGTTCAGAATGGCCAGCTCGAGCGTTCGGAAATTGAAAAGGCTGAGGCCGATTCGAACTACCGTATGAAGGTAAGCGATCCAAAGGTTCGCGTTGCTGCACCAAAGCGTAAGGGTCCACGTTACACCCCGATCTCGCGTCGTAACGAACGCCCGAACGCCATCAAGTGGCTCGTGCGTAACCACCCTGAGCTCAAGGACGCGCAGATCATGCGTCTGGTTGGCACCACCAAGACCACAATTGAATCCGTTCGTGACAACAATCACTGGAACGCAGCGAACCTCACAGCGATGGACCCGGTTACTCTGGGTCTCTGCAGCCAGATCGATCTCGATATGGAAGTGAAGCGCGCCTCCAAGGATGCTCCAACCGAGCGTGAATACAGTGAAGGCACCACCCTTCTCACCGCTGAAGAAGCTCTTGCCCGTGCGCAGAGCCGCGCTCAAATCGGTACTATCGATCTGGGTCTGAGCTTTGGCGCTGAAGACATGGGCGGCGCACCCGCTCCAGTGGTCGAAGACGAAATCGACGCTGATTCTGTTTTCGCTAAGCTCAAGAGCCTCAAGTCGACAGCAGACGACGAAGAATAAGCTTTCAATCCCCGCTCCGGCGGGGATTTTTTTATCCTGCCTTTTCTCCTTCCCGCGCCCTATCGGTTCCCGAGATGATTGACCCCGTGTTCTTCGCTGTGGCGTCGCTCGCCATGCTCATCGTTGGCCTGTCAAAGGCTGGGCTTCTCGGTGGATTGGGCGTCATTGGGGTTCCCCTGCTTACCCTCTACATGCCTGCGCGAGACGCGGCGGGCATGATGTTGCCCATCCTCTTGTGCATGGATGCCGTTGCTGTCTGGATGTACCGAAAGGAGTTCAGCCGCGACCTCCTCAAAATCATGATACCAGGCGCCATGATCGGGACCCTGCTTGGCTGGGTGCTCTGGGCCTTCGTCAGTGATGCTGTGGTCATCCTCATCGTTGGTGTCGTAACGCTGCTCTTCGTCCTCGACGCTCTTTTGCCTCTGCGTAAAAAGCTTGAGGGCCTTCCGCCCTCGACCGGCTGGGGGCGTTTTTGGGGCGTGATCGCTGGCTTTACCAGCTTCATCTCCCACACGGGTGGCCCCCCTTTCCAAATCTACGCGTTGCCACAAAAGCTCACACCGGCGATTTACGCGGGCACCAGCGCGGTGTTCTTTGCCATCGTCAACACCTCCAAGCTGATCCCTTATTTCTTCCTCGGTCAGCTCAATGTGAGCAATCTGCAATTGGCGGCGCTCTTTGCCCCCATTGGCATGCTCGGCGTTCTCATCGGCGTCATTCTGGTGCGCAAGATTTCCGCAAAACTCTTCTACACCATCGCCTATTGGCTGGTGTTCCTGCTGTCCTTCAAACTCATCTGGGATGGTGTGACCGGCATTCTCGCAGGCAGTTAATCTGCATCAAAGCGGCTCTTGCTTGGCCTAATCGACTTCACACTTTGCGAGCCGCTGGCTAAGGTCCGCCGCAAAGAAAACGATCAGGAGTCGAATTCGACCATGAGCGCCGCCCCACAATCGAGCCACAACCAGTTTGGTACCCTTCCCGTCTGGGATCTCAATGATCTGTACCCCGGCAAGGACAGCCCAGAGTTCAAGACAGCGCTCGATCAATTGCGCACGCTTTCCGACGCATTCGAAGCCAAATACAAAGGTAAGCTGGTTGAGCTGACCAAGGCCGGCAAGCTCATTGAGGCCATCAAAGACAGCGAGACCCTGTCGGACATCGGCGGTCGCGTTGGCTCCTTCGCGTTTCTGCAATATGCGCAGAATACCGTTGATCAGGATCGCGCCAAGTTCATGGGCGACATCAACGAAGTTCTCACTCAGCTCTCCATCAAAACCCTCTTCTTCGAGCTCGAGCTGAACCGCATCGAAGACGCTGATCTCGACGCCGCCCTCGCGCAAAGCGAAGAGCTGGCACGCTACAAGGTCTGGTTCGCTGAACTGCGCAAAGCCAAGCCACACCAGCTCGATGACAAGCTCGAAGAGCTGTTCAACGAAAAGTCCGTCACCGGCTTTTCCGCATGGAATCGTCTCTATGACGAAACCCTCTCCAGCCTCGAATTCACCGTCGCTGGCGAAACGCTCGGCCTTGAAGCAACGCTAAACCTGCTGTCCGACAAAGACCCAGCCAAGCGCGAAGCAGGCTTTAAGGCACTGGCCGAGACCTTCAAAAAGAACACCCGTCTTTTCACCCACATCACCAATGTGCTGGCGAAAGATAAAGAAATCTCCGATCGCTGGCGCGGCTATGGCGACATTGCTGACAGCCGTCACATGTCCAATTCGGTCGAGCGCGAAGTCGTCGACGCGTTGCAAACCGCTGTTCAGGCCGCCTATCCGCGCCTGTCCCACCGCTACTACAAGCTCAAGGCCAAGTGGTTCGGTCAGGAAAAGCTCAACGCCTGGGATCGTAACGCGCCTCTACCAACCAGCGATGAACGCCTTTGGGACTGGGATAGCGCTGTCGACACCGTTCTAGACGCCTATGGCCGCTTCTCGCCAGAACTAGCCGAGTGGGCCAAGCCGTTCTTTAATTCGGGCTGGATTGATGCCCCTGCGGGCAATGGCAAGCGTTCGGGCGCCTTTGCGCACCCAACCGTGCCAAGCGCACATCCCTATTTGATGCTCAACTACCTCGGTCGCACCCGCGATATCATGACCTTGGCGCATGAGCTCGGTCATGGCGTTCACCAGCGCATGGCCGCCGCTCAGGGTCCGATCCTCGCAAACACCCCGCTCACGCTGGCGGAAACCGCCTCGGTCTTTGGCGAAATGCTCACCTTCCGTGCGCTTCTGGCCAAAACCACCGATCCGAAACAGCGTTTTGCGCTTTTGTCTTCCAAGGTCGAAGACATGCTCAACACCGTCGTGCGGCAAATCGCCTTCTACACCTTCGAGCGCAAGGTTCACACCGCCCGCCGTCAGGGCGAGCTGCGCACCGAAGAAATCAACGCTATGTGGCTTGAAGTCCAAGCGGAATCCCTAGGCGACGCCATCATTTCCAACGATGGCTACGAGGTGTTCTGGACCTATATCCCACATTTCATCCACTCCCCCTTCTATGTCTATGCCTATGCCTTCGGCGACTGTCTTGTGAACTCGCTTTACGCGCAGTATGAGAAGTCCAACGAAGGCTTTGCGGAGCGCTACTTTGAGCTCCTTAAGGCCGGGGGAAGTAAGCACCACTCCGAGCTGCTCGCGCCGTTTGGTCTGGATGCCAAAGATCCCCAGTTCTGGTCGCTCGGTCTCTCCATGATCGAAGGCCTGATCGACGAATTGGAGGCGACCTCGCCTTGAGGTCCTTTCATCTATAAGTTTGACGCTCCTAGTTTCAGAGGACACCATGGCCAGCAAGACCGCCGACCATCACCCAGCTCCTGCAAATGGAATGGACTACCCAGAACACAACCGCACCTACAGCGGTTTCATCACCGGCGTTAAGTGGAGCTGCTATGGCGGCGCTGCGCTGATGATCATTCTCTACTTCCTGATTATCCACTAATCAGACCAAAACTACGCAGGCGCATGAAAACGGCCTGCTTCGCGCAGGCGGGGCAGGAGGACCTTCATGAAGATTGCCGTATTGCGTGAACGTATCGGGGGGGAAAGCCGCGTTGCGGCAACCCCCGAGACCGTCAGCAAATTTATTGCCCTCGGGGCAGAAGTTGTTGTCGAACAAGGCGCGGGGGCCTTATCCCGCATCAGCGATGAACACTACGCCCAAGCGGGCGCGACCATCGCCAAAAGCACAAAGGACACCGTTAAGTCCGCCGATATTGTGCTCTGCGTCCGTCGCCCAGCGGCCGACGCCTTAGCTGGTACCAATCCCGGCGCACTGCTTATTGGTGCACTCGACCCCTACGGAAATGAAAAAGACGTTTCAGCGCTCGCCCGGTCCGGTGTGAGCGCTTTTGTTATGGAGTTCATGCCGCGCATTACCCGCGCTCAGGTCATGGATATCCTGTCCTCTCAGGCTAACCTTGCAGGCTATCAATCCGTTATCGAAGCGGCAGCCGTGTTTGAGCGTGCCTTCCCGATGATGATGACCGCCGCAGGCACCGTCCGCCCCGCCAAGGTCTTCGTCATGGGCGCAGGTGTTGCCGGTCTTCAAGCCATCGCCACCGCGCGTCGCTTAGGCGCTGTTGTGTCGGGCACTGACGTGCGCCCCGCCGCCAAAGAACAAGTCGAATCGCTCGGCGCAAAATTCATCGCTGTTGAGGATGACGAGTTCAAACAGGCTGAAACCGCTGGCGGTTATGCCAAGCAAATGAGCGCGGACTATCAAGCCAAACAGGCCGAGCTCACCGCCCAGCACATCGCCAAGCAAGACATTGTCATCACCACAGCGCTCATCCCAGGACGTCCGGCCCCACTGCTTATCACCAAAGCCATGGTCGAGAGCATGGCCCCCGGCTCTGTGATCGTTGACCTCGCCGCAGAACGCGGCGGCAATGTTGAGCTGACGCAGGCCGACAAGATTATCGAGCACAAGGGCGTCACCCTCGTTGGCTACACCAATATGCAGGGCCGTATCCCCACCACATCGAGCCAACTCTATGCGCGCAATCTGCTCGCCTTTATTGAGACGCTCGTCGACAAAAAGGAACAGCGGATCGCCATCAATTGGGATGACGAGCTGGTCAAGGCGACGTTGCTGGCCCGCGACGGCGCGATTGTTCATCCCAATTTCGCCGCCCCCGCCGAGCAGCCCCAGGGGTCCAAACCCAAAGCTGCAAAGGCAGCCCCGGCACCAGCCAAGCCTGCTGCTAAGCCCAAGGCAGCGAAAGTAGCAGCGCCCGCCACAACTCCTGAGCCGGTCAAGCCCAAGCGCGCCGCCAAAGCGGATGTGCCAGCCATGGCCGATACGCCCAAGAAAGCGAAGACTGGTGTGGAACAATCCATTCCGGCAGGGGCAGAACCAGCGCCCTCGCCGCGCAAAACCGCTGCCACCAAAAAAGCTGAGGCTGTCATTGCAGCCGCGGCAGCAGCCGCAAAGCCAGCGCCAAAACGCACCAGAAAGACCGCCACTGCGTCCAAGGGGGACAAGTAATGGACGTCTCTGCCATCGACCCGTTTACCTTCCGTCTGGCCATTTTCGTGCTGGCGATTTTTGTCGGCTACTTCGTCGTCTGGAGGGTGACGCCAGCCCTGCACACCCCGCTCATGAGCGTCACCAATGCCATCTCCTCAGTGATCGTGGTTGGCGCGCTCCTCGCCGTCGGGGTGCATTCCGTCAATGACGCCAGTTGGGCCAGCAAGGCCTTCGGTTTTATCGCGCTGATCTTTGCCAGCGTGAACATTTTCGGCGGCTTTCTGGTCACCCAGCGCATGCTGGCGATGTATAAGAAGAAGGGCTGATAGCGATGATCAACGCAAATATCGCTGCCATTCTCTACCTCGTCGCAGGCGTGCTCTTCATTCTCGCGCTGCGCGGGCTCTCTAGCCCTCGCTCGGCCCGTCAGGGCAATCTCTTCGGCATGGTAGGCATGGGCATTGCCATCGTCACCACTCTCGCCGTTGCCGCCCCCAGTGATTGGGTCAGCTGGCTCCTCATCATCGGCGGCCTCGCCATTGGTGGGGGCATAGGGGCTTACGTCGCCAAAGCGGTGAAGATGACCGACATGCCTCAGCTTGTCGCCGCCTTCCACTCGCTGGTCGGCCTTGCTGCGGTCTTTGTGGCCGCCGGCGCGCTTTACGCGCCGGAAGCCTTCAACATCGGCACAGCCGAACACATCCACATGCAGGCGCTCATCGAAATGTCGATTGGCACTGCCATTGGCGCTTTCACCTTCACCGGTTCGGTCATCGCCTTTGCCAAGCTCAACGGCAATATGAGCGGCAAGCCGATCATCCTGCCCTATCGCCACGCCATTCACATCGCCTTTGGCATCGCCATCGTCGCGCTGGTCTGGGTCTTCTCCACCAATGGCGATCCGTGGCTCTTCTGGGGCATCACCATTTTGGCGCTCATCCTCGGTGGCTTGATGATCATCCCCATCGGCGGCGCGGACATGCCGGTGGTGGTATCCATGCTCAACTCCTATTCGGGTTGGGCCGCAGCAGGCATCGGCTTTACCCTCGGCAACACCGCCCTCATCATCACGGGCGCGCTTGTCGGCTCCTCGGGCGCGATCCTCTCCTACATTATGTGCAAGGCGATGAACCGCAGCTTCATCTCCGTCATCCTAGGCGGTTTTGGTGGGGACACTGCGGCATCGGGTACGGGCGCGGAAGATGATCGTCCCGTAAAACAAGGTGCGGCCGACGATGCCGCCTTCCTTATGAAAAACGCGGGCAAGGTTATCATCGTCCCCGGCTACGGCATGGCCGTCGCGCAGGCCCAACACGCGCTGCGTGAAATGGCCGACCAACTCAAGGCTGCAGGGGTTGAGGTCAAATACGCCATTCATCCTGTGGCAGGTCGTATGCCGGGCCACATGAACGTGCTGCTCGCCGAAGCCAATGTGCCTTACGACGAAGTGTTCGAGCTTGAAGACATCAACTCAGAGTTCGCGCAATCCGACGTTGCCTTCGTCATTGGCGCCAACGACGTCACCAATCCAGCGGCCAAGACCGACAAAACATCGCCGATCTATGGCATGCCGGTTTTGAATGTTGAGGACGCAGGCACAGTGCTGTTCATCAAGCGCGGCATGGCAGCGGGCTATGCTGGCGTTCAGAACGAATTGTTCTTCCGTGACAACACCATGATGTTGTTTGGCGACGCCAAAAAAGTCACCGAGGACATCGTCAAAGCGCTCGGTCACTAGCAAAAATCAAAGGCCCGCTTCGGCGGGCCTTTTCTTTGATCAATAATGCGGCGGCGGACGTTCAGTGGATGGGTCTGCGATAAAGCTGCCCGAACGCACTTGCTCCTCCAGCATGCCGAGTTTTTTGCGCATCAAATCGATCACGCGCCACTGCTCGGTAATTGTTGCGTTCAGCTCTTCGATCGTCTGGTCCTGATAGGCGATCCGCATTTCGAGCGCGTCGATCCGCTCATTGGTATCCATGCTGTTCACCTTCATACCTCATGTCTCCGCCCGACATAGGCTGAGCCACAGCCGTTCACAAGAGATCACGTTAAAGAGCGCAAGTTTACCTATACGGAACCTAGCAACGCCAATCGCTGTTGATACCCGAACCTTCTGGAGCGGTTGCGATGGCTATCTCCCAAGCCTTTGACAAAGTACAGAGCCTGCACCTGACCCCCGCGCAGTGGTTGCGCACCTTTGTATCCGTCCTCTTCCCGCTCGGGGTCTTTGGCTTGGTCAATTTTTTGGCCGACCCACTGGGCATGCAGCCGCTCTTCTTTTCACCCTTCGGAATGCCGGGCTGGATCGGAGCCATTTTCCATCTCAGCCAGCTCGCCTGCCTTGGCGCAGCCTATGCGGCGATCACACGCGCGGGCAGCTCGCACTCTGCCGGGTTCTGGGTCATGCTCACCACCGCAGGCTTCATCGCCCTCCCCTTTGCCACGTCCGCGCTCGATCCGTTTCAACTCACACTGGCTGGCACGAGCCTGTTCCTGCTCACCGTCGGCACGCTTTTGCGCGTAGCTCCGCACTCGCAGGGCGCGGTCTGGTTCATGACGCCGGCCCTCGTGATGGTCGGGCTGGCGACGGTCATGGGCCTGCTGCTCGCAGCCTCATACCTTCCACCCTTCGCGCCGATCTATGTGCAGACCCACTCTGCCGCGGTCTGACAGTTACTCAGAAGTTCCCTCTTGCAAGAGCTCATATGAAGGCTCATTTGAAACGCTCAAACGCAAGAGGAGCCACCATGGCTAAACAACTCAAAATAGACGTCTTCACTGATGTGGTCTGCCCATGGTGCTTGGTCGGCTCTCTGCGTCTCGACTCAGCCCTTGCAGCGCTTCCAGACGACGTTGAAGTTATCGTCGAAAATCACCCGTTTTACCTCGATCCTACCGTGCCGCCCGAAGGTGTGGACGTGGGCAAAATGCTCGCCGAAAAATACGGCAAGGATCCCAAGGAAATGTGGGAGCGGGTCGAGAGTGAAGCGAAAAAAGCCGGCGTCGATCTCGATTTGAGCAAGCAACCGCGCATGTTCAACACGGCCAAGGCGCACACCATCACGCGTCTGTCCAAGCCCAATGGCAATCAGCACGAGCTGGCCAATGCCATAGCTGACGCTTATTTCCTCGAACACCGTCAGATCAATGACGACAATGTCCTAGCCGATATTGCTGTCGAATTTGGCTGGGATCGCGGCGATGTCCTCGACGCCATCAATGACGAGAACGAGCTCGCCATCACCGCTCAACTGGCCACCAGCGCTGCTGAGCAGGGCATTCGCGGCGTGCCATTCTTTGTCTTTGGTGAAAAATACGCGCTCTCCGGCGCACAACCTGCAGAAGTCTTCGCTCAGGCGCTCGAAAAAACCATTTCGGAACTCTGATCGTATTATAGACCAGAGCAGCTCAGCCAAGGACGTCTCCGATGAAGATCATTCGCGTTGCGGCAATTGCTCTGGTCTCCCTTGCGGCGTTGGCCTACCTCAGCGCCACGGCCTATATGTATTTCAACCAGCGCAATTTTCAGTACGACCCTGTCGGCACTCTGATCCCGCTTTCGGACACAGCGCTAACCGAGGCACAAACCATTTCCATTGGCGATGCCGACACTCTCGTCAACGGCTGGTATCAGCCACCCGCAGAGGGCAAGCCCCTCATCCTGTTCTACAAGGGCAATACCGGCAGCTTCTCGGAAGAATACGAGCGCTACGAAACTTGGGTTGAGGCTGGCTACGGGTTTTTAGCCTTTGACTATCGCGGCTTCCCGGCCTCGCCAGGCGAGATCAACCAGACCAATATTTTGGCGGACTCCCTGGCCGTCTACGATTGGGCTGCCGCCAAGGGCGACCCGATCATGGTATGGGGGCGCTCCATCGGCACAGGCCCTGCCAATTATGTTTCGAGCTTACGCCAACCCCAAGCCTTGCTCTTAGAGACGCCATTCCTTTCGGCGGTCACCGTCGCCGCTGAATGGTATCCCATCCTGCCTGTCGCCCTAGTCATGCAAGATAAGTATCCCAGCAATGAGTGGATCAGAACTGTTTCCGCTCCGGTGCTTGTGGCACATGGAACCGCAGACAAAACTATCGACGTGAGCAACGGCGAACGCCTTTATGCCCTCGCACCCAATCCGGATGAACTCTGGATCGTCCCCGGCGCTGACCACAGCGACCTCTGGGCCGCAGGGATTTGGGGGCAAGCCGAACCGTTTTTTGAAAGAGCACTTACCAAGTGAGTGAAACCAAACTGGCGGGCATGTCTGCCCGCCGTACCGCCATTATCGGCGGTCTCATGGTGGCGACCGGCCCCTTAAGTCTAGGCCTATATCAACCGGCTCTGCCCACCATTGTCCAAGAGCTGGCCATCAGCGAAAACGCTGGCAAACTCACTCTAACCGTGTACTTCGCCTCTTTCGCCCTCGCGCAGCTCCTCTGTGGCCCCCTCTCCGACCGGTTCGGTCGCCGCAGTATCGGCATGGTGTTCTTCGGCATCTATGTGCTGGGCAGCCTTCTGTGCACCTTCGCGCCCAATATCGAGATGCTGTTCGTGGGACGGTTCGTCCAGGGGTTCGGCGTCTCAGCCGGCGTAGCGCTATCGCGTGCCATGGTGCGCGATCAATTCGTCGGTGCCGAAGCCATCCGCATTCTGACGATGGTCAATCTCATTCTCACCGTCACGCCCGCCGTCGCGCCCACTTTGGGCAGCGTCATTCTCGCTTTTGGTCCGTGGCACATTATGTTCGTGATCATGGCGGGCTTCGGCTTGGCGATATTGGCACTGCTGGGCTTTTCGAGCCGTGAGACTTTGCCCCCCGAGCGTCGCATCCCGTTCAGCCCGTCGATTATTTTCAAAAACTACAAGACCCTGCTGACCTCCAAGGATTTCATGGTCCCTGCGCTCTTGCTCGGGCTCACCTTTGGCGGTTTCCACGGCTTCACAGCACTTTTGCCCTTCGTCCTCATCAACGATCTGGGTCTCACGCCCTTCCAATTCGCTATGGCCATGCTGGTGCAAACCGGGTGTTTCACCATTGGCAATCTGGTCGCCGGAGCCCTCGCCAGCCGCACCACGGCTGATCGGATTGTCACGTTCTCCCTCGTGGCATTTGGTCTGTCGGGCCTGAGCTTTATCATTCTCCCCACCCTGATCCCGACCAGCCTGCTGTCGATTATGGTTCCGGTCGGCATCTGGATGGTTGGCCTATCGCTGATCGGCCCCAGCGTCACAACCGCCGCTATGGCCGGTTTCGGCGCTATCGCGGGCGCAGCCGCCGCCATGAGCGGATTTCTCCAAATGGGCGGAGGCTTCGTCGGCTCGCTCATTGGCAGCACGCTGTTTCCCGACGCCCGTACAGCCATGATGGTCGAACTCCCCATCATCGCCGTGCTCATCATCGCGCTGGCGCTTTACGACAAAAAGCGCCTGAAGGTGGCCGCGTAAGCGCAAACGAAAAGGCCGCCTCCCCTTGGAGACGGCCTTTCAAAATTCTCTTGAACGGTAAGGCTTTACCTTGGCGTTGGCGTCGGTGCAGCCACCAGACCTTCGCGCTGTAGACGCTTACGAGCCAGCTTGCGGGCGCGACGAACAGCTTCGGCCTTACGGCGAACCTTCTTTTCCGAAGGCTTCTCGAAGTAGTTGCGCAGCTTCATTTCACGGAAGACGCCTTCGCGCTGCAGCTTTTTCTTGAGCGCGCGCAGCGCCTGATCAACATTGTTATCGCGAACGACTACTTGCAAAGGTAACCAGCCCCTTCAATGCTTGGCTAATGTGTTGAACATGTGCGCGCCGCTCGAAACAACCCACCGCCCGCACGGCCTGAATGGCGGGCTCTATACAACAACACTCCAAATATGTCCATAGTTTCCGAGCGTTGCGACCCTCAACTTGCTACAAACGATCCAGCATTGTTACAGCACCACCTCCAAACGAAAGTGCACCCCATGTATCGCCCACTCGTCTTCTTGCCTGGCCTTATCTGCGATCAGCGTTTGTGGCGGGACGTCATCGATGGGCTAAGCGACACGATTGCGCCAATGGTCGCCGACCTTCGTCTGGATGACACCATCAAGGCGATGGCCGCTCGCACACTCTCTGCGGCGCCAGATAAATTCGCCTTGGCGGGCCTCTCCATGGGCGGCTATGTGGCGCTTGAAATTATGCGTCAGGCCCCTGAACGCGTCACCCACCTCGCCCTACTGGACACCTCGGCGCGCGCCGATACGCCAGAGCGCCAAGACACGCGCCGCAAGGGCATAGCCATGGTTGGTCAGGGCAAATTCATCGGCGTGTCGCGTGGTCTCTTGGGCAATCTCATCGCGCCCCATCATTTGGGCACGCCCTTGGCAGGCGAGGTTCAAGCCATGTCCGAACGCGTCGGGCAAGATGTCTATATCCGTCAGCAGAACGCCATTCTGAGCCGGATCGACTCCCTGCCGTCCCTGCCCGCTATCGCCGTCCCGACCTTGGTGGGCGTTGGTGCGCTCGACAAAATGACGCCACTGGACTTGGCCGAGGAAATGGCTTCAGCCATTCCCCACGCCGAATTGTCGGTCTTCCCTGATGCAGCGCACCTGCCGCCTATGGAGAACCCCGCCCCAGTGATTGCGGCGTTTAAGACGCTTCTCGCCCGCTAAACTGAGCTGCGCACGATGCGGTTGATGTGGCCCATCTTGCGACGGGGCCGCGCTTCCGCCTTGCCATAGAGGTGGGGTTGCGTATCGCCATCAAGCCCATTGGGCACCATGTCGACTTCATCGCCGACAAGGTTCTGCATGACAACGTCTGCCATGCGTTGCGGATTGCCCAAAGGCCAGCCTGCAACGGCCCGCACATGCTGCTCAAACTGGTCGGTCAGGCACACAGCCTCGGTCCAATGGCCCGAATTATGCACCCGCGGCGCGATCTCATTGACGATCAGGCTGGTTTTGCCGTCCGTCTCGACCACGAAAAACTCGACCCCCAGCACGCCCACATATTCAAGCGCGATAACAATCGCCTTGGCGATCATGCCCGCCTGCCGCTCGACGATCATCGGCAACTCGGCCGGGACCGTGGACGTGTAGAGAATGTGGTCGCGATGGACGTTTTCCGCCGGGTCAAAACTTTTCACCGCCCCGTCCAGCCCACGAGCAACGACGACCGAGATTTCCTTGCTGAACGGCACAAAGCCTTCAAGCACCAGCGGGTGTGGCGAGAGCGCATTAAACGCCGCTTCAAGCTCCGAAGCGTCCCGCAACACACGCTGCCCTTTGCCGTCATAGCCCAGACGCGTGGTCTTAAGCACGGCCGGCAGTCCCACCTCAGCCACCGCCGCCTTCAAATCATCCAGCGAATGAATAGCGCGATAAGGCGCGACCGGAATATTCTTGGACGCCAAAAAGCCCTTTTCGGCCAGCCGATCCTGCGAGATCGCCAGCGCTTTAGCGCCGGGACGCAACGGCTTCAGCCCCGCAAGAATTTCCGCTGTTTGCGCGGGCACATTCTCAAACTCATAGGTGATGACATCGACTTGGCTGGCAAAAGCCTTGAGCGCAGCCACATCGTCATAAGCCGCCACCGTCTTAAACGGCGTCACATCAAATGCCGGGCTCTGTGGGTCCGGGCAATAAATATGGCTTTTCAAACCCAGCTTTGCAGCGGCCAAAGCCAACATGCGCCCAAGCTGCCCCCCGCCCAAAATACCAATAGTGGAGCCAGCGGGCAGCGCGGAATCTTGGGTCACGGACGACTACTCAGTATCAGAGGGAAATTGGGGCACAGACGCCGTTTGGCGGGCGCGATGCGCCTCGAGGCGATCGGAAAGTTCATCATCGTTCAGCGCCAAGACAGCTGCCGCCAACAGCGCCGCATTGATAGCGCCCGGCTCGCCAATCGCGAGAGTTCCAACAGGAACTCCGCCCGGCATCTGCACGATGGAATAAAGGCTATCGACGCCCGAAAGCGCCTTGGAGCGCACGGGCACGCCGAACACCGGCAGTATCGTCATCGCGGCAATCATGCCCGGCAGATGCGCCGCGCCACCCGCACCGGCGATAATCACCTTAACGCCTTCAGCTTTGGCGTTGGTGGCAAAATCGACCATGCGCTCAGGCGTACGATGCGCCGAAACGATGCGCGCTTCATATTCGACTTCGAGACTTTCGAGGGTTTCTGCGGCCAGCCGCATAGTTGGCCAATCAGATTGGCTGCCCATAACAATGGCGACGGGTGGCTTGAGCATGGCGTGTCCCTCAGAGCGCTCCACAAAGCGCGGCATTAGCCCAGATTTGGCCATAACTCAAGCAGCCAAGGCCTCAAGCGATGATGTCAGGCAAGAGTATATTTTCCAGCTGAGCGATGCGGTCTTTGAGCGCCAGTTTGCGCTTTTTGAGCCGCTGGATCAGCATTTGATCGGCCATTTGAGACTGCGTTAAAGTCAGGATCGCAGCGTCCAAATCGGCATGTTCCTGGCGTTTTGTTGCCAGTTCAAGACCAAACTGGGCCTCAATTTCCTTAGTCAGGGGCAGCATTCACGCACCAACTTTGTGGGCATATCAGTTACCTCTGGTTAGCCCATGATCATGGAAAATGCATCACATTTTCGAGGACTGCCGCATGGGTGTCGACAAAGCATGAAAGATTTGTGACGATACCCAAGTCCAACACGCTGAAAGGAGTTCTTTAATGACGACTGAAGGCCACATCGCAGCGCTCGAGCGGCGCCATCAGGAACTGGATAAGCAGATCCATTCTGAAATGCAAAATCGCCTCAAAGACGATTTGATGGTTGCTTCGCTCAAACGCAAAAAACTCGAAGTGAAGGACGAACTTTACCGTCTCCAGGGCGCCACGCGGCAATAAATTCTACGAAAGGCAGAGTTTCTCTGGAGGGTCACGGCACAGCCGGGACCCTTTTTCATTTTAGTAAACAAAAGCAAAATCAATAGGATTAACGCCCTCTTAAGGGCAGACCTTCATCGTATTCCCAAAGTGGCACACAGCGATTCGTGTGTCCTGCGACGGGAAGGCCAATAGGTTCATGACGCGTGTTCTGGTGGTTGATGACGATCCGGTCCAGTTGCGGCTCACCGCCGAGATTGCAAACCGTGCCGGGTTCAAACCGCTGACCGCCACTGGTGGCGAACAGGCGCTCTCCATCCTGCGCGAAGATCGCAAAATCGGCGCGATGATTCTCGATCTGGTCATGCCAGATCTCGATGGCATGGGCGTTATGGAAGTGATGCGCCGCGAGGGCATGACGACCCCCGTTATTGTCCAGACCGCAAGCGCCTCACTTGAAACCGTTATCTCGGCCATGCGTCAGGGTGCGGCGGATTATTTCGTCAAACCCGTAAGCCCCGAGCGTCTGGTCATCTCGCTGCGCAACGCCATGAAACTGGATGCGCTCGAATCGGCGATCCGCGCCGAGCACGCCCGCAAATCTGGCACCTTCAGCCACAAGGATATGATCGCAGCGGCCCCTGCTATGGCGCGCGTCATTACCCTCTGTGGCAAAGCCGCCAAGAGCGCGATCCCGGTCCTCATTGAAGGCGAAACTGGTACAGGCAAAGAACTTGTCGCCCGCATCATCCAAGGCACGTCCGAACGTGCCGGAAAACCTTTCGTCACCGTCAATTGCGGTGCCATTCCCCCGAACTTGGTCGAGTCGGTCCTGTTTGGTCACAAGAAGGGCGCGTTCACAGGCGCGCATGCTGACCAGAGCGGCAAGTTCGCTGAAGCCAATGGCGGCACGATCTTCCTTGATGAAGTGGGCGAGCTGCCACTCGAAACGCAGGTCAAGCTCTTGCGTGTCCTACAAGAAGGCGAAATAGAGCCTATCGGCGCAACGCGCCCTGAGCGCGTCAATGTTCGCTTCATATCGGCGACCAACCGGCGCCTGTTGAATCTCGCCAAATCGGGCGAATTCCGCGAAGATCTCTATTACCGTCTTAACGTCTTCCCCATTTATACCCCGCCGCTGCGCGAGCGAATGGAAGACCTCAACGCGCTGGTAAGCCACTTCATTGCCCGTTTCTCAGCTGAAGCTGGCAAGCGTATTTTGGGGCTCACCGCTGAAGCGCAAGCTCTTCTTATGGGCTATGATTGGCCGGGCAATGTCCGTCAGCTCGAAAACGCGGTTTATCGCGCCATTGTGCTCACCGACGGCGCCTTCCTCGAGCCTGCCGATTTCCCCCAGATCTTGGCCCAGTCTGCCGGGCGCGAAGAAGCATTCCGCAGCGTTGCGCTGGCCCCTGTTCCGCGCAATCCAACCCACATCGACGACGCCCCATCTCGCGTGCGCGTGGATATCCTGAGCACCCCCGCTCCCGACAGGTTCCTGAACGACAGCGGGGCCTTGCTGTCCCTGGCAGCCATCGAGCGTGACGCCATCCAGTTTGCCATCGAGCACCACGGCGGTCGCATGTCTCGTGTCGCCAGAGCCTTGGGCATTGGCCGCTCGACCCTTTATCGCAAGCTCCATGAATATGGCTTGGCCGAAGGTTTGGTTACCGACGCTGCTTAATAAAGCCAGCACGAACGTGATGAACAAACTTCGACGTTAACCACGTTGCTTACCGAGGCGTTAAGAGATTAGCGCGATTTTGCGGGAAGTTTTTAACGTCGAGGCCATCATGAGACTTTCGGGCATCGCTCTTCTCGCACTTCTGGCAGGCACAGCTGCCGCCAACGCTGCTGACCTCAATTGGAACAGCAACACCACTTCCCCAATGTTCGCTGCGACGTCCGTTGCCCAATGGACTGGCTTTTACGCAGGCGTGAACGGGGGCTATGCCTTCGGTCAGACCGAAATTGACGGAGCGGGCGGTGGTGCTGCTGTTACCGGTGGCAAGCACAACAGCGGCGGTTTCAATCTTGGCGCTCAGGCTGGCTACAACATGGACATGGGCGGCTTCGTCCTCGGCGGCGAAGCTGACATCCAGTTCGGTGGTCCGGTCCACAAGGAAACCCTGACGGGCGGTACCAAGTTCGAACAGCGCACAGAATTCTTCTCGACCGTTCGCGCGCGTGCCGGTATCCCGGTTGGTCAGGTTATGCCATTTGCAACCCTCGGCGTTGCCTTTGGCCGCGGCGCTGCTGAAACTAAGAGCGGTGCGTCAACCACAACGGTCAACGCAAACCACTTTGGTTGGACCGCAGGTGTTGGTCTGGAAGCTCAGGCAACCCAGAACCTCTCCTTCAAGGCTGAGTACCTCTATGTCGATCTGGGCACCCAGTCTTATGGCATCGATGCAGGTTTTGGCGGGGCCCGTGACGTCACCCAGCGTTTCTCGGTTGTCCGCGCTGGCGTAAACTACCGCTTCTAATACGATCAGAAGTCGGCCCGTTGCAGGATCGCACCAGGCCGACTTCACACGTTCGGGAGTGATTGCTCCCGTTAACCTTTACGGAGTATCGACAAGTTTGCGGCTAGGTTTTGGGGCAGAGTCGGCCGTGCCGCGTGCGTCTTGGAGCCAGGTATGAATAAGGTCGTCGTAAGTTTTGTCGCTCTGCTGGCAGCAGCAAGCATCGTCCAGCCTACACTGGCGCAACCCGCCGCTAATCTGACGACCTCCCGTATCGTCATTGCCCCCGCACAAAGTCCACTCGCCCGCACGATCAAGGAAGGTCTCTCGACCGCCTATGCAAGTGCCCGCGCAGGCACTCCAGCCTATGAAGAGGCCCAGCGCCTCTATTTCCTTTATGGCGAACGCAGCTTTGAGCCGATCTGGCTGAGCCAGGATACCTCGGGCCAGCTGACTTTCTCCCCGGCCGCTGAAAAAATCGTCGCCCTGTTTCGCAATGCTGAAGCCGAAGGTCTGCGCCCGCAGGACTACCTGACCGCCGAGATCGACCTCACCCGCGTTGGTGGCGATGCCGTCGCGATGGCAACGCTTGAAACAGCCTTCACCAGCGCCACCACGCGCTATGCCCACCACCTTCACAACGGCCGCATCAATCCGCAGTCGATCAGCACCAATCTCGACATCAAAACCAAGTCGATTGATGAAGCGGCGCTGCTCGAACGCTTGGCCCGCAGTGCCGACCCCGCTGCCGTTCTGAACGAGTTGAGCCCAACCCATCCCGAGTTTCTCTCGCTCAAGGCGGCGCTCGCGAGCTTTAATACAATTGCGACGGATCGCCCGACGCCAATCGCTGGCGGCCCGACCCTGCGCCCCGGCAATACAGACCCGCGCGTTCACGCCATTCGTGAGCGTTTGCAGGTGGCGAGCCTTGGCTCCGACATCTATGACGACATCACTTTCCAGGCGGTCAAATCCTTCCAGGCCTCGCAAGGCCTAGAGGTCGACGGGGTCATTGGACCTGCGACCATTTCCGCTCTCAACGGTGGCGCTGAAATCCGCCGTGAAGACATCATTGCCAATATGGAACGCTGGCGCTGGATGCCGTCCGACCTCGGCGACTTCAACGTCTTCGTCAACATCCCAGAGTTCCGCCTGTCTGTTCAGCGCAACTTCCAGGAAGAATACACCACACGCGTCGTCGTCGGCACATTCAAAAACCAAACGCCGGTTTTCTCCGACAGCATCCGCCATCTCGTGGTCAATCCATATTGGAATGTCCCGACTTCCATCATTAAGGGCGAGATCGCTCCGGCTGTTTTGAACAACCACGGCTACACCGACGCCAAGAACATGGACCTCATCTACAACGGCGATGTTGTGAGCCCGTGGCAGGTCAACTGGTCCGCCGTGTCCGCGAGTAATTTCCCCTTCCGCGTTCGTCAGCGTCCTGGCCCAGGCAATTCGCTCGGCCAGATCAAGTTCTTGTTCCCCAACAAGCACGACGTTTATCTCCACGATACGCCATCGAAGAACCTCTTCTCGCGCGCCTCGCGTGCGTTCAGCCATGGCTGCGTCCGCGTTGAAGATCCGTTTGCTTTCGCCGATGCGCTAATGGCGAACGAGCCCAACATTTCACGCACCTCGCTTGAGGCCATGTTTGGCCCCTCCGAACGCTGGGTTAATCCAACAAAGCAGATTCCAGTGCACTTGGCCTATTTCACCGTCCGCGTTGACGGCACTGGTGCCATGCAAAACTTTTCGGACGTTTATGGTCACCATGCAGCTTTGATTGCTGCCATGGGCTTAGGCGCCACTCCGGTCACACCAAATGTCGTGGCAGACACCAGTATTCCGGGCGAAGTGGCACCGTAAACGGAAAATAAACCCTAACAGCGCGTTCACACTTTTGCCTTGGTTGTGCCTGCTTTTGGGGTCTATAACACTCATGTGAACGGGCGATTTTCTCGTTCACATCTGGTTAGCGTTAAGACATTCGTTTGCTTTTTAACGTTAACCTTCCGTCCTGATCTGTAAAGAACCGGGCAGTGTTTCGCGTGACGGTACTGGGTTTGAAAAATTGGAAGCGCCTTGCGCGCCTTTCGTTGGTAGCTGTTCTCAGCCTGCCTGTCTTGCTGTCGGCATTGCCGGCGCAGGCGGCTAACGAGCGCGCCATTTATCTGCATTACACCCACACAAAAGAGACTCAGCGCATCGTCTTCAAGCGCAACGGTCGCTATGTGCAGGATGGTCTCAATCAGCTCAACGTTATGCTGCGCGATTGGCGCCGCAACGAGCCAGCGAAAATGGACCCGCGCCTGTTCGATTTGGTGTGGGAAGTCTATCAGGACGTCGGCGGCACCCAGCCGATCCACGTTGTCTCCGCTTATCGTTCTCCGCAAACCAACGCCATGCTGGCCAAGAATTCGTCTGGCGTTGCCGACAATTCCCAGCACATGCGCGGCACCGCTATGGATTTCTACATCCCCGGCGTACCCCTCGCGCGCCTTCGCGCCGCAGCGATGCGCAAGCAGGTGGGCGGCGTCGGTTATTACCCATCCTCGGGTAGCCCTTTCGTTCACCTTGATACCGGTTCGGTGCGCGCTTGGCCGCGCATGACCCGCGCGCAGCTGAATGAGCTCTTCCCCGACGGTCGCACCATGCACCTTCCAAACGATGGCAAACCGCTGTCGCAACAAGGCTATCAGGTCGCCTTGGCGGAATGGAAAAAGTGCCACGCTTATCCATGCAATGGCTCCTCCTCCAGCGGCACCCAATTTGCCGAAGCGCCAGCCGCCTCCGGTGGCGGTCGCAATCTCATGGACATGCTGTTCGGCGGCAATCAGCAGCAGGCAGCAGCGCCACAAGTGCAAGTCGCCTCCGCGCCTGCCCCTCGCGCAACACCACAGGCTCAGCCTGCAGCGCCTCTCGCCGTCGCATCCATTGCCCCGGTTATGCCGATGATGCGCCCTGCTGACCTCGGGGGCCCAACGGTCGCCGTGGCCGCAGCACAGCCAGAAGTGCAGCCAGCAGTGCAGGTCGCAGCCGCGACCCCAACATTGCCATTCTCGACCGTCGGCAGCGCACCGCTGACCGAAGACGAGCTGCGCGGCCCCATCACTGTGGCCGTTGCCTTGCCGACAGCGCTCCCGTCAGACCTTCGCGCGGGCAATGCTGAGAACGCGGTAATGGCACTGGCAGCTCTCGCGCCACCAGCAATGCCGACCCCACGTGTGCATATGAGCGAGGAAGCGCCAGCGCTGCTCTCGGCCTATGCTCCGGCTATGCCGCAAACCGAAGGCGCGTCCGCGGCTCAACCTCTGGTCGCCTCCGCGCCAGCGGCTCTGCCAACAGCGCTTCCCCCTCTGGGCCGCCCTGTTGTTGCCTCGACCGGCGCTGTGCAGACAGCAGCGCTCTCGCCAGAAGTCCCGGCTTACGGCGGTCTCTTTGACACCCCGTTCACGGCCTCCGCTGTGCCAGACACAGTTTTGGCAAAGGCGCTCGAAGCACATGTTGCAGGCTTGGTTCCGACCAATTCTCGTGATTTCGTCGCGCCCGATCTGGAGCACGCGGTCGACATTCTGACCGTTCCAAAAGCGCTCACCTCAGACCACTTTGCCGTGATCTATGATTACGATGAGGCTGGTCTCGACCCTGCTCCGCAGATGGGCAGCCGCAGCTTGGGCCTTCAGAAATCAGACGAAGGTCTGCCAAGCAACCGCTTCTCTTTGGCACGAAACTAATCTTGCCTCCCACCGTTCAACACGGTGGGAGTTGCTATCTGCGGTGCGTGCCGGCTGCGCTTATCCTGCGCTAAGCTTTCCAGACAAGTCATGCCGCATTGCCATTGCTTCTGACGCCGCCTAGAACAGGCGGCGATTTTCTTCCTTTCGACGGGGACCAGCTTGGCCGAAAAGCCCGATACACCGCTGCTCGACAAAGTGACGACACCAGCGGAACTGCGTGCGCTGCCGCGCGAGCAATTGCGCCAGCTGGCCGATGAGCTGCGTCTGGAAATGATCGACGCCGTTTCGGTGACCGGTGGGCACCTGGGCGCTGGCCTTGGCGTGGTCGAGCTGACCGTCGCCCTGCACGCCGTGTTCCAAACCCCGCATGATCGCATCATCTGGGACGTTGGGCACCAGGCTTACCCGCACAAAATCCTCACTGGCCGCCGCGACCGCATCCGCACGCTGCGCCAAAAGGATGGTCTGTCCGGCTTCACCCGCCGCGCCGAAAGCGAATACGACCCCTTTGGCGCGGGCCACTCCTCAACCTCCATTTCCGCCGGTCTCGGCATGGCGGTTGCCTCAGAGCTGCAGTCCACCCCGCGCAACGTCATCGCTGTCATTGGTGACGGCTCGATGTCCGCAGGCATGGCCTATGAAGCCATGAACAATGCAGGCGCCATGGATGCGCGCCTCATCGTCATTCTCAACGACAATGACATGTCGATCGCCCCGCCAACCGGGGCTTTGCGCAGCCACTTGGCGCGCCTCGTCTCTGGCCCCGCTTACCGTAACACGCGGGAAGCCGCCAAAGCTGTCGTCTCAAAACTCCCAGAGTTTTTCCACGAGCCCGTACGCAAGACTGAAGAGTTCGCTCGGTCTTTCTTCACCGGCGGCACGCTGTTTGAAGAGCTGGGCTTTTATTACATCGGCCCAATCGACGGCCATAACCTTGATGACCTCATTGTCATTCTGGAAAATGCCCGCGATTTCCCCAAGGGTCCAATTCTGATCCATGCGGTGACGAAAAAGGGCAAGGGCTACGCTCCGGCTGAGAACGCCGCCGACAAATATCACGGCGTCAATAAGTTCAACGTCGTCACGGGCGCTCAGGCCAAGGCCGCGTCCAACGCGCCGTCCTACACCTCTGTCTTTGCCTCCTCACTCATCCAGGAAGCGGAAGCCGATAGTCGCGTTGTCGCTGTCACCGCCGCTATGCCCTCGGGCACCGGGCTCGACAAATTCGCCGAGCTCTTCCCAAGCCGCATTTTTGACGTCGGCATTGCCGAGCAGCACGCCGTGACCTTTGCCGCGGGCATGGCAAGCGAAGGGCTAAAACCCTTCTGCGCCATCTATTCGACCTTCCTGCAACGCGCCTACGACCAAGTCGTGCACGACGTCGCCATTCAGCATCTGCCCGTTCGCTTCGCTATCGACCGCGCTGGCTATGTTGGCGCCGATGGTCCGACCCACGCTGGCAATTACGATAACGCCTATCTTGGCGCGATCCCCGGCATCGTCCAAATGGCCGCTGCTGACGAGGCTGAGCTCCGCCATATGGTTGCGACCGCCGCGGCCTATGACAATGGCCCGATCAGCTTCCGCTATCCGCGTGGCGACGGCATGGGCGTCGACATGCCCGCGCGTGGCGAAATTCTGCAGATCGGCAAGGGCCGCATCGTGCGTCAGGGTGCAACGATTGCGCTGCTGTCCTACGGCACGCGTCTCGGTGAAGTACTGGCGGCCGCAGATAAATTGGCGGCCCTCGGCCTCAACCCCACTGTGGCCGACGCGCGCTTCCTCAAGCCGCTCGATGAGGAACTCATCGCCAAGCTGGCGCAGACCCACGATGTCCTCATCACCACAGAAGAAGGCGGTCAGGGCGGCTTCGGCGCTCACGTGGCGACCTTCCTCGCCTCCAACGGCCTCTTGGACGGCAAGCTCCGCTTCCGCCCGCTGATGATCCCGGATGAATTCCTCGAGCATTCGACACAGGCTGACATGTATGCCCAGTCCGGTCTCGACCGTGCAGGCATCGTCAAAACCGCTCTGACCACGCTCGGTTACGACCAAGCGGCCATGACAGCAGCACTCGCTCAGGTCTAATCCTAGCGCGCATAATGGGTCGGCACGCCGCTGGCGTGCTTGACCGTCTCCATCGAGATGTAGGCAGACATGTCATACATCTCGATGCGCCCGACCAGCTGCTTATAGATCACGTCGTAATGCTCGACATTGGGCAGCACCAATTTCATGATGTAATCGAAATTCCCCGTCAGCCGGTGCACCTCGACGATCTCAGGGATCGTATCCACCGCCGCGTGAAATTTCTCGAGCCAGTCCGCAGCATGGCTCCCCGTACGCACAATCACAAAAATCGTCGACGGTAGCCCGATCTTGCCCCGATCCAGCTCCGCCCGATTGTGCCGGATAATGCCGTCTTCTTTCAACTTGGCGATACGGCGTGAACAGGCGCTGGGCGAGAGAGACACCGCCTCGGCGATCTCATTGAGCGGCGTATCCGCATTGGCTTGCAGCAGGCTTAGAATCTGCCGGTCACGCTCATCAAGCATCGTAACACTCCATTAATTCGTCGCCAGTTTGCACAAAACACCTAAATTGCGCAATCAACTTGCGTCACCACCACCAAAGCGGCCCAAAAACTCAATTTTGAGGCGAGCACTTGCAGGCACACTAGTCTTTAAGAATTTCGGAGTTGTGTGATGAAAACCATTGGCTTGATCGGCGGTATGAGCTGGGAATCCACCGCTGTGTACTACCGCCGTATCAACGAGGAGATCCGCCGTATGCGTGGCGGGTTGGCCTCAGCAGAGATCGCGATGCGCTCGCTCGATTTCACCACAGTCGTTGCCCTCCAAAAGGCCGACCGTTGGGAAGATGCTGGCAATCTCTTGGGCCACGCCGCCGCAAGCCTCAACCGCGCTGGCGCAGCTTGTGTGCTCATCTGCACCAATACCATGCACCTGGTCTCCAAGCCCGTCGCTGACATGGCTGGCGTTCCGCTGATCTGCATCATCGAAGAAACCGCCAAGGCGCTGAAGGCCGACGGCCGCAAGCGCCCACTCCTCTTGGCAACGCGCTACACCATGGAACACGGCTTTTATGCCGAACGCATGGCCAATCTCGGCATCGAGATTGTCACCCCGGACGCAGAAGACCGTCAGATCATCCACGACGTCATCTTCGACGAGCTGTGCCAGGGCAAAATCCTCGACACCAGCCGCGAGAAATACCTCGGCATTATTGAAAAGATGAAGTCCCGCGGCATCGACAGCGTCATTCTGGGCTGCACTGAAATCTCGATGCTGGTCGATCCAGACAAGCTCGGTATTGCCGGCTACGACTCCACCATCATTCACGCCGATGCGGCCGTCCGCTTCGCGCTCGCCAACGACCTCGAGATCGCGGCCTAAATTATGTGTCGGTTCCTCGCCTATACCGGAGAGCCGATTTATCTCGACACCCTGCTCATCGAGCCGGAAGCGTCACTCGTCAGTCAGTCGCTTTCGGCGCGTGAAGCCAAAACCGTCGTTAATGGCGACGGATGTGGCATTGGATGGTATGGCGCCCGGCCCGAGCCGGGTGTTTACCGCGGCACCCTCCCTGCTTGGTCCGATGCCAACCTAGCCTCGCTCTGCCGGTCGGTGGAGGCGAGGCTTTTTCTTGCCCATGTGCGTTCGGCCACATCGGGGGAAGTCTCCTTCTCCAATTGCCATCCCTTCTCGGCGGGCAAACATCTCTTCATGCACAATGGCCAGATCGGCGGCTATCCAGCCATTCGCCGCTCGGTCGAAGCCCTCATTCCCGATCCGATCTATGGTCGCCGTCGCGGCAATTCTGACAGCGAGGCGATTTTCCTCTCCGCGCTCGGACAAGGGCTGGATACAGACCCTGCCCGTGCCATCGCCAGAACGCTCGAAGCCTGTCACCGCCTTCAGATCAATGAGGGGATCACCGAAGCGCTGCGTTTCACCGCCATTTTGAGCGACGGCGAAAATCTCCATGCCTTCCGCTGCGCCAGTGACGATAGGCCCCCCAGCCTTTACTGGCGCCACATGTCCGGCGGCATAGCCGTGGCGTCCGAGCCTTTCGTCAGCAATGAGAATGAGTGGCACGCCGTCCCTGCCAATTGTCATATGACCATCGGCAAGGACATCGCTTTCGAAGACTTTATGATTGCCTGGTAATGTGACTGTGCGGGTTAGAAACCGCCCACCATCGCCCGCGCAGGGTGTTTCACGCTTTCAACCTTAAACACGTCGACAATGGCATCGAGGCCTTTGGCTCGCGCTTCAGTCTGCTCCAAAGCGACATTGGTCTGCTCGACCAGCGCCGCATTGTGCTGGGTCATCTGATCAATCTGTTGCACCGCGCGGTTCACTTCACCCAGCGTGCCCAAAAGCTCCCGCGTCGCCACAGCAATTGCGGTCGTGTCCTGCGATGACTTGCGCACGCCATCGGCGATGGTGCCAAGCTGCTCTGCAGCAGAGCCGACGACGCCAGTCCCATGATCGACAATGCTCGCGCACTGCTCCACAAGGCCCCCCACTTTTTTGGATGCTTCCGCTGCCGATTGCGCCAATCGCCGAACTTCCTGAGCAACCACAGCAAAGCCATTGCCTGCGTCCCCCGCACGCGCCGCCTCTACCGAAGCATTGAGCGCCAGCAAATTGGTCTGGAAGGCGATTGTGTCGATGAGATCAATAATGGAGCCGATCTGCCGGGACGCTGTGCCAATGTCCACCATGGCGTCGGTCGCTTGGCTCATCACAGCTTCTGCTTTGGCGACATCATTGAGCACGCCAATCGTCCTGCTCTCGGCCCGATCCGCCTGCTGCGCGCATTGGTCCAACCGCTCGAAGGCCCCGCCGATCGTTGTGGCAATCTCGTCAACGGCTGCACTTTGCTGGGTGGTTCGTGCCGACAGGTCGCTCGTGCCGCTCACCAGTTCAGCAGTGGTTGATTTCAGCTGGCTCGAATTTTCGCGTAGCTCATCGACAATACTGGTCAGGTTCACAGCCACATGGTCGATGTTGTCCCGCAACTGCGCGAAAGCACCCTCCGCTGCATAATTCGGCCTTTGGCTCAAATCGGCCCGCGCGAGCGCTTCCAAGGCCGCGCCATTTGAGGCCAATTGGGTGCCAATCACCGCCATAAGCCCGTTCACGCGCTCAGCCAGGCGGTTCAGATCATCATTGGCGTAGTTCGCCTCGATCCGTTTATCGAACACCCCATTGGTAGCGCTCGCCACCACATCGCCGAGTGCACCATTAAGCCGCGCCGTCTCGGCGCTGATCTGATCGAAATAGGTGCTGACGGAAATTTCCATGTCGAGGACAATGGCTTTCGCAAAAGCCCCAATGGCGCCCCTCGTGGCGCCCTTTTGTGCCAGCCTAGTGCCACGCTTATGCCAAAAGTTTGGCTCGTCTTCTTCGAGCAATCCAATCAGCAAATGCTCCAGAATGAGGGCGTATCCGCCCATGTACCACCTTGGCTCCAAACCAATCTTGGCATGGATATCCCCGATGACCTTACCTCTGGCAAAATAAGCTTCGTCAAACTGCCCGCGCGCCAGGCTTTGCCAATGCGTAGTTTGGCGCGCCTGTGCGCGCTCTACACTCGCTTTGGAGGAGAAAAGTTTAGCCACCTCGGGTTCATTATCGAGCCTTGCGTAGAACACAGCGAGCGCACTGGCGATCAATGCCTCCACCTTGTCCGAGATCGGCGCCATTGTGCGGGCCTCATCGCGGGCTAAACCAATAAATTGCAGACGAGCGTCCTGCGCGCTTATTTCCATATAGTACCTCCCCGACGACAACATGCGTGTGGCCCCTCCCACACAGCGCAAGACAAAGATCTTTATATTTCAATGAATTAAGCTATGCGCACGTATTCGCCACAAACCAAGTCGTGCCAGTACGCTATACGATCAAAGTAAACAGCGGATTATGCGAAACTACTGTCATTACCCATTATTCTGACAGATCATCACCTTTGAAATGAAAGTTTGGCGGATTGTTCATGACCTAGGGCAGACACTCGGGACATTGTCCCGGCGAGGAACGTGATGACCATTTCCGCCCTCTCAACTGCCACCCGCGGCATGGCGCGTGCGACCAGCCAACTTCAGCACAGTGCCAATCAGATTGCGCGCAGTGGCATTCCCGACGCCGAGGTCGACATCGGCAATGAACTCATTAGCGCCATGACCGCAGAAATCGACTTCAAGGCCAATGTCAAAGTCGCTAACGCCGCGCAAAACATGACAAAATCGCTGATCGACATCTTGGCCTAGGCGCATAAAAAAACTCCCGCACCAGGGCGGGAGTTTTGTTTAACGGCAGGACAACTCTTAGTCGTCGGATGGAGCGTCCACCATGCCCAGCGCGCTCATATAGAGCTCGAGAATCGCTTCCTGCTCCATGCGCTCATTGTGATCCTGCTTACGGATCGTCACGATCTTGCGCAGGATTTTGGTGTCAAAGCCATTGCCCTTGGCTTCGGCATAAATTTCCTTGATATCAGCGGCAATTGCCGCCTTTTCTTCTTCCATACGCTCGATGCGTTCGATGAACGCACGCAGCTGGTCCTGTGCGACGCTGTCTTCGACGGCCATGATAACCTCTTGTAGATCGCTGCCGAAACTGGCGGCTTGGCGCCTGTTTTGACTCGGAGAAATGAATAAATAGTCTTGTTCCCCATCAACCCCAAGGGCGGTTTGGGTTCAACCCCTTTGTGCGCGGATTCACACAGCGCGCCACCGCTTGTGATAACAACTCCATGTTTCCGTCATATCCAAGCGTTATCAGTTGACCTCACCTTCCGCTTAGGGTCAAAACGGTAGTACATTTTTCAATGAATTCGGGATCGCACGTGCGCCGCATCCGCCTCGGATCTGCAATTTTGCTTGCGAGTTTTGGTGGCTTTTTTGCCCTGGCTGTGCCCGCCAAGGCAGACCTCCGCATTTGTAACGAAACTGGAAACCTCATATCAGTCTCGCTCGGCTATCGTGCAGAGCGTGGCTGGATGAGTGAAGGTTGGTGGCAGGCCCCTCCTGGCGACTGCCGTGTTCTCTACCAAGGCAACCTACAACAACGCTTTTTCTATCTCTACGCTGTTGATGATGTCGGCGGCGGATCTTGGGATGGCGAAGTCTTCATGTGTACCAGAGACGAGACCTTCACGATATTCGGGGTTGAGGATTGCCTCGCCCGCGGGTATGAGCGCACCGGGTTCTTTGAAATTGACACGCAGAACCGTACCGACTGGACGCTACAATTGACCGAAAGCGATGGTCTACCAAGCGTTGTCGGCCCGGACTTGGGCGAAGATCTTGAAGAGCCAGCTTTTCTGGTAGACCCCGACGCACCTCTAACTTCAGAAGACACGGACACGCAATGAGACGGATCAGACGCGCGAAGATCCTCGCAACCCTCGGGCCAGCAAGTCACGAGGAGACTATGATCGAGGAGCTGGCCAAGGCCGGTGCCGACGTCTTCCGGATCAATATGAGCCATGCGAGCCACGAGGTTCTGCATCAGACCGTCAAGCGGATCCGCAATGTCGAAGCGCGTCTCAAGCACCCAATCGGCATTCTCGCCGATTTGCAGGGCCCCAAGCTGCGCGTCTGGAAGTTCGCACAGGGCTCTATCAATCTCGTCGCAGGCCAAAAGTTCACGCTCGATAGTCAAAATGACGATCAGGGCAACGAACAGCGCGTTTACCTGCCGCATCCAGAAATCATCGAAAGCGTCTCGGTCGGCGACCGTCTCCTGCTAGACGATGGCAAGCTGCAGCTCAAGGCTACTAAAGTCGGAGGCGGCGCCATTGAGACTGAAGTCGTCTATGGCGGCAAGCTCTCGGACAAGAAGGGCGTGTCCCTTCCGGACACCCTGCTCCCCACCGGCGCACTGACCGAAAAAGATCACGCTGACCTTCTCGAAGCCCTGAAGGCTGAAGTCGATTGGATCGCGCTCTCCTTCGTTCAGCGCCCAGAAGATATTATCGACGTCCGCAAGATCGTTCAGGGTCGTGCTGGCGTTATGGCCAAGATCGAAAAGCCACAGGCCATCGAGCGCCTTGAGGACATCGTCAAGCTGTCTGACGCCATCATGGTTGCCCGTGGCGACCTCGGCGTTGAACTGCCGCTGGAAACCGTTCCGGGCCTGCAGAAGCGCATGATCCGCATGTGCCGTCGCTACGGCAAGCCAGTGGTCGTCGCTACCCAGATGCTGGAATCGATGATCACCGCACCGGTCCCGACCCGCGCAGAAGTTTCGGACGTCTCTATCGCAGTCTTCGAAGGCGCTGACGCTGTCATGCTTTCGGCAGAATCCGCATCGGGCCAGTACCCGGTCGAAGCTGTGGCAACCATGAACAAGGTGGCCATCGCCGTTGAAAGCGATGCAAACTACCGTGGCATTATCCGCGCCGCACAGACCGAGCCAGAAGCCACTGCAGCCGATGCGATTTCCGCCGCAACCCGTCAGGTTGCTGAAACGCTCGATCTGGCCGCGATTCTCACCTACACCGCATCCGGCTCGACCGCGATCCGCGCAGCCCGTGAGCGCCCCTCCAAGCCAATCATTGCACTGTCGCCAAACCTTCGCACCAATCGCCGCCTGTCGGTGGTCTGGGGCATCCATTGCGTTCAAACTGAAGACGCAGTGAACCTTGAAGACATGGTCGATCGCGCTTGCGTCATCGCTTACCAGGAAGGCTTTGCCCGCCCAGGCGACCGCATTGCCATCACCGCTGGTGTGCCACTGGGCACTCCTGGCGCCACCAATATGCTGCGCATCGCCTTCGTCCGTCAGGATGGCGCTGGCTCCAGCTAAACGCTGCAAGCCTAGTATGAATATGAAAAGCCCGCCTTTCGGCGGGCTTTTCTTTGGGCCTCAGGAAGGAGCCCGTATTAGAAGTGGTAGTTGATCCCAAGCTTACCGACATGCGCCTTGGCGTGAATGTCATAGGGGTCGTTACCCAGCGCGCCGACCGGCGCGGTCTTCTTGCCGTAATCGACATAATTATATTCGGCCTTGAGCGAAATCGCCTCGGTCACCTTGACCTCGGCGCCAACGCCTGCCGTCCAGCCAACAAATCCGGCAGAATAAATACCATCGGTACCGGTGAGTGCTGGCGTTGTCTTACCCACGCCCTCAGCGACGGCAAGACCAGCTGTACCAAACAGCAACACCGAGTCTAGGGCGATACCGGCGCGAGCCCGCAGCGTCCCGGACCAGCGAATATCTGCCGAGCAATCGGAAGTCGTCAGGATTACGCATGCGGTTGTGCCGGTAGCACCGGACCAGCCCAGATCAGCTTCAGCACCAAAAACCAGCTGCTCATATTGATAGTTAGCACCAACAGTGACGCCGAGCCCTGCGCCGCGCATTGTAACGTCTGTCACCACACCGCTACTCGTATTTGTCGTACTGGTTATGCCGCCCGTGTAGGAGCCGTACACACCAGCATAAAACCCTGTCCAGTCATGTGCCGGACCAGCATACGCAATCGCAGAATTGCCAAAATCTGGCAGATACAAATCGGCAGCAACAACCGGCGTTACTGAAAAAACTAAAACAATCGACCCTAAAAGCTTAAGCATAACCCCTCCGGAATTTCCGAAGAGCATGAACATTTATAGTTAATATGCAGTTACGCGCAAATATTCACCCCAAACCCATGCGAGCGCAGTTTGAGAACGCTAAAACTCACGCTCTAAAGGCGAAAACATTGTTCACTTGATCGGTGGAATAGTAGTCCGCTTCAATCGCATCCTTAAGGCGCGTCAGATCGCGGGTAATACAGGCGATAGTGTCGTGAAAAGAATCAACCGACATGTCGGAGCGCTGAACGAAGGTGAACCGCACCTCCGTCTTTTCGCCATAGCGCATAGCGCGCATTGGCATAAACAACGGTATCTCTCCGGGCCGGAACACCGCATGGTCATAAATGCCGTTTCCGAGGCCGGGAACGGAGCGGATATGCCTCACCCCGCCGAAGGTCACTTCGGCCAGCCAGTCCCCACCCTCTTGCTTTCTATACGTCCCGGGAACCACGGCGGCCCATTTGCCGAAGTTCTTTGGGTCAGACATGAACGTATCAACCTGGCGATACGGCCTGTCCACAGTCACCGTAAGCGTGTGCGATAGCGGCATCAGGTCCCCCAACCTTCACCAGCCCAATAAAAAACAAGGCCCGCATGTTTATGCGGGCCTTGTCAAGCAATTCTTGCTGGGAAGCGTATTAGCCCTGACGGGCCTTGAAGCGCTTGTCCACCTTGTTAATGATGTAAACCCGGCCGCGACGGCGGACGAGTTTATTCGCGCGATGGCGCGTCATCAACGCCTTGAGCGAGTTGCGGATCTTCATCTTGGTATCCTCGGTCAAACAAAAGAGGCGCCTAGGCGCCCGGAAACTTGCCCCTTCATAGGGAATACGTCGGAGCCTGTCAACGCGGCAGACGCGCAGAAATCCTAAACTCTAGACTCTTGTCTATTCTGGCCCTGTCCTGTGGAAATCCCGAGCAATTACAGGCCATGAGGCGTGGATTTCGCGCCATTTCGGGCAATCGGGACCCTGTGCGCGGCGTCAACAAGACATCAATTACAAAGGAGCGGGGGCGAGTCTGAGACTCACCCCCGCTCCATTTAAGCCTGCCGGACGCTTTACGCTGCCGACTGCGCAGCCTTGCGGAGGCGACGCCGTTCTTCACGCCGCTCCATCTCAACAACCGGATCTGGAACCGGCACGGCCGCGATCAGCTTCTTGGTGTAGGCATGCTGTGGATCTTCCACCACCTGCGCCACGTCGCCAATTTCCACCACTTCCCCGAGATAGAGCACCATCACGCGCTGCGCGATGTGCCGAACCACGGCGATGTCGTGGGAGATGAAGAGCATGGAGATGCCAAGCTCTTTCTGGAGGTCCATGAGAAGGTTGATCACCTGCGCCCGGATCGACACGTCGAGCGCTGATACGGCCTCGTCACACACCACCAGCTTGGGGTTGGTGATCAAGGCGCGCGCAATACCGATACGCTGACATTGGCCGCCCGAGAACTCGTGCGGGTATTTGTTGATCATCGAGCCCTGCAGCCCAACCTTCTCCATCATATGGATCACGCGTGCTGTGCGTTCGGCCTTGGTCACACGCGGCTCATGGGTCTGCAACGGCTCGGCGATGATCGCCCCTGCCGTCATACGCGGGTTCAGCGACGCCAGTGGGTCCTGAAACACCATCTGAATGTCCTTGCGCAGAGCCAGAAGCTCGTTGCTGGTCATGGTCTGGATGTCTTTACCCAAATAGTGCGATGTGCCCCCGGTTGCCTGCACCAGCCGCGACACGGCTCGCGCGAGCGTCGACTTTCCAGAACCCGACTCGCCGACAATACCCAGTGTCTCGCCCGCATAGAGGTCGAACGAGACATTCTTGACCGCATGCAGGACGCGTTTCTTGCCGAAGAGCGTGCTTGGCGGAAGACTAAAGTCCACGCTGATATCGCGGACTTTCAGAATTGGTTCGCGGTCACTCATGCTTGGCGCGCCCCTGTCATGAAGTCATAGGAGACGGTGGAAAGACGTTCGACTCGCTTGTCCAAGCGCGGCAATGCCGCCAACAGCCCCTTGGTATAGGGATGCTCGGGACTGGCGAAAATATCGGCGGTCTTGCGATATTCCATCACCTTACCCCCAAACATCACCAGCGTGTCCTCACACGTGCCCGCGACAATCCCAAGATCGTGGGTAATCAGGATGATCGACGTCCCGAAATCCTCTTGTAGATCCACGAGAAGATCGATGATTTCAGCCTGAACTGTCACGTCGAGGGCTGTTGTGGGCTCGTCTGCGATGAGCAATTCCGGGCTACACAGCAACGACATTGCGATCATCACGCGCTGACGCATGCCGCCCGAGAACTCATGCGGATACAGGTGAATGCGATTCTTCGCATCGGTAATCCGCACCGCCTCAAGCAGGCGCACGCTTTCCGCAAGCGCTGCATTATAGCTCATGCCCTTGTGGAGCTGGAGAACCTCAGTCATCTGCCGCGAGATGCGCAGATAAGGGTTCAGCGACGTCATCGGGTCTTGGAAGATGATACCAATACGCTTGGCGCGATATTCGTTGAGCTGCTTGCGGGGGAGATTGAGAATCTCCTTGCCATCAAACTTCACCGAACCAGACGCATCACCATTTTTGGGCAATAGGCCCATAATGGCGAAAGCGCCCTGCGTTTTGCCAGATCCCGACTCGCCAACGATGGCCAGTGTTTTGCCCTTCTCGAGCGTATAGGACAGGTCCCGCACGCCCTCGATGATGCCATCGGGGGTCTCGAACTCGACCTTGAGGTTTTTGACTTCTAGTAGTGCCATGGTCAGCCTCCTATCGGTCCTTGGGGTCGAGCGCGTCGCGCAGACCGTCGCCGATATAGGTGAGACAGAACAGCAGCGTGATCAGCACAGCGGCTGGCGCAAGCATCAACCACGGCATCACTTCGGCAACTGGCGCACCAGCCGAGATCAGCGTACCGAGTGAGGTTTGCGGTTCCTGCACACCCAGACCGAGATAGGAGAGGAAGCTCTCCGCGATGATGATTTCTGGAATGGTCAGCGTCGCATAGATCACAACCGGACCGGTCAGGTTCGGTACGATGTGACGCATGATGATGGTGAAAGGCTTGACCCCACCAGCGCGCGCGGCCTCGACAAACTCTTTCTCCTTAATGGAGAGCGTTTGCCCACGCACAATACGCGCCATGGTCAGCCATTCGATTGCACCAATACCAATAAACAGCAGCACCGGGTTACGACCGAACATCACCACCAAAATGATCACGAAGAGGATGTAAGGCAGCGCATACATAATATCGACAAAGCGCATCATGATGGCGTCAACGCGGCCACCATAATAGCCGGCGACGGCTCCGTAGACGACACCGATGGTTACCGAAACCAGCGTCGCAACAAAGGCCACGACCAAGCTCATCTGCGTGCCTTGAAGCACACGAGCGAGCATGTCGCGCCCGTTCTGGTCTGTGCCGAGATAGTGGCCAGCGTCAAAATCAGGCGGCTTGCGAATATTGCTCCAGTCGACCTGAGAATAGCTCCATGGCACGAGATACGGCCCGATGAAGGCGACGAGGATAATTGTTACGAGAATGAAGATGGAGATCACCGCCATCTTATTCTTTTTCAAGCGATTGAACGCGTCCTGCCCCAGCGAGCGACCCTTTGGCGCTTCGGTGGCCAGCTTTTCAGCATAGGCGGTGAGAACGTGGTCTTTACCGGTAAAACCAGCCATCAGCGGTACCTCACCCTTGGGTCAAGCCAAGCGTAGACGAGGTCCACGAGCAGATTGAGCGCGAGAATAATGAACATGTAGAGGATGGTGGTCCCCAGAACGACGCCATAGTCGCGGTTGAGCGCGGCGGTGACGAAATATTTGCCGATACCCGGCAGGCCGAACACCTGCTCCACGGCGAGAGAGCCGGTGAGGAGATAGGAAAGGCCAGGTCCAAGATAGGACACGACGGGCAGCAGTGCCGGCTTGATCGCATGGCGCATCAGCACCAGACGCTCGCCAAGCCCTTTCGCACGTGCCGTGCGGACATAATTGGTGCCGAGCGTTTCAATCATTGAGCCGCGCATCAGGCGCGAGATACGCCCAGCGTGCGGCCAAGCCAAAACGGTGACAGGCAGAACCAAGTGGACCCAGGAGCCGCTGACCCAACCGCCCGCAGGCACCCATTTCAGATAAACGCCGAACCAGAGCTGCAGCAGTGCCGCCATCAGGAAGTTCGGGATCAGCACGCCGATCATCACGCCCAGCACCAACACATAGTCGGGCCACTTGTTCTGATAAGCGGCAGCAACCATGCCCGCGATCATCCCGACAATCGTCGCGATCACAAAGGCCGACAACGCCATGGTGAGGGTGAATGGAAAGCCGATCGCGATGAGTTCGCTAACGTTGAACCCGTCAATCACCATCGATGGGCCAAGGTCACCCTGCAGCAAGCGCCACACATATAGGAAATACTGAACGATCAGCGGCTGATCGAGATTGTAGTGCGCTCTGAGATTGGCGAGCACTGTTGGCGGGAGCGCGCGCTCACCGTCGAACGGACCACCGGGAGCTAGGCGGAGAATGAAGAAGCAGGCGGTCACAGCGATCAAAGCGATAGGGATCGCCGACAAGACACGCCGAAAGGCATATGCCAGCATTTATAGCGAACTCCTTGGCCGAAGAGGCGAAGCACCTCTCCCGGACAAAAGCGCCGTGGGGGCCTTTTGGCCCCCACGGTCTCAAAAAACTTAACTTCGGTTACTCGGACTTAGACAGCCAGCGGGTACGGAAGATGTTCTTCGGATTTGCTTCAAAGCCCGAAATCTTTGGCGAGACGACGTCCTTAGACACGTACCAGTAGATCGGGATTGCAGCGAACTCATCCATGGCGATCTTTTCTGCTGCAGCGAGCAGTTCGCCACGCTTGACCAGATCAAGTTCGGTCGAAGCCTGGACCATCAGCGCATTGAACTCGTCGTTCGAATAGCGACCGTAGTTATTGCCCCAGTTGATCGTACCGGCCTGATCAACGCCGTCCTTGAGAAGGTCGAGCGTGTTGGATGGATCGTTGTAGTCGAGCAGCCAGCCAGCGCGGCCAACCTGGAAATCGCCTGCGCGCAGAGCGTCGTAGTGCACTGCGGTTTCAGCGTTGAACAGCTCGATCTTCACACCCAACGGTTCCCACATGGCAGCAAGTGCCACAGCGATACGCTGGTGGTTGTCGTTGGTGTTGTAACGCAGCTGCAGGGTCAGAGGCTTGTCTGGGCCGTAACCGGCTTCAGTCATCAGTGCCTTGGCCTTTTCGACGCGCTCTTCATATGGCGTGTCAGCCCAAGCTGGATGGTAAGCATTTTCAACATAGTTGGAAGTGCCCGGTGGGACCCAACCATAAGCTGGCAGCTCGCCCGTACCCAGAATATCTGGCCCGATCACGTCGCGAACGACGGTGGTCGAAAGCGCTTCACGGATGCGAACGTCGGAAAGAACTTCGCCTTCTTCCTGGTTCAGCACGTAGTAATAGATGCCCAGGAATGGCGTGACGTGTGCCTGGCCAGGCATGTTGTCCTGCAGCCACTGATACTGGTCAGATGGGAAGTCGGTCAGAATGTCGAATTCGCCAGCGCGGTAGCGGTTGAGCGCTGCAGCCTGATCTTCCAGAACGTGGTAGAAGACTTCGTCGATCTTCACGTTGGAAGCGTCGTAATAGTCAGCGTTCTTTTCAGAGCGAACATACGAACCTGGCAGCCATTCCTTGATCAGGTATGGGCCGTTGCCGATGATGTTTTCGACCTTAGTCCAATCGTCGCCAACCTTCTCAACCAAGTGCTTTGGCACTGGGTAAGCGGTGTAGTGCGTCAGCGCTTCAAGGAAGAATGGGGTCGAAGCTTCCAGCGTGATTTCGAGCGTCTTGTCGTCGATTGCCTTGACGCCAAGTTCGTTCAACTCAGCGATTGTGCCCGAGTTGATCTTTTCAGCGTTCTTGATCGGGAACTGCAGATACGCGTAGTCGGCAGCAGTCTTTGGATCAAACAAGCGCTGGAATGCGAACACGAAGTCGCCAGCGGTCACTGGGGTGCCGTCCGACCAAGCAATACCGTCACGCAGGTGGAAGGTATAGACTGTGCCGTCTTCCGAAATATCCCAGGACTCGGCCTGGCCCGGAATAGCTTCAGCGCTTGGGCTTTCGGTGAGCAGACCTTCGATGTAGTCGCCGATAACGCGGTTTTCCCAGTCGCCCGACGCCTTATGCGGGTCCAGAGTTCCCGGATCACCACCGTTGTGCAACTGCAGTGTCACAGCAGAAGCTGCCGTGCTCATCAACAACGCCATAACGCCGGCGGTCGCGACTGCCTTAAAAGCTGTCGTGAACTTCATATGGTCCCATCTCCTATAATTATCCCTTGGGGGAAGTTGTTCATTGCCCAACTTCAACTCAGCTTGGCAGTTCCTTTGCCAAGATCATTGGACGGTATCGTGCAAATCCGTCTACTGACAAGTGAAACTTGCCAGAACTCAAAACAACTATGAAATATCTGTTCATACGAACAGTTAGGCTTGAACTATGTGGTGCCACAACAGCCTGATTTCGCGCGGCAAACTGGTTTGTGAATACAAAGCGGGCGCACCCTCATAAATCAAGGCGCGCCCGCTATTGTCCAGCATGTCTAAGCGGACATCACATTTGAAAAAGATAGATCACTACAGCCACAGCAAGGAGCACGGCGAAAGGTAACCAACTCGGCCAAGTCTGTTTAGGCTTGGGCGCTTTTGGTTCTGGCTTCTTCTCAGGGCGACGGAATTTTACGACGTTATCACTCATGCCGCTCCCTCTACCAGAGCAGTCACGCCCATGCCACCGGCAGTGCACACCGAGATCAAGGCTTTCTTACCAGCCTGCCCCGAAACCAGCTTTGCCGTTAGTCCCAGAATGCGCGCCCCCGTCGCTGCAAATGGGTGCCCATAGGCAAGACTAGAGCCCTTCACATTGATCTTTGCGCGATCAATCGGGCCAAGCACGTCGTTACGGCCAAGGACTGTCCGGCAATATTCGGGATCATTCCAAGCTTTAAGCGTACACAAGACCTGCGCTGCGAACGCCTCATGCAGCTCGAAGTAATCGATATCGGCAAAGCTCAGGCCCGCCCGATCGAGCATGTCGCTCGCCGCAATCGTCGGTGCCATCAACAGCCCTTCGCCATGGGCGAAGTCATTGCCCGCCACCCGCCCTGTGGTGAGATAAGCAAGAATCGGCAGACCCCGCGCTTTAGCCCAGTCTTCACTCGCCAAAAGCACGCTGGCCGCGCCATCGGTGAGCGGGGTCGAATTGCCCGCGGTCAACGTGCCGTAGCCAGAGGTTTTGTCAAAGGCCGGTTTGAGCGTCGCCATTTTTTCAAGATTGGCGTCGGCCCGCACGTTATTGTCCCGCACAAGGCCCGCATGCTGCACCACGAGATCGTCGTGGAAGCCCTCTTCATAGGCAGCGCTGGCGTTGCGATGGCTGGCGACAGCCAGCGCATCCTGATCGGCCCGCGCAATGTTCCATTCACGCGCCATGAGCTCGCAATGTTGACCCATCGATAGGCCCGTGCGCGGTTCGTTGACCGAGGGCGCAACCGGCGTCAGCTCGCCAAACGAAAACCCTTTGAACGCCTTGAACTTGTCGCCCGGAGTTTTCCCAGCATTCACATTGAGAAGGCGATGCTGAAACTTCGGCCCGAAAACAATTGGGCTGTCTGACACGCAGTCTGAGCCCGCCGCGATACCGCTGTCGATTTGCCCCGAAGCAATCTTGCCGGCCAGAACCAAGGCCGCCTGCAAGCTGGTACCGCAGGCAATCTGCATGGTCGTTCCCGGCGTGCGCGGCGACAGCCCGGCGTCGAGCAAGGCCTCTCGCGCGATATTGAAATCGCGCGAATGATTGATCACTGCACCGGCGATAACCTCATCAATCTTTTCGCCCTTAAGCCCGTATTTGTCGGAAATCCCGCGCAGCGTCCCCGCCAACATCGAGAGGTTGCTTTCCTCGACATATGCCGTACCGCCGCGTGCAAACGGGATGCGGGCCGAACCGACAATGGCAACGCGTTTCACTTCAGTCATTGTCTTCCCCCTCACGCCCGGCCGTCTGCACGGGCCTTCATCGGCCCACCCAGAAATGGCGCAAAACCCGTGCCGAAAATCACACCGATATCGGCCAGCTCAGGCGAGGCCACCACGCCTTCACGGACCACAACTTCGGTCATATCAACCAGTGGCTTGACCAGCTCGCGGCCCAGCCCGACGAGATCAGGATGCTCTGGCGCTGCATCCTTCACGGCCTTGCCGTCCTTCCACGAATAGAAGCCCTCTCCGGACTTCCGCCCAAGCTTGCCTTGCGCAATCAGCGTGGCAAAAATGCTGTTTTCCGGCACCGCATGCCCGAGCTCAGTCGCAACCGACTTGCCCACATCCAGCCCAACCGTATCCATCAACTCGATCGGCCCCATCGGCATGCCAAACGCAACTGCTGCCGCGTCGAGCAATTCCTTGCTTTCGCCCGCTTCAACGCGCTCCACAGCGCCCAGCATGTAAGGCATGAGCACACGGTTCACGAGGAAGCCCGGTGCAGACTTCACCACCACTGGCGATTTGCCGATAGCGAGCGCAAAAGCTGCGCCCTTACCAATGGCTTCATCGTCGTTAAAGGTCGAGCGGATCACCTCAACCAATGGCAGTTGCGCCACTGGATTAAAGAAGTGCAAGCCGATCAAGCGGCTGGGGTCCTTGAGCGCTTCGGCGATGCGTTCAAGCTCAATCGACGAGGTGTTCGTCGCGAGGATCGCACCCGGTTTCAACTTGCCTTCGACGCCAGAGAAAATGCTCTGCTTGACCTCAAGCTTTTCCACCACCGCCTCGATGATCACATCGGCGCGCGGCACTCCTGTGCCATGCGGATCAGGCGTGAGGCGCAGCATCGCCGCATCGACCTCGTGTTTTTTCTTATAGCGTTTTTTAAAGAGCTTCTTGGCCCGATCCAGCGCCGGCTGAATGCGCTCTAAATCGAGATCCTGAAGCGTCACACTCATCCCGCGATAAGCGCACCACGCGGCAATATCGCCGCCCATGACGCCTGCCCCGATGACGTGAACACGCGCAAATTTCGCGCCCTTCAATCCCTGCTTTTTGAGCTTTTCAGAGAGAAAGAACACACGACGCAAATTGCTCGCGGTCGGGCCACCCATCAGTGGGGTGATAGCTTCGATTTCGCCGCGTGCCATCACGCGCCAATCATTGCCATGCTCCTCGAACAAATCGATGAGCGCATAGGGAGCCGGATAATTCGCCTTTGGCGCCTTTTTGGCCGCCTGCTCGCGCATCTTATTGGCGATAAATCCACGAACACCGGGCAGAGCCATGGCCTTCTTATACGGCGCGGCTTGCTCGGATTTGCGCTTTTGCAGCACAGCCTTGCGGCCTTCCCAGGCCAGCATATCGCGATGCCGCACCAGCTTATCGACAAGGTTGAGCCCACGCGCCCCCCCGGCGCGTAGCATCTTGCCCGTCAGCATGATCTGCATAGCATCAACCGGCCCGGCCTGACGGATAGAGCGTCCCGTCCCGCCAAACCCGGGGAAAATCCCAAGGTTGACCTCAGGGAAGCCAATACGAGTTTTCTCGTCATTGACGGCAATACGGTAGTGGCAGGCCAGTGCTAGCTCCAGCCCCCCGCCCAAGCAGAACCCATGAATACCGGCCACAACCGGAATCTTTAAGCTCTCCAAGCGCTGGAAGATGGTGTGGGTGCGACGCAGCGCGTCTGGCAGAACCGAGAAGTCACTCAGACTATCAAACTCGGCGACATCAGCGCCCGCGATAAAGCCGCTGTCTTTGCCGGAGAGCAGAACAACGCCCATCAACTCGCCGGTCGTCTGCATCTCCTCAAAATGGGCAACCAGTGTTTCCAATTCCATCAGCGCCGCACGGCTCAGCGTGTTGACCGGCGCGTCTGGAGTATTGATCGTCAGCCAACCAATCTTTTCGAGATCGATAGTGAAATTCCAGAACTTGGTCTCTGCGATTGCAGTTGCCATTCTTTCCTCCGATCCCTATTCCGCCGCCGATCGTGGCGCGGTCTTATCCAACACGGTCATCGCAAAATCATCAACCTGCACGGCACGCTCGGTGGCCTCGTCGGCCGCCCGCATGATGCCCGCCTCATTGTCGTTGAGCACACCAGCGGCCACCGCATCAGCAATCGCATCACGATCAAGACGACGCTCGATAACACCCTTACGCGATGCCTTGATGAAGCGCGTTTCGATCTCTTCGGCGTCGACGACCTTCTTGAACGCATCCTCCAACACCCCGGTCACATCGTCAGGATCATTGGAGATATAAACACCCGTCGTCAGGCGATCGCGGAACCCACCCGGCACCAACACAGCCTTAGCCAGGCGATAGTTGGCCCTGTCGGATGCGCGTTTGGCATGGCGACCGAAGGGGAAGCAGAGAATGCGCATCGCCCAAGCAAAGACGGGGTTCGGGAAATTGTCGAACACCTCGCCGAAGGTTTTTTCGATATTGGCAATGCGGTCGGCGATGATGCTGTCGACCAGTGCCTTATCTTCCTCAATGCGCGCTTCCTCGTCAAAACGCTTGAGCGTTGCCGACATCAGATAAAGCTCGCCCAATAGGTCAGCCATGCGGCCCGAAATCTTCTGCTTCTGCTTGAGCGAACCTCCGAGCACCACCGTGGTCCAATCCGCCACCAGCGCAAAGGCCTGCGAATAGCGGTGCAGCTTGCGATAATGCCCCGCCATCGGCCCTTCATTGGGAGACGAGGCGAAAGCGCCATTGCTCACCCCGTGCAGGAAACTCGCCACAATATTGCGCAGCATAAATTTGGTGTGCCCACCAAACGCGAGATCGAACGCGTCGAGGCCCGCCTTGCGGTCCTTGTTCTGAACCGCCTGAATTTCTTTGAGCAAATAAGGGTGCGCCCGCAGCACGCCCTGCGCAAAGGTCATCAGCGTACGGGTGAGAATATTGGCCCCTTCCACGGTGATCGCCACCGGGATCGCCATATACCCGCCAAACAGATAATTCTTCGGACCATCCTGAATGGCGCGCCCGCCTTGAATATCGAAAGCCTCGTCCATGCTGTCGCGCATGGCTTCCGTGGTTGTATATTTGAGCAGCCCCGCGATAACCGCCGGACGCTGCCCTTCATCAACCATCGACGCCGTCAACCGCCGCGCCGCTTCATACATATAGGCGCGCTTAACCATCTCCCCGAGCGGCTCCGCCACGCCTTCCATGATCCCAACGGGGATGCCGAACTGGCGACGGATACGCGCATAGGCAGAAGTCGTGCGCAGCGTTTGTTTGATCGATGTCGTGCCAATCGCAGGCAGTGAAATCGCGCGGCCCGTGGAGAGACACTCCATCAGCATGCGCCAACCCTGACCGGCATAATCCACGCCACCGATCAGATAATCGAGTGGCACGAACATGTCCTTGCCCCGCACCGGACCATTCATAAAGGCTTGGCGCGATGGGAAGTGACGACGACCAATATCAAGGCCCGGATGGTCGCGCGGAACCAGCGCCAACGTGATGCCAACGTCAGCACCACGGCCGAGCAGATTGTCCGGATCTTTGAGAAGAAACGCCAAACCAACCAGCGTCGCCACCGGGGCCAGCGTAATATAGCGCTTGTCGAACGACAGCTTGACCCCCAGCACCTCCTCGCCATTCCACATGCCCTTGGTCACAACACCAATATCGCGCATACCGCCGGCGTCAGAGCCGGAGTGAATGCCCGTCAGCGCAAAGCACGGCACATCCTGACCGATCGCCAGACGATGGAGATATTTTTCCTTTTGTGCCGGTGTGCCGTATTTCTCCAGCAGCTCGCCTGGTCCGAGCGAGTTGGGCACCATAACGGTGATCCCCGCCGCCACCGAACGGCTGGCAATCTTGGACACAATCATCGACTGTGCCTGCGCCGAAAACCCAAGGCCACCGTGGTCCTTGGCAATCAGCATGCCCAGAAATCCCTTGTCGCGCAGGAACTGCCACAACTCAGGCGACAGGTCCGCGCGGTTATGGCGAATATCCCAATCGTCGAGCATCTGGCATGCCTGCTCGGTCGGGCCATCCAAAAAAGCTTGCTCTTCAGCCGAGAGGGTCAGCGGGCGGATTTGGGTCAGTTTGTCCCAGTTCGGACGCCCGGAAAAGAGCTCGGCATCCCAACCGACAGTACCCGCGTCCAGCGCTTCCTGCTCAGTGCGGCTCACCTTGGGAAGAATGGATTTCACAGCGCCATAAACGGGCGTCGTCAGCACCGCGAGGCGCAGTGGCTTTATCGCCAGCAGCAACAGCAGCGCGCCGAAAACAAGCAGGAGCCAGCTCCCGAAGCCCAGAGCATAATTGGCCCCGTCCGCTGTAAAATGGAAACCGGAGGCAAGGCCGATGACCACCACTGCCGCTCCCCATTGCCACAGCGCACTTTCGCGCACGGCCAAAGCGGCAAAAACGATCAAACTGATCACGATCAGCAACAGGGTCATACCCCTATCCTCCACAAGCGCACCACACCCGAAGGCTTGGATCGCCACTGTCTCCTCGTCCGCGAATACTTGCCGCGGCTACTCCTCAGCGCGCACCCAAGGCCTATTCAGAACTCAAGCGCGACGCCCACTTAATTTACCCAAGTTTACGTATACGTCAACTTACACACCAATAGGTTCATCGCCAGTGGTAACGCAAACCTTGATTTGGTGCCCTGAGCAGTCACAAGCGCTCAATTGACGCTAACGTAAACCCGTGGAATAGTTTCCAATACGTGTTGGAAAAATCGACCAAAGAGCCGAACACAAAGTTCATTCAACACGCGAGGGGGACAAGCTGCTCCGCGCAGCGCAGTACTATTGGAGGATTTTCTCTTGGACACTTCTTTGGATACCTCTAAGCAGTCGCGCCCATGGCTCCACAGCTATCCTGAAACGATTGCTTGGGACGCAGAGATCGACACGACCCCAGTCCATGAGCAAATCCTCGCCACTTGCGCGCGCGAACCCAATCGTCTGGCTCTCGACTTCCTAGGCGGAAAAACCAGCTTTGCCTCGCTTGCTGAGCAAATCCGCGCCTTTGCCGGTGCGCTGCAAAAAGAATTCGGGGTCACCAAGGGCACGCGTGTGGCGCTCATGCTCCCCAACACCCCGTTCTACCCCATCGCCTACTACGGTACGCTATTGGCTGGTGGTACGGTGGTGAATTGCAACCCACTCTACACCATCCCTGAGCTGACGCACATCACCCGCAATGCGGGTGCCGACATCATGGTGACGCTCAACCTCGCCAATATCTGCGAAAAGGGCCAAGCCCTTGTCGAAGCGGGTCACATCAAAAAGCTGATTGTCGCGCACTTCCCCAATGCGCTCCCGCTGGTCAAGAAAATCTTGTTCAGTGTTGTTAAGGCCAAAGAGCTGACCAAAATTCCGCGCAGCAACGAGGGCGCGGCGCTGTACTCCTTCGAGGCCCTTCTGGCGAAACGCCACACGCCGACACCGGTACAGATCAATGGCAGTGATATCGCGGTGCAGCAATACACCGGCGGCACCACTGGCATCCCCGAGGGCGCCCTCCTTACGCACGCCAATATTTCCGCCAACGCCGACCAGGCGCGCCTGTGGTTTTCTCCAGTGTTCAAGACTGGCAACAAGGCCGTGGCGGTACTGCCCTTCTTCCATATCTTTGCCATGACGACTTGCCTCAACATGCCGCTCATTTGCGGCATGTCGGTGTTTATGATGCCGCGTTTTGAGCCCAAGGGCTTCTTGGCCCTGCTTAAACGCGCCAAGCCCGATTTGATGCCCGCCGTGCCGACCCTCATCGCAGCCTTGGTCAACAATTCTAGCTTCACTCGCGAAAACCTCGCTAGCCTCGAGCTCATTGTCTCCGGCGGCGCACCATTGCCAAATGAGTTGCGCGGTCTGTTTGCGCAAAAATCCAGCGGCCGCCTCGTTGAAGGCTATGGCCTCACGGAAGCCTCGCCGGTCGTCTGCTGCGGCCCCTTCTCGGGCGTCAACAAGCCCATGTCCATTGGCCTGCCGCTCCCGGCCACTGACGTTCGCTTCGTCAATATCGACACCAAACAAGTTGTCGGTCTCGGCGAAGATGGCGAGTTGCAGCTCAAGGGCCCGCAGGTCATGGCCGGTTATTTCAACAATGATGAAGCCAATGCCGATGTGTTCATGGATGGCTGGCTGCGCACCGGCGACGTCGGTCACATGGACGAAGACGGCTATGTCTTCCTTGTGGACCGCATCAAAGATCTCATCATTTGCTCAGGCTTTAACGTCTACCCGCGCACCATCGAAGAGGCACTCGCGACGCACGAGGCCGTCGAAGAGGTGAACGTCATTGGTGTTCCTGACGAATACCGCGGCGAAGCCCCAGTCGCCTTCATCAAATTGCGCGAAGGCATGTCCACAGACGGCCCTGCCCTAAAGACTTTCTTGGCTGAGAAAATCAACAAACTCGAAATGCCAAAAGAGTTTATCTTTAAGGATAGTTTGCCTAAGACCTTGATCGGAAAGCTCTCCAAGAAAGAGCTCCGTGAAGAATACACACAGCGGAAAGCGCAAAAGTGACCGAAGAGGCCAGCGAGACAAAAGATCTCTTCGCCATTGCCGACCTTGCCAAAGAGTTCGGCATTTCAACGCGTGCAATCCGTTTTTATGAAACCAAGGGCCTACTCAATCCGGAGCGCGTTGGTGCAACCCGCGTCTTTCGGCGTCGCGACCGCGCCCGATTGATCCTGATTTTGCGCGGCAAACGCCTCGGCTTTTCGCTGCGCGATATTTCCGATTACCTCAGCCTTTATGAAGCCAACCGCAGTCAACAGGTGAACCTGCTCGCCGAGAAAGTCGATGAGCGCATCGCCCTGTTGGAGCGTCAACGCGATGACCTCGAGACGACGATCCGCGAGCTGCGCGATATCAAGAACCTGGCGCAAGATCGGCTGGTCAAAACCTAACGCTTCTTCTTGTTCGCCCCGATTAAAAAATCCGGCTTCTTGGGTTTCACCCAATTCTTGGGTGGCTCTCGAACAGGCTGATCCGTGCCAAGCCCGATCTGGCCCGGTGGTGCGCGCCCAACAATGCCATCAGCCTCCCCCTTGAGGCGCGCAATTTCATCGCGCAGGGCTGCGGCTTTCTCAAAATCGAAATCGGCCGCCGCTGCGTCCATTTCCTTTTCGAGCGCTTGTAAGCGCTGCAAATTCGTTCGCGATGACATTTTTACTCCCTCGGTTCGGTCTTCATCCCGCTCACAAGAATGCATCCATATCTTCAAGCTTATTCGCCTCTTGCGCAGGCTTGTCCCATCGAATGCGGCTGATGCGCGGAAAGCGTAGGGCGACGCCAGATTTGTGCCGTGTCGAGCGTTGCGCACTGTCAAACGCCACCTCAAACACAAGCTCTTTTTTGACCTCCCGCACGGGCCCAAACGCCGCCGTTGTATTGGCGCGGATCCACTTATCAAGCTGTTTCAACTCTTCATCGGTAAAACCAAAATAGGCTTTTCCGATTGGCACAATCTCATTGCCCTTCCACACGCCAAATGTGTAGTCGGAGTAATAGGAGCTCCGCTTGCCATGCCCGCGCTGGGCATACATCAGCACGGCATCGACCACATTAGGGTCGCGCTTCCACTTGAACCAATACCCCTTTGGCCGCCCCGGCACATAGGGCGAGCTTTTGAGTTTGATCATCACTCCTTCGTGCCCATGCTCATCTGCGCCCATGCGGCGGAGCTTGGCCAATTCCTCCCAATCGGCAAAGTCCAGAACCGGCGATAGATCAAGCCGCGTCTGCGGATTGCGCGCGAACCAAGCCTCAAGTCGTGCTCGTCGCTTCCGCCAGGGGAGGGCCCGAATGTCCTCATCGCCATCAAACAGCATGTCGTAGACACGCACAAAGCCCGGCAGCTCCGCCATCTGCTTGCTCGTAGCCACCTTCCGGTTCAGCCGCTGCTGCAGATCGTTAAAGCTTCCCGGCTCAAAACTCTTGCCGACCAGCAACTCCCCATCGAGCACCGCCCGCCCCCGAGCCGCCTCCACCACATCTGGAAAGCTTCCCGCGATATCGTCCCCTGTGCGCGAAAACAGCGAACTACTGTCGCCATTCAGCACCAACTGAACTCTGATGCCGTCCCATTTCCACTCAACCGAGTGGTCCTTGGGGTCGAGTTTTTCAAAATCGCTGAGCTCTATCGGCGTCGACAGCATCAACGGATGAAACCGCGCTGTGTGATCAATGTCCGGTCGCTCGGCCTTGCCCTCTAGCCACGCAAAGAGATTGACATACGGCGGTTTGAGCCCATGCCAGACCTCCTCAATCTCTTGCAGCGGCACCCCGCTCATCTCCGCCAGCGCCGTTTTAGCCAGCCGTGCCGAAACGCCAATCCGCAGCGCCCCCGTCGCCAGCTTCACCAAGGCCCAGCGTTCATGGATCGCAGCATTGGTGAGCAGCCCCCCAATCACCTTGGGCAGTTCGGCTTTACTCGTCTGATTGAGAATATCGACCACCGCGCTCACGCTCGGCAGCACACCGGTGCCGTGGTGTGGCCAGATCAGCGCAATGGTCTCGCCCAGATCGCCAACATAATCATAGGAAAGCGCAAAAAGGGTCTCATCGACCTCCGCCAACACCGTCTGCCGCAGCAATTGCGGCTTTACATTGCGGATGTCCAATTCGCCGGTCAGAACTGCCAACGCCAGCCCCCGGTCTGGGTCAGGCACCTCAGTAAAATACTGTGCCAGTGCCGCAATCTTTCGCGTGCGCGATGGCGTCAGCGCCAAGAGATCGAGCAGGTCCGCGAAACGCTTCATTCCCCGCCCTCCCCGCCGTCATCATCAAGGCCAGGCAGCGCCAGCGGCTCAGCATCAAGCCCCTGCTTCTTGCACCAATAAACCAGCGCATCCTCGCGCCCATGCGTCACCCAAATGGTTGAAGCACCACTATCGTGGATGGACTGGTTCAACTCGCCCCAATCGCAATGGTCAGAGATAATAAGCGGTAGTTCAACCAGGGCCTGTCTCGCCCGCTGTTTGACACTCATCCAGCCGGATGCCTGACACACCACCGGGTCGGGGCAGCGGCGGCTCCACTTATCCCGAATAGCCGAAGGGGGCGCGATGACGATCTGCCCGGCCATTTCTGCCTTGCTCGTCCCGGTCGCCGGAATGAGGTTTCCCAGCGGCACGCCCAACTGCTCATAAAGCTCGCACAGCCTAATCATTGCGCCATGCAAATAGATGGGCTTGTCCCAGCCCGCATCGCGCAACAGCGCGATCACCCGCTGTGCTTTGCCCAATGCATATGACCCCACCAAATGGCAGCGCTCTGGCTGATCCTGCACCGACTTTAAGAGCCGCGCGATCTCCGTCTGCGGCTTGGGATGCTGAAACACGGGTAGGCCAAACGTCGCCTCGGTGACCATCAAATCACAGGCCACCGGCTCAAACGCTTCCGCCGTCCGATCCGGCAAACGTTTATAGTCCCCAGTGACCACCGCCCTTTGGCCTTGGGCTTCAATAAGAACCTGCGCGGAGCCCAAAATGTGCCCCGCCGGATAAAGGCTCACCACCGCGTCGTTGATTGTGAGTTTTTCGCCAAAATCGAGCCCTTGGAAAGTGTCCGCGCAATCCACGCCATACCGCACCTTCATAATCTCGATGGTTTTTGGCGTCGCCAACACCGCCCCATGCCCCGATCGCGCATGGTCGGCATGGCCGTGGGTGATCACCGCACGCGGACGTGGCACGCTCGGATCAATCCAAGCGTCGATGGAAGGGACGTAAAGATCTCGGTTTAAGATATGACTCATAGTCCCCTAACGCTCGCCCGCGTGACAGGTTCAACCTCTTGCCTTGTCTTGGCGTTGGCCTAAAACCATACCGCAACACAAGGAGCCCGACATGCGTCGCAGCAAGCACCCACAAGGTACAGTCCATCGTCTGATCGTTGAGAGCAAGGCGCTCATTGGCAACCGTTTGGGTGATGACACCGCGCGCATTGTCGACGTCTACGTCCCGCACGGCCATGACGGCAAAGATCTACCGCTTCTGGTCGACCTTGTTGGCTACACGGCCGGAGGTCCTGCCCACACAGCCTGGAAAGCCTTCTCCGAAAACGTCCCCGAGCGCCTTGACCGCCTGATCGGCGAAGGTACGCTCGCTCCCGTCGTTGTTGCCTTCCCCGACTGCTACTCACGCCTCGGTGGCAACCAATATGTAAATTCGCCCGTCGTCGGCAATTACGAGGATTTCCTCATCGCTGAGATGCTCCCAGCGGTTGAGCAAAAATTCGGCTGCGGCGGCACCGGACGCCGTGGGGTTTTCGGAAAATCCTCAGGCGGCTTCGGCGCCCATATTCACGCCATGCGTCATCCTGATGTGTGGTCCGCTGCCGCCAGCCATTCTGGCGACGCCGGCTTTGACCTTCTCTATCTCGGCGAATTCCCCAACACGCTGCGGGCGCTCGCCAAGACCGAGAATTCCATTAAGCAGTGGCTCACCGCTTTTGAAAGCAAGGTGAAAATCGACGGCAAGGACACACTGACGCTCATGATCCTTGCGCAAGCTGCAAGCTTTGACCCCGATCCAAGCGAGGAGACCTTCCTCGGTCTGCGTCTGCCCGTCACTTATGACACCTGCGATATCATCGAAGAACGCTGGGCCAATTGGCTCCAGTGGGACCCTGCAGAAATGGTCAAAACCCACGCGCAGGAAATCTCGAAGCTCAAAGCCTTCTATTTCGATTGCGGCACCGAGGATCAGTACAACATCCTCTATGGCTCCCGCCGCATCCAAAAGATCCTGAGCGAGCGTGGCATTGAGCACCGCTATGAGGAATTCCCCGACAACCACTCCGGCGTCGACTACCGCATGGACATTAGCCTGCCCTACCTCGTCGACGCCTTGAACAAATAGCCTGGGCCCTGCCCGCCATTGCGAACGCGAAGCCGTCTCCCTCCCCCTTGTGGGGGACTGTTCATTTGGGACTCCTTATGAGGTGTCTGTTGAAGAACAGATTGAGCGTAATCTCGAGCATCTGCACTGTTTTGGAGACGCGCTTTGTCCGCCGATTGAACCGCGCAAGATTGTCCCTGATTGAGGAATTGGAGGACTCAATCAGGTGGGTTTGCGCCTTTGTTTCCAGATGTGGCACGGTCACGCCATTGCGCTTGAAAGCGAGTGCGTAACAAGAGTTGGCATCGGTAAAGATGGCCCCGATCTCACCCACAGCCTGAAGGGCCAAGCGATAGGCCGTGATCGCACTTTCTACGCCTTTGTCACCGATGTGGTGGGCAACAACGCGGCGCTGTCTTCGGCTATAAACGGTCCAGATAACCGCTCGCTGCTGTTTTTTTGGACGTAGGTATAGATCTCGTCCATCTCAATAATATCGGGCCCGCTCGCTGGCGTACCGCGCTGAGCCGCAATCCGCTCTTGCAAGATGTCGTGCTCCTTGCGGATCCATTTAAGGACCGCGGCTGGGGAGGCCGAAAGGACGCGCCCAATGGCCCTAATGCCGGTGCCGTTGAGATACATCTGAACGGCCTGCGCTTTTGTCTCAGCGCTGAATTTAGGGGCGCGATCAGTAAAGTACCGACCACACTGCTTACAGCTAAATCGCTGGTAACCCGCCTTGAGGCCGCGCTTGACCGTGGCAGTGCTAGAACAATCTGGACAATCCATCTCAAACCCTCCGGCAAATCACCCCCAAGCAGTCAAACTAGAATCCCAAATGAGCAAGTTGTAAACAGTCCCCCCTTGTGGGGAGGGATTAAGGGTGGGGTAACGAGCCTCACACCACCTTCTGGACCTTCAGCAGACCATCGCGCTCAGCATTGGCCGCGGTGATCGCAGCCTCGCCACCGAGCACTACGATACGGCCCTTCTCGGCCACAGCTTCAACAGCCGCTGCCATCGCCTCAAAATCTGCCGCTGACGTCGCCAGAACTTCGTCTCGGCGCTGCTGACGCACCGCGTCCGTCGTGCCGTTCAGAATCCGCCACATCGCCGAATAGCCCTTCGCATCCGCAAACTCCGGACGATCCAGATCGCCGATCACCCCGATGATCGAGCGTGTCAGATCCTGCTCGCCAATGCCCGCGCGCAACGCCTTCGCCGCGCCGTCATAAGCCTCAAGCGTTTTGAGCAAGTTCGGATCGCGATAGGAAAGGAACGAGAAATTGCCCGACGACAGGTCAAACCGGCTCGACCCACCATAGGCCCCGCCCTGCACGCGCACCTTGTCCCAAAGGTAAGTGGTGTTGAGATGACGCAGAACGACCGACGCCGAGGCCGTCAACTGGATGCCCAGCGCCTTCAAATTCGCGCCCTTACCGACATAGTTCACCTGTGCCGGAATGATGAGCCCTTCATGGGCCGCAAAGCTCGACTGCCGCCATGTCGCGCGTTCAAATTTACCGCCCGGCAGTTTGCCGACGAATTGGCCCAACTCGCTCTTGGCGCGATCCAACAGGTCAGCGTCCGCAGTCAGGTTGATCACCATCGCCCCACGATTGAAGAGCTTTTCGCGAATGCTCACCAGCACCGCTTCAACACTGGCCCAATCGCTATCGATGCGCTCAATCAGCCCCTTGAGAAACTCGTGATAGCTGACCCCGCTCATCTGCTCGGCCACCCAGCTCGCCTCGGTCAGCGCCGCCTTGATACGGGTATCGACAATGCCATTGCCACCGGGCACCAGACGCGCCTCAAAGCCCGCCTTTTCTTCCAGCGCCATCTGGCGGAAACGTTCTTTGTTTGACAGGCGTGCGTCGAGCAGGACATCGCTCATAATGTCGAGCATGTCGCCAAACTTATCAGCCACGGCCTTGCCCGAAAGGAAGAACCAGGCTGCTGTCTGCCCATCTTCAGAGCGCGTCGCCAATGCGCGATGCTGGGCAACGCCCCCTGTTGTTCTGCCAATCCGCTGCGTCAGCGAGACGAAGTCTTCCTTGCTCGTCCCGGTCTGCAGCAATGCGCGACCAAAAAGCGGCATATAGGGCAGCTGCTCACTGTCGAGCACAGTCACATCAAACCCGACATCGAGATACAAAATCCCGATCGTCGCGAGGTCATGATAAAAGAACCGCGCCGCATCAATCGCGCTTTCATCCGTCGGGATGGTGCGGATATCGCGTTCCAGATCATCGCGGCTCAGCGTCGGGATCTTTGCCAAATCCTCGGGTTTGTCGACCGCCTCCTGCAGCGCCTTCAGCCGTTCGGTGCGCGCGACAACACTCTGGATCGCCTCATTGTCCAAACCGGCACGAACAGCGGCAAGCTTGTCGACTTCCGCCTGCGCTTCGCGTGCGCCCTGCTCTGGGTCAGCCTCAAGCGTCGAGGTCACCCGATGCGGGTTATCAAGGAAAAGACGCCGAATTTCATTTTTGAAATGCTCGCCCTTCGCCTTGGCCTTAACCGACGCAAGCGCCTCCTCAAATGAAAGCTGGGCCAGCGGGTCGCCACCGTGCAGCCAGGGGCCCATAGCGGTGAACATGTAACTCATGCCGCGTGGGGTAGAGCCCGTATTGTTTTCGCGCAGGTTGAACTCGAACATATTGATTGCAGCATCAATCTGCTCGTCCGAAAACCCTGTTTCGGCGAGGTCCCGCAGGGTATCAAGAATAAGCGCTTCGACCTTTTCGGCATTGGATGGGTCAATTCCCTTGAGGCCCACGCCCGCCATTGGTTGGCGCAAGTAGGTCGAAATACCACCGCCCAAAACACCTTCACCAAGGCCAGATTCATTGAGCTTCTTGCGCAGCGGCGCAGCCGAATTGCCAGCGAGCAAATAGCTTAGCATGCCGTGGCTCAGCGTTTCCTCACGCCCATCGGGCTCATCGAGCATCCAGTTAACGGACACCATCCCGTCACGACGTTTTTCGCTGTCGATCGTGCCCGCATAAGTGCCCGAAACCGCGCGCGGCGCATTCCACCGCGGCTGCAGCTTCACCTCCGCATCAACAGCGATACGGTCAAACTGGTCAAAATAGGCATCCAGAATGTCGAGGCGCTTTTCCGGCGCATCATCACCAGAGAACACCACACGTGCATTGGACGGGTGGTAATAGGTTTCGTGGAAGCGCTTAAACTGCGCATAGGTCAAATCAGGAATGACCTTAGGGTCGCCCCCCGAGCTTTTGCCATAAGTGGTGTCCGGATAGAGCGCGTTTTGGCTCTGGGTATGCATCACCGAGTCCGGCGACGAATAAACGCCCTTCATCTCATTGAAGACCACACCCTTATAAACCAGCGGTGCGTCAGCACTATCCAGCTCATAGTGCCAGCCTTCCTGCTCGAAAGTGTCTTCCGAAATGATCGGGAACAACACCGCGTCGAGATACACATCCACGAGGTTGTAAAAATCTTTGAGGTTCTGGCTCGCGACCGGATAAGCGGTCTTGTCCGGATAGGTCATGGCGTTGAGGAAGGTATGCATGGAGCCCTTGAGCAGCTCCACAAACGGCTTCTTCACCGGGTACTTTCGGCTCCCACACAGCACCGAATGCTCAAGAATATGAGCAATGCCATTCGCGTCTTCTGGCGGGGTTTTGAAGGTAATGCCGAAGACCTTGTTTTCGTCGTCATTTATGAGGCTAAGCACCTCTGCGCCGGTTTTTTTATGCCGATAGAGCCGCGCCTGAGAATTGATCTCGGCAATAGCTTCATCACGAACCAGTTCGAACGCAGGATGGGACATAAATCACGCCTTCAGCAAATTTCTGACACTTAACCTAGGTGTCGCAACACTGATCCGCTAGAGGCACAAAGCACTCACTTGAAAAGTGTACACTTTTGGTGTACATCGGATATCTAACAATAGACGCCAGAACCATCCGCCTGTTCTCATGCCCCTACCGATCTGGAGCTGAAATATGGAGTTCGAGTGGGACGAAAGGAAACGACTGGCCAATTTGGCAAAGCATGGCGTCGATTTCCGCCGCGTCTCAATGGTTTTCCTGCTGCTTCATATCGCAGAACGCGATGAGCGGGCGGATTACCAAGAACAGAGATGGCGGGCCGTCGGCCGCCTCGGCAGTGAGTACTTCGTCGTTGTCTATACGCTGCGCGGCGAGGTGATACGGATCATCTCCGCATGGAAAGGGGGCAGACGTGACCAAGCCCGATATCAGACGATATACGATTGAACAGATCAGAGAGTTCAACGAACGCGGCGAATACTATCATAATCCTGACGCTCCAGAGGGCCCCGAACTTGGCGATGAGTTCTGGAAAAACGCAGTCTTGCGCGAACCACTGACCTCCAAGTCAGTTCACCTCAAGCTTGACCCGGAAGTGTTTGAGTTCTTCAAACAGCAAGGCAAAGGCCACATAACGCGGATGCAGAATGTGCTCGCCGCTTATGTAAAAGCCCAAAAATCACGCTGAGAAAGTCGGACTATGCGTTTTTGTTTTGCTGTGCTTGCCGCGCTGATTGCTCTGCCTGCCTTGGCTCAAGACATGCCGGACCCAGCCTATCAAGACGATCGCTCGTCCCCTCAAGCTGTCGTGCAATCGCTTTATAACGCCATCAATCGCGAAGAATATCTGCGCGCCTGGTCCTACTATGGCGCCAACTCTCACGCTCAGTCGAACGACACTGCCGCGTCAGCAGATTACGAAGCCTTCAAGGCCGGTTATGAAGAGACAAAAGCCGTTACCCTCCTGACGGGCGAACGGACCGAAGAGGGGGCAGCGGGCTCGAGCTATTACTATCTGCCCGTCGCCATTGACGCCCAAAATCACGATTGCACGAGGGCGCAGTTCGCAGGCTGTTTCACACTCAAGCTCGCCCTGCCAACCAATCAGGACGCTCCTCCTTACGCTCCAATGCATATCGAAGAGGGTAAGCTGGAGGCGATCGAGAGCAAGGCGCTCGACGCCGTGCTCCCCACCGATTGTACGCCTGAATAACCGTGGCGGGGTCAGACCCCGCCTCTGATCTCCGGCTTCACTGTTTTCTCATACCATTCCCCCAATTGCTTGGAGAGGGCTGGGAATAGGCTGCGCTGCTCGCTTGCGGCAACATTGTCTGCGATCTGCTCTGGCTTGGACACACCCGCAATCACCGTCGACACCTGCGGATGATCCAAAATCCATCTCAGTGCAAATTGACTCATCGGCATGCCTTCGGGCGCGAGCCCCTTCAATTCCGCAACCAACTCGACGCCGCGATCAAAGGGAATGCCGGAGAAGGTTTCGCCCACCGAAAAAGCCTCGCCATCCCGATTGTAATTGCGATGGTCACTCGCCTCGAAAACCGAGGTTTTATCAAACTTGCCGGTGAGGAGGCCGCTCGCCAGCGGCAGTCGAACAATTATGCCAACATCCTTTTCAGCCGCCTTCGGCAACAATTGCGTCGCCGCGTCCTGACGCAACAGGTTGAAGATGATTTGGAGTGTAGCGCAGCCTGGCTGCTCTAGGCACAGAAGTGCTTCCTCAATCGTCTCAACACTGGCGCCCCAGTGGCGCACGAGCCCCTCATCGCGCAGCTCATCCATCCAGCGGAAGATCGCCCCATCGCGCAGAACACTGGTCGGCACACAATGGAGTTGCGCCAGATCAAGCGTCGAAACGCCGAGGCGCTGCGCTGATCCAAGAAGACTTTGGCGCACCCCCTCTTTGGTGTAGCGATTGGGAAAGAGTGTGCTGGACCGTCCAACCTTGGTAACGACTTTAACGGCACCGGCCTTGGGGAATGCCCCAATCCGGCTTTCGCTCAGCCCGCCACCATAAACGTCCGCAGTGTCCCAAAAATTGATACCGGCATTGACCGCGGCATCAAGGATGGCTTTGGCGGTGTCGTCACCAACGGGACCGAAATCGCCCCCCAGCTGCCAGCAGCCGAGACCAATTTCACTCACCTCGTAGCCCGTCCGCCCCAAACGCCGTGTCTTCATGTCCTGCCCCTTATTTTGGGTCAGGCTATCGCCCACCCACAGAAGGGACAAGACAAAGACACGCGCTCAGTTCCCGCAAGAGCGGCCTCTTATTCGAAAAATTCTGGATATTCAGAAATCGTCTGGTCGAGCAGAGCTTCTGCACGACCCAAATGCGCGCGCATCGCTTCTTCGGATGCGGCCGCATCGCCACGCGCTACCGCGTCAACAATGGCCTTATGCTCGGCAATCGCGCGGTCCTTCGAGCTCAGATCGAGCGTCAAATAGCGCACACGGTCGAGCTGCATCTTGTGGTCGTCAACCATCTGCCAGGCGTATTCCACGCCCGCCATACGCGCCAAAGTACGGTGAAACAGCTCGTCGAGAAGGTGGAACTGCAGCGTGTCGTCCTTAGCCGCCGCGGCTTCCTGATCAACGATGATCGCATCAAGAATGGACTTGGCTTCGCCATTGCCTTCCGCCACGACGCGGCGAATGGTTTCGACCTCGATGCTTTCGCGAATGAAGCGGCTCTGACGCACACCATCGGGCGAAATCTTCTTCACCACGGTCGCCCGCTTAGGGCGGATCAGCAGCAAGCCCTGTTGGGACAGTCGGATAAAGGCTTCGCGCACGGGCTGGCGAGAGACGCCATACTTGGTGGCAATATCGCTTTCCGAAATGGCATCGCCGGGCTTGAGAACGAGCGTCACGATTTCATCGCGCAGGGCCTGCACAAGGCGCATGGCCATGGTCTGTTCACTGACGCTGTCTATTTCTACACCCATATCTCTGGCCATCCTTTTGCCAACTGGTATCCCAAATCCCCCCGGAAATGAAAAGCACCCCGCGCAGGTCGGAGTGCTGAGTTTTGAGCGCTGTTGCTCATTTCCATCTAAAGGGAAATGCCCGCGTCTCGTAACATCTGGTCGATGTCTATTCTTGCGCCGCTTTCCGCAATGGAGCGGTTTGCCGCAATGCCCGTCAGAATAGACCAAGCGCCAGCCGTGTGGTCAGACGCTCTGCCATACTTATCTTCCTCCATCCCATTGGGATTAAACAAGTATCCAAGCATGATCGGGTCCGCGCCGCCGTGACTGCCCTTGCCTGTCCAAACGTCAAGCTTTTTGGGGAGTTCCCCGGCAAGATGCAATTCAGTGGTCATTTGCTCCACCTCATCGCCTCCGCGCTCGCGGTGCCCACCGGCGAAAACACCATGCACTTCGATGTGCCGATGGGTTAGTTCGCCCTTCGTGCCGTGGAATTTCACCTCCAGCCCTTCCCAAGGGGAATAGGCCACAAGCGTATAATTGAGCGAGGTACCGTTCTGATACTGCGCTTGCACCTGCATAGTATCTTCAATGGTGATGTCGTCGGCAAAGACGCATTTATCGCGCCAGTAGCCGTCATCATCCTCGGCATCGAGATAGAGTTCCTTCAGCGGTTCATCGGCCTCAAGGTCCATCTTGAACGCACATTTGTCCGCCACCGGGCACGTGTGGCAACGCTCGCCATGATCGGCCAACCCGAGCTTTACAGCCATTTCCGGGGTGTAGAAATCACGCTTGCCGATGGCCGAAACGCTCTTAGGCGTCGACGCCGCCCACCAGTTCAGCAGGTCAAAGTGGTGCGTGCTCTTATGCACAAGCAGGCCACCCGACTTATCCTTATAGCGGTGCCAGCGCCGGAAATAATCGGCGCCATGCACCCGGTCGAGATACCAACGGAAGTCGATGGCGGTAATATCGCCAATCGTGCCACTCATCAAAATTTCTTTGAGCTGCGTCCGCGCTGGCGAGTAACGATAGTTAAAGGTCACCGTGACCTTCTTTCCCGTCTCCCGCTGCGCATCCAGAATCCGCTTCAGGCGCGCCATATCAATGGTCATTGGCTTTTCCGTCATCACATTGCGGCCAGCGCGCAGCGACCGCACGATGTACTCGTCATGCAGATAATCCGGCACGGTCACGACCACCGTATCTGGGTCCTGCTCGCCCAGCATGCGGTCGAAATCTTCTGCTAGATACGTGGCGATACCGTTGCCACCACGGTTGGGAACCTTGGACGCCGATAGCGCTAAACGGCTCTGGTTATTGTCGCACAGCGCCACGAGCTCCGCCGTATCAGCATGTGTTTCGGCAATCGCTTCGCGGAACATCTGGTGTCGGCCACCCGTGCCAACAATTGCATATTTCATCTGAGAACTGTCGATCTTGTAGGAGGGGCCTGAACCAATTGGTTCGCTCTTCCATACAAGATTGAACAAGACCATCGCGCTGTCAACGCCTTACCGCACCAACACTAAAGAAATTGAGGTACGGTTCATCAATTCCCCGCTTTTGCCGCGCATCTCTTGGCCACAATAACAAAAAGCGGGACCACCAGGCCCCGCTTCCCACAAACATAAGTTAACCGAAAGGTTACTTCGCGAACGGCACCGACGCCTTCAACACTTCACCTGAATCGTTGAACTCCACCTCGAAATCGACGGTGATCGTTTCCCCGATCAGATTGATTTTGGAGCCGATGCGCACATCGCTCCCGGCGCGGTCCTTCTGCTTTTCCTGTAGATCGAACGAAATCCGATCCCCGCTTTGGCGGCCGATGGCGAGGCCGGTAAAGCCAGCATTCGAGCTCATCGCGGCTTCATACTGCTTGCCCGCAGCGTTGTAGGCGATGGTACCGCTAATCGAAAGCGTCGCGTTCACCAGCGTGCAACGCCCGGTATAGTTGACTTTCAGCTGTACGCCCTGCGCCACCGACAAGCGGCAACGGAAGGGTTCATTTCTGCCACCTCCGGTCAGCGCCCCCTCGCCGCGCCAATCGCCGAGATAGCTCTGCAGCTTCTCTAATTCCGGCTGCGCCAGCGCAGGAGCCGTAAACGGCGTCAGCATGGTCAGCGCCACAAAGGAAGTCCGCAGCCAAGTCTTAAGCATGAATAGCCTCGTCAAAATCGATCTAAGCGTCGCAGTTAGCTCTTAATTATGTCTGCCAGCCGACGCAAATTCACGCCAGTGGGAAATTTTACGTGTGACTTGCTTTGTTACCGATTGCCAACCTCTCTCGTCTACAAGAGTTCCAAAAGTGTCACAGACACGATTCTGAGTTTATTAGGGGGAAGGCCCGGCATGTCCGAAGCCGCGATCATCAGCGCACAAAATGTTGACTACACTCTCGACGTCGCCGGACGTCCACTCAACATTCTGCGCAAGGTTTCCCTGCAAGTAAAACCGGCTGAAGTGGTCGCCATCGTCGGCCCATCGGGCTCGGGCAAGACCTCCATGCTGATGCTTCTGGCGGGCCTCGAAAAGGCCACCGGCGGCAGTGTCACCGTCAATGGCACCGACCTCGGCAAGCTCAACGAAGACGAGCTGGCCAAATTCCGCCGCAACACCGTCGGCATTGTCTTCCAGAGCTTCCACCTCATCCCTTCGCTGACCGCGCTCGACAATGTCGGCATGGCGCTCGAAATCGCCGATGAAAAGCTCACCATGGCGCAGGTGCGCGAGCAGGCCGCCAAGGCTCTCGCCGCCGTCGGCCTACAAGATCGGCTCGACCACCGTCCCTCGGCCATGTCGGGTGGCGAACAACAACGCGTTGGCCTTGCCCGCGCCACTGTCGCCAACCCGCCGCTTCTTCTCGCCGATGAGCCAACCGGCAATCTCGATCAAAAAACCGGCGCCGTTGTCGTCGATTTGATGTTCGATCTGGCCCGCAAGAACCGCACCGCCGTTGTCCTTATCACCCACGACCCTGCCCTCGCTGCCAAGGCTGACCGCGTCTACACCATGACCGCGGGTGAGCTTATCGAAACCACGGCAGCACGCTGATGGGACGGATTTGGCCGGCCATCCGTATTGGCCTTCTCGACATGCGCGGCGATCTGCGCCGCTTCCTGCTCCTCGTCGTCTGCCTTGCCGTCGGCACCGCACTGATCTCCGGCGTAAACTCTGTCGGCACCAGCATCAGCCACGCCATTGATGAAGGCGCTGCCGAGATCATGGGCGGCGACATCGAGTTGTCCCGCGCCGATCGTCCAGCAACGCCCGATGAAGTGGCGGAAATGGAAAAGCTCGGGCAGGTGGTCTACGTCGTCGACACCAATTTGCGCGCCGAGAGTTTTGACGGCGAAGCCTTCGCCGATGTCACCGCCGTCGATCACGGCTACCCCATGTTCGGCTCTATCGTCAGCCCGCACTTGCCTGCTGGCGAAGACATCAACGAGCTTCTCAAGCGCCAAGACAATGCCTATGGCGCCCTCATCGACCCAGTGCTTCTCGACCAACTCAATCTCGCCCCCGGCGATATTATGGGCATTGGCGGCACCCAGTTTTCGGTGCGCGGCACCCTCACCCGCATCCCCGATGCAGCGGTCCGCGGCTTCCGCTTGGGCATTCCCGTCCTCATCACTGTCGATGGTTTTAACCGCATCTCCGACCGCACCTCGCCCCTCCCGGGCCTTGGCTCGTGGTATCGCTATAAGGTCAAGCTGACCTCGGGCGACATCGACGCCGGTCTTGCCAGTGCCACCGAGCAGTTTTCCGATTTCGGCTGGACCGTTCGCTCTGCCCGCGATGGGTTGGGTCAAATGGTGCGCTACTATGATCTCTTCATGCGCTTCCTCGTCATCGTCGGCCTTGGCTCCCTCCTCATTGGTGGGGTCAGCGTCTGGACCGGCATGCGCTCATACATTTCCGAGCGCTCAAGCGTCATCGCTGTCATGCGCTCTATTGGTGCTGGCCGCTCGCGCGTATTCCTGCACTTTTTCTCTCAGGTCGCAGCGCTTGCCATTGTCGGGGTCCTGATCGGGCTCGTCGTCGGTGGCGGCATTGCTTGGTTGCTATTGCCCTCCATTTCTGGAGCGGTCGGCATATCGCTCACGCCAGCCATCTACCCCCAGCCTCTGCTGGTCGCTGCAGGCGCGGGCCTCGTCACAGCCTTCGCCTTTGCCTATCTGCCGCTGCAGCAAGCCCAGGCGATCCGCCCGGTGCTTCTGTTCCGCTCGAAGGGCCTTGATGCGCCTCCGGTCGATTGGAAAGCCTTGCTGCTCTCGCCCCAGGTCGTGCCACTGCTTCTCGCCATTCTCGCCTTTTTCTTCCTGGCGTGGCTGATGACCAATGACATTGCGCTCGTGCTCGCCTTTGGCGCGGCCAGCGCCATCGCGGCAATCCTCTTCCAGGGCTTTATTCGCCTAGTGCAATGGGGCCTCTCAAAGCTTCCAGAACGCGGGCCGCGCATCATTCGCCATGCCCTGCGGTCGATCTCTGCCGCCGGTCAAAATGCCGCCGCGGTCGCCGTCTCTGCGGGAATGGCGCTCGCCATGCTGATCGTCGTCCTCGTCATGCAGGCGAACCTACAGCGCGAGTTCTTGGGCGCATCGGCCTTCGATGCGCCAACACTTGTAGGCTCAGACCTCTTCCCCGACGAAATCGAAGATCTCGAAGCCCTAGCCGCAGAGCGCGGGATAGGCCGCTTCGTCGCCACGCCAATGCTGCGCGGCGCGCTCACCCAGATCAAGGGAACGCCCGCCGATCAGATCCGCACGCGCGGCCCTGAGGCCAGCTTCCTGCTGTCCGGCGAAGTCCCTCTCACCTATCGCGAGGAGATGCCGTCAAGCTCTCGCCTCGTCGCTGGCAATTGGTGGCCCGAAGACTATGCGGGTGAACCGCTCGTCAGTCTCCACCAAAGCCTGCGCAATGGTCTGGGCGTCGACATTGGCGACACGCTGACTTTCGAAATCTTTGGCGAGCCCGTCACGGCCACCATTGCCAACTTCCGTGACTACTCCTGGCAAGGTGGCATCGACTTCCTCGCCTCCTTCGCACCCGGCGTTTTGGAAGCCTATCCAACCACGCTCTTTGCCTCGGTCACGGCTAACCCCGGCCAAGAGGAAGCCATCACGCGCCTCCTCGCCGCTGAGCTTCCCGACATTCGCTTCATCTCCGTGGGCGATACGCTCAAGCAGGTGACAGACGCGCTCGGTCAGCTGTCCTTTGCCGCGACACTGGTCGGGGGTCTTGCCGTCGGCAATGGCCTGCTGGTTCTCGTCGGCTCGCTCTCCACGGGCCGTCGTCAGCGCGAAGCCGATACGGTCATCACCAAGGTTCTGGGCGCGACGCGCTTTGACCTTCTGGCCACCGCATTCATCCAATACTTCCTGCTGGCGCTCCTTGCGGCAATTCCAGCCGTGGTCTTGGGCTTGCTGGTTGGTCGCGTGGTTTCGGGCCTGATGCTGGAGGTAGAGTTCACCTATCGTCCCGACGTTATTGCCATCGTCATCGGCCTCGCCATTTCGATCACCGCGCTCTTGGGGGCGATGACAATATTGCGTGCCGCCACAGCGCGTCCCGCCCGCCTTCTCCGCGACCTTTAAACAGGTCGCGGGCCCTGCGGTAACATTGCGCGTCTGGGCGAGACGAATCGGACTAGTGATGTGCTAACAGTCACCTCACCTAAGCCGTCACAATGCGTTCGCCCGTTCCGCTGGAGTGCGAGCGCATTCCGCTGGAGAAGCAATGCAGGTCGCAATCGACATGGGACAGGCGCGGGGCCAAGGCTCCGCCGCAATGGATCTGGAAGAGCTGCTCGCCACCCGTTTACTGGTGCAGGGCAATTCTGGCTCGGGCAAATCGCATCTTTTGCGCCGTTTGCTCGAACAATCCGCCCCGTGGGTTCAACAATGCATCATTGATCCGGAAGGGGACTTCGTCACCCTTTCGGACAAATTCGGCCATTTGGTTGTTGATGCCACCCGGACCGAAGCCGAGCTGACCCGCATTGCCAACCGCGTGCGCCAGCACCGCGTCTCCGTCGTGCTCAATCTCGAAGGCCTCGACGCTGAGCAGCAAATGCGCGCTGCCGCTGCTTTCCTTGGCGGCATGTTCGATGCCGACCGTGACTATTGGTATCCTGTGCTCGTCGTTGTTGACGAAGCCCAGCTCTTTGCGCCCGCAGCCGCTGGCGAAGTCTCCGACGAAGCGCGCAAACTCTCCCTTGGCGCCATGACCAACCTTATGTGCCGTGGCCGTAAGCGCGGCCTCGCAGGCGTCATCGCCACCCAGCGTCTGGCTAAGCTGGCCAAGAACGTGGCTGCGGAAGCGTCCAACTTCCTCATGGGCCGTACCTTCCTCGACATCGACATGGCGCGCGCCGCCGACCTTTTGGGCATGGATCGCCGTCAGGCCGAGCAGTTCCGCGATCTTCAGCGCGGCCACTTCGTCGCCCTCGGCCCAGCCATTTCGCGCCGCCCGCTGCCGATCGTTATTGGCGCGGTCGAAACCTCGGCCCGTTCCACATCGCCTAAGCTGACCCCACTCCCAGATGCGCCGGTCGATGCAGCGGACCTGATCTTCACCCACGATCCAGACGAGATCACCCGTCCAATCGTGCGCCGTCCGCCTCCGCCACCACCGCCATCAACCAACGAATTGCTGGCGCAGGTCGCTGAAAAGCGCGCGAAGGCAAAGGCGGAAGCAGAAGCCGATCAACCACCACCAACGCTCTTCCCTGAAATCGATCAGGCCGAGCGAGATGAATTGATCAAGGCCGTCATGGAAGAACTGATGGGCGATCCGGATGCGGGTTTCCGCACCAATGCTCAACTCTATCAGGACTTTTTGGTTCGCTGCCGCATTCGTCGCGTTCCCGGCGAGCCTCCGGCCCTGCCGCAATTCAAGCGCATGCTCAACGTCGCTCGCGTTGCCCCCGAAGAAGATGTGGCCAAGTCCGAGGGCTGGCAGCAAGCTCTTGATCTCTCGGAAACCCTTACCGACGACGTACAGGGCGTTTTCCTCGTACTCGCACAAGCGGCTTTGACCAGCCAACCTTGCCCGTCCGACGCAACGCTCGCGCGCCTATACGGCACACACTCGGCCTCACGCGCGCGCCGTCTGCTCACATGGTTTGAAGAACGCGGATTAATCGTCTTGCGCACCGATTTCCGCAATCAGCGCATTGTCGCCTTCCCAGACCTCGGCGCGGAAACCCTACCCGGCGATCCCGCGGGCCCCGACGCCCTAGCCGACCACCGCCCGGCAGCCGAGTAACCTCAGCTCTTGCCGCCCTCAGGTGAGCCCACGAGAGCTCTATAACGACCACCAAAACGATCGCCCCTGCGCCACACCGCACGTCACCCTCGGGCTTGACCCGAGGGCTCTACAATTTCTGGTCTCTCATAAAGCGAAAGTCCTCAGGCAAGCTTCCGCAAAACAGCGTCCAAAATCACTGTTCATCGCCCCTCCCCCTATCAGGGGGAGGCCGGGTGGGGGTTAACTTACCCCCTGACCTCAGCTTCAAACGCAAAACTCGCGCTGTCCCCCGCTTCGAGCCAATACGTATACGGCCGATCCGCCAACTCGTCGCTCATCCCCTGCGCTGCCGCCGTCCCGTGCCAGGGCTCGAGGCAGATGAACCCAGCGCCGGGCTTGGTCCACAGCGCAAAATTCGGCAGATTGCTCCACGAGAACCGCAAGCTCGGACCTTCGTCAGGACCATAAACTAGAGCCTCTCCCGCCCCTTCCATGAACACCATCGCGTCGTCAACAAACTGGCTATGATCGAGCATCAATTCCCCGTCCACGAATGGAGACGGCAAAACCTCTTCGTTGAACACGCCGCCCGACAAGCGCTTCATCTCCGGCGCGTTCTGGTTCTCCAGACGGATCTTGTGCGCGCCACTTGCGCCCGGCAGCGGCCAGGCAAATGCGGGGTGGAAACCGACACCAAACGGCATGGGCTGATCACCAAGGTTGGCCACCGTGGCCGTCACAATCACCGAGCGCCCCACAAGGCGATGCTCAATATCGAGCTGGAAAGCGAACGGATACATTTGCAGCGTCGCATCTGACGCGCTCAGGCGATAGATGCACCGGCTTGCCTCTTCCAGCACCAGCTCGAACGCGCATCGCCGCGCGAAGCCGTGCTGTCCCATCTGGAAGCGCTCGCCGTTAATCTGCAGACTATCGTTGATCGCCTTGCCGACAATGGGAAACAGAATGGGCGAACGACCCGTCCAGAAATTGGCATCGCCTTGCCACATCCAGTTCCGCCCATCCCGGGTTTGCAGCGACTGCATCTCTGCCCCAAGCGCGGCCACATCGACGGTGAGCTCATCATTGGCGATACGGGTGAGCTGCATAGCGATCTCCGGCAGTTTGTGTCGGACCGGAACTTATCTCTCATGGTTCCGCCCCTGTAGACGCTTCGACCCAAATTCGTTCGATCCGACATAATAATCGGTAAAAATCCGGAGTACTTGCTCCAAAGCCACGGCACAGTTATCCCGTGGGCATGAATTGGCCCCATCTGCCCATCGACGCCATACTTCCGGCCCTCTCTGAGGCCCTTAAATGCCAGCAAGGTGCCATAGTTGTGGCCCAACCCGGCGCGGGTAAAACCACGCGCGTACCACTGGCCCTCCTCGACGCCGATTGGCGCAAAGATGGCAAGATCATCCTCCTCGAACCCCGCCGCCTCGCCGCTCGCGCTGCCGCCCGGCAAATGGCCAAGCTCTTGGGCGAAGACGTTGGCCAAACAGTGGGTTACCGCGTCCGCATGGAATCCAAGGTCTCTGCCAAGACCCGGATTGAAGTGGTCACCGAGGGTGTTTTCACCCGCATGATCTTGGACGATCCAGAACTGTCCGGCGTCGCTGCCGTGCTGTTCGACGAGTTCCACGAACGCAGCCTTGATGCCGACTTAGGCCTTGCCCTCGCCCTCGATGCCCGCGCCCTTCGCGATGATCTCAAAATCATCGTCATGTCCGCGACCATCGACAGCGCCCGCATTTCAGCTCTGCTTGACGATGCGCAAGTCCTTGATAGTCCTGGTCGAACCTTCCCGGTCGAAACATTTTACGCAGAGCCCGATCCGCTGCAACGGCTTGAAGATCAGGTCACCTCCGCCGTCCTCAAAGCCATGCGCGAGCATGAAGGCTCAGCCTTGGTGTTCTTGCCCGGGCAAGGTGAGATCACCCGCACCGCCGAGCGTCTCGCGCAGCGCCTTCCGGCCAATATCGATCTCGCGCCGCTCTATGGCCAGCTCACGCCTGCTGAACAAGATCGCGCCATCCAGCCCGCCCCCGAAGGCCGCCGCAAGATCGTTCTTGCCACCTCTATCGCCGAAACTTCCCTGACAATTGAAGGGATTAGGATTGTCGTCGACAGCGGCTTCCGCCGCGTTCCCGTCTACGAACCCTCGACCGGGCTGACGACACTAGCAACCAAACGCGCCTCTCGCGCTGGCGCTGACCAGCGCCGTGGCCGCGCTGGTCGTACCAGCCCCGGCGTTTGCATCCGTCTTTGGAACGAAGGCCAGACAGCAGCGCTCGAAGCCTTTGATACACCTGAGATTTTGGCGGCAGATCTGTCCAATCTGCTGCTCGACTTGGCCGCTTGGGGTGTTACCGATCCGAAGGCTTTGGCCTTCCTTGATCCGCCCCCTGCCCCCGCATGGGCGGAAGCCAAGGCGCTGCTCACGCGCCTTGAGGCTATCGACCAAACAGGACAATTGACGAGCGCAGGCAAAGCCCTAGCCAAACTTACTCTCCACCCTCGGCTTGCGCATATGATTGTCGCCGGAGCAGAAGCGGGCGACTCCAAAACTGCGGCCGAACTCGCCGTTCTCATTGGTGAGCGTGGCCTTGGTGGCGACGATACCGATCTCGCCCGCCGTCTCGAGCGCTTCCGCTCCGAACGCGGCAAACGTGCTGATGACGCGCGAGCGCTCGCTCAGCGCTGGGCCAAGCAGACTGGCAGTGCCCAATCCGGCGAGCCTCTAGCCGCTGGCTATCACTTAGCCAATGCCTTCCCTGACCGGGTAGCGCAGCCCGCTGGCGCGCGCGGACGCTTTCGGCTCGCCAATGGCCGCCAAGCCCAACTCGACGAAACCCATGCCCTTGCAGGGGCGCCCTTTCTCGTCGTCGCGGACATCACCGGCAGTGCCACCCAAGGCCGCATTCGCTCAGCCGCCGCGCTCAGCGCAGATGAGCTCGACCAACTCTTTGGCGCGCATATAAAATCTGAAACCACTCTGACCTTTGACACGCAAACCGGCTCCGTCCGCGCCCGCCGCCAGCGCCGCCTCGACGCCCTAAAACTTGCCGATGACACCGCGCCAGTCACTGACCATGAAGCCGCCGCGCAGCTTCTGGCCGAAGCGGCGCTGAAGCGCCCAGAAAACCTTCCCTGGTCCAAAGATCAAAAGGCCATCCGCGCCCGCGCAACCTATTTGCATCAAACACTTGGCGGCGACTGGCCAAACCTTTCCAACGAGGCCCTCGCCCAAGATCCGAGCTGGCTCGCACCCCATCTTTTCGGCGAAACCAAACTGGCAGCAATCACTGCCGAACACATGGGCGCTGCCCTCGATGGCTTACTCCCGTGGTCAGCGCGGCAAGACATTGACCGCCTTCTTCCCAGCCACTACTCAGCGCCTTCAGGCAGTCACTTACCGATTGATTATGCTGCCGAAAATGGCCCAGCGCTCGAAGTCCGCGTGCAGGAACTATTTGGGTTGGATCGCCACCCCTCTGTCGCCAATGGCAAAATCCCGCTGTTGTTGATCCTGCTCTCCCCGGCTCATCGCCCGATCCAAACGACGCGCGATCTGCCCGGCTTCTGGCGAGGTTCATGGAAAGACGTGGCAAAAGACTTAAAAGGCCGCTATCCGCGTCACCCTTGGCCCGAAGACCCCATTGCAGCCCCACCAACCAGTCGTGCCAAACCCCGCGGCACTTAGGGCAGAACTGCCCGCACTGAGGTTCATTCTTTCAGGGCAGACGCAAATCAGCTAGCTAAGATGGTCAACGCATTTGGGGGGCAATACATTGGCTTGGCGCGATAAACCAAAAACGCAACGTTTCAGCGATATCGGAGCGATAGTGGGCGTCGTAATTGCCGTGATTGCCACGCAATTCGTGTTCCATATCCCCGAGTTCTGGATGCGTGTGGCCCTCTATGTCGTCGGCCTGGGCCTCGGTCGCTTTATCGGCACGAAGATCGCCGAACGCAGCTAACACCCACTCGTATCAGCTCTAAAGCGTGAGCCGGGGGCATGGCCTGCCCCCGGATAGACTTAGTAATTGAACGAAAAGCGACGTGAAATACCGACGCCCGCAGTAAAGGCAGAGTCGCTGCCCGACTGCACGATTGGCGAGTTTTCGGCGCCGCCCACGATCCGTGAATAGGACCCTTCAAGATTAAGGAAGGTGTCGGCGACGAACTCGTACTTCACTGCAGCTTTTACGCCGACCGACTTGATCCCACCTTGCGGATCGAACGCGGCCAAACGCCCGCCTGTCGCCGCAGATTCTGCAGCGCTGACGCCGTAATATCGGTCCATATAGTTTTCGCTGGCGAAGTTCACTACAGGCCCAGCAACAAGGGTCAGCTCGGGCGTCAGCCGCGCCGTCATATCGAGGCCGACTTCCCCGACAAAGCCTTGCGCGCCGCCAAAAGCATAACGCGCAGCCACATAAGGCTGGACGCTGACAACTTCGTTCAGGCCGATTTCATAGCCAATTCGACCACCGAGCGCGTAGGTCGTGTCGACATTGTTTAGGCCAGCCAATGGTGCGAAATCGGCGCTTTTGCGTTCACGCACGACGCTAATGGACGGAGCGATCTTCAGTCCATCGGTCGCGCCAGCACCACCAATGTCGATCACGCCGGGAATATTGAGGCGTTCGAGATTGATGAGGGGAATGATCGTACCGGTGTAGGTGGAAGCACCCTCATAGGCAGGCATCGCACCCGCACCGAGGCCGAGTTCAACGATAAGATCTGGCCTGGTGTCCGCTTGGGAGTAGCTCAGCTGAGCTTGATCGAGCTGGCCAAAATTCTGGGCAAGGGCGACACTCGGAAGCAGCGTGCTAACAGCAACTGCACCGAGAATATATTTGGGATGACGCAATACAAACTCCGTAACATGACGAAACGCGAAACCGCCCGCGCCTTCGTTCAGAGCAGAGCGTCGAAGTCTGGCCAACGCCTTCCTTCAGCATGTGTTGCCTACACTGCTGTATGACACACCCTGCGCTCATCCCTTGTAGCGATCGAACCTTTCAACTCACTTACGCAAGCTTGTCTGCGATAGATCTCTCGGCAGAGCAAAACTCTGCCGAGAACATGGTCAAAGGGCTTATTCCGCACTCGGCTCGAAGTTCAGCGCGATCCCATTGATGCAGTAGCGCAGGCCCGTTGGAGGCGGTCCATCAGGGAAAACATGCCCGAGATGGCTCCCGCAAGTCGCGCAATGCACCTCGGTACGAACCATGCCATGCGAGCGGTCAACTGTACTCGCCACAGCGCCCGGTAGAGGGTCATTAAAGCTTGGCCAGCCTGTGCCACTTTCAAATTTCAGCGTCGCGCCAAACAGCGGCGTGTCACAGCCTGCACAGGAAAAAACGCCCTGACGCTTCTCATGCAACAAGGCGCAAGAGCCCGGACGCTCGGTACCGTGCTGGCGCATAATATAATATTGCTCGGGTGTCAGGCGCTCCTGCCATTCCTGATCAGTACGCGTCACCTTGTAAGTATGGCCATCCATGGCTTTACTCCTTCAATCACCCTTGTTCGCCTCAAGGATATAGTTAGTCTAAGCGCCTATTCCCACCACCTTGTTCCATCAAGTCTGGCCGAGAACGCGGAGGCGCTATGACTGTGATTTCCTCAATCGCTGAACTCGAGGCGCTCTATCAACCAGCGCCAGCCCCCGCCTCCCTGGTGAAGGTCAGCCCCACAGTCACACAGGAATACGCCCGCCTCATCGAAGCCAGCCCCTTTGTGGCACTCGCGACGTCTGGCCCCGAAGGCCTCGACTGCTCGCCCCGTGGCGACAAACCGGGTTTCATTCGGATTCATGACAGCAGCACGCTGATGATGCCGGATCGCCGGGGCAATAACCGTATCGACAGCCTGCGAAATATCGTGCGGGATCCCCGCTGTGCGCTTCTTTTTCTCATTCCGGGCTCCGGCACCACATTGCGGGTCAATGGCCGGGCGCATCTTTCGGCAGACCCCGCCTTACTCGAAAGCTTCGCCATCGAGGAAAAAGCACCGCGGACCGTCGTCGTGTTGCAGATTGAGGAAATTTACTTCCAGTGCGCCCGCGCCATCATGCGCTCGGAGCTATGGAACCCGGATCATCACGTCGATCCCAAAGATCTTCCCTCTGCGGGACAAATGTTAGCCGCGATCACAGCCAATGCCGTCGGCGGCGAGAGCTATGATAAATCTTGGCCTCAACGGGCCAAAGAGACGCTCTGGTGAAATCAGGCTGCGGGAGCCTCTGTTAGGGTCGCGATCAGCTTCTGCAGCTCGCCTTGTGTAAATGGCTTGGCCAAGCGCGGCAGGTTCATCCGTCGGGCCTGCTCAATATCGGCATAGCCACTGGCTAAAGCGACGGGAAGCTCTGGGTACTGCTTGATAATTTCTTCAGCCAGCGCCACCCCAGTCATGCGCGGCATGGCGTGATCCGTGATAACGAGATCAATGTCTTGGTTCGCTTCGAGCAGGGCCAAAGCCTCCGCACCTGAATGCGCCTCAACGACCTTATGACCAAGTTCCTCGAGCATGAGCGAGGTGTTGAGCAAAACCAGCGCATCATCATCAACCGCTAGGACTTTGAGCTGGGTCTTAGCAATGCGCGGTGTCAGGGCATCAGGCTTGATCACTTCAGCCACCGGCTCAGTCTCGGCGGCGAGTGCCTCAAGCCAAAGCTCGACCCTAGTCCCTTCCCCCTTAACGCTGTAGATCGACATCATGCCGCCGGACTGCTCAGCGATCCCCTGAACCATCGGCAGTCCCAAACCGGTCCCTTTTCCGACCCCTTTAGTGGTAAAGAACGGTTCACGAGCATGCGCTAGCGTCTCTTCGTCCATGCCTTCGCCAGTGTCCTCAACCGACAGGCAAACATACTTGCCGGGTTTGAGTTTCACATGGCCAGGAGCGATGTCGTGCTCCGCTGCGGAAAACCGAAGCGTGCCACCGTTCGGCATGGCATCGCGCGCATTGACGGCCAAGTTCAGCAGCGCGGCATCCAAATGATTGGGATCTGTGCTGACCTTGGGCAGGCTAATCGGAAAGCGCGTTTCCACCATCACCGAGTGCCCAAGCGTACGGCTCAAGAGTTCACCCATTCCCCGCACCACTTCAGCAAGGTCAACAGGACGATTCTCCAAGTCCTGCTTGCGGGCAAAAGCCAACATGCGTTTGGTCAATTGGGCGCCACGTTGGGCGGCTTGATAGGCGTTGTCGATGAGGCGACTATTGCGGTCATCAGCGGGCAATCGCCTTTTCAGCACTTCAAGGCTGCCCATCACCACCATCAAGAGATTGTTGAAGTCGTGCGCGACACCACCCGTCAGTTGACCTATTGCCTCAAGCTTTTGGGTCTGGAACAATTCTTCGCGGGCTTGCTCCAAACTCTCCTGCTGGTTGATCCGATCGGTAATATCACGAACGATTTTGGCGAAACCAACGAGCATTCCATTACTGTCGCGTATTGCGTCAATTGCAATGCTGGCCCAAAAAACCGTCCCATCCTTGCGAACGCGTTGCGCTTCATCGTGGAAATGGCCTTTGGTGGCGGCAATCTCAAGCGCCCTCTGAGGCAGTCCCGCCGCTTGAGCCTCGCTCGGGAAAAACGCAGAAAAATGCGTGCCGATTATCTCTTCGGCGGTATAGCCGTTGATCCGCTCCGCACCCTTGTTCCAGCTTTCAACACGACCCTCCAAGCTCAACATGGAAATCGCATAGTCTGAAACATTCATAACCAGAGTGCGAAATCCGTCTTCGGTCCCGAGCGGATGAACGTCAGCGCTATCGAACTCATCTATCGCACGGATCGTTACGCCATACGCGGCATCGCGCTCATTTTGGCCCACAAGTGCTTCCGCCGTAACGTGCACGGCAACCGGAGACGAGGTTCCACGAACTAAAAATTCCGTGCTCTCAAATCGACCGGCTTCGCCTATCGCCTGCTGAATGCACGTCATTAGGCCTAGCGAGTGAGAACTGCCTTTAAACAAGCTATCGAGATGCTGACCAATGGCGTCGGTCGCCGACAAACCGCTGAGTAACGTAGCGCCACGATTCCACGAGGTTATCCGCCCCTCGTCATCAAGAGCGAAAATCGCATACTCGCTTATCGTGTCGACCAGAAACTTGAAGCGTTCGGTCTCACCCGGGCTTAGCAGCCGAGATGGATCATTGTGCATAGGCGAACGCTCTCCATCAATTCAGCAGATGAACTCATGCTCAGCGACTTGGTTCCGCGTTTGCATCGCTACTTTTGCGCCAGAGACAAGCAACGGTCGGACCGAGATCGACACACGCACTTTAGCCAACGCTTATTAATTAAAAATATGGACTGACAGTTGTATAGAGCGTTTCTATCCTTGCTGAAAGCAAGTGACAAGCACTCCAATTTCATCAAATCAATAAATCACCAAACCAGCAAGCAATTCCGAAGTGTACATCCCATCCCGAGCCTCCTAAAGTTAACTTTCTGCAACAACACCCAACAAAAACAACACCAACTCCGCCCCCCTCAGGGAAAATGCTAAAGGCGAACGATCATCGCCTTCGCGTTTAAGATGAACTTATCGGAGTTATCCCCGGACCGCTGGCTCGGCATAGGCTCTCTACAGCGCAAAAAGAGAGTTGAAATGACAGATCGATATTCCGGCCACGCCAAGAGCTTGAGCTCCCCTGCGGACCACGGCTTCCCCATAAGCCCTTCTGACTCGCTAGACCTAACCGAGCCGACCCGAGCCATTTATGTTGGGACCGGCGGCAATCTTGCTGTGACACTGCTGTCCGGCGCCGAGTTAACATTGGCCAACATCCCCACAGGCAGCATAATGCCAATCCGCATTCGGCGCATCAAAGCGACAAATACCACGGCCACCAATTTGGTGGGCTTGGTTTAGGCGACTTCATTTTTTGATGAAAAAGAGATGGTGGGCGTAACAAGGATCGAACTTGTGACCCCTACGATGTCAACGTAGTGCTCTCCCGCTGAGCTATACGCCCATCTCTCGGGTGAACTGTCTTACAACCTCGTCTATCCGGTTTCCCGCATGAACTGAGCTGAAAGCCTGTTCTGTATCATGGTGGGTGCGACAGGGATTGAACCTGTGACCCCTGCCGTGTGAAGGCAGTGCTCTCCCGCTGAGCTACGCACCCCCTGCGCTGTGCAGAGGAGAAAGAGATGGTGGGCGTAACAAGGATCGAACTTGTGACCCCTACGATGTCAACGTAGTGCTCTCCCGCTGAGCTATACGCCCATCTCTCTCGGGTCAGAAGCGTTGCCGCTTCCGATGTTGGCGATAGACCATATTTCGGTTCCGCCGGTCAAGAGGCCGTTTGCCCCCTGTGGATTACTTTCGCAAATTCTTTTGCAGTTTCCGCAGATTACCGCGAAACGCCTAGCATTTTGCGCGCACGCCCCGCTTATGCGGCGAGTAGGCGTTCCACTTCACTCACCAAATCGCGCAAGTGGAATGGCTTCGACAAAACAGAGGCATCCTTGGGCGCGTCGCTGTCTGGGTTCAATGCGACAGCGGCAAAGCCAGTGATGAACATGACCTTGAGATCTGGATCGAGTTCGGTGGCACGACGTGCCAACTCGATCCCGTCCATTTCGGGCATCACAATATCACTGAGCAGCAGCGAGAAAGGTTCCTCGCGCAGACGCTCATAGGCTGACAGCCCATTGTCGAATGAGACAACGTCATAGCCTGCGTTCTTGAGCGCGCGCGTCAGGAACTGGCGCATATCATTGTCGTCTTCAGCAAGCAGAATTCGCTTCATCAGCATCCCTGATGTCGTCTTTAAGAGTGAGTCGGAGTTCTGGCGATATTTATGCCAGTTCTGCAGTTTCGCAACCACTCTCGACCATAGGCAGTTCTTTCGAGGAACGCCACAAGGCAATTGCGCGACAAACTGGACAAGTCGGCCGCGAAGGGCGAAACTGGTATGAGCAAAATCACGGCGGCGCTCTGAGCGCAATGGGGGAAACGCGTGCGATCCGATTATTGGGATCAACCTGCATTCGAAACCATCCGCCCGCGGCGGCCGGTATCGCCCCTTGTTTTCAATTCACCTCATTCTGGCAAAGTCTATCCAGAACGATTTCTGGCAATGGCACGGCTCGATCATCTGTCGATCCGCCAATCGGAAGACGCTTATGTGGACGAACTCTTCGCCCGAGCACCACATCTTGGCGCCCCCTTACTGAGAGCGCATTTTCCGCGCGCGTATCTGGACGTCAATCGTGAACCGTGGGAGCTGGATCCCACGATGTTCGTCGACTCCTTATCAGATCGCTTTAACACCACCTCGCCGCGCGTTGCCGCTGGCTTGGGCACCATTGCCCGCGTAGTCGCTGAGAATAAGCCTATCTACCGCGAACGCCTGACCATGGACGATGCTCGCATGCGTATTGAGGGGATTTATCACCCCTACCACGCTGCGCTTCAAAAGCTCTTGAGTGAGGCTATTGCCCATTCGGGAATTGCGATCCTCATTGATTGTCATTCTATGCCGCGTATTGGTCGCAACGGTGAACGCGCTACGCCGGACGTCGTATTGGGCGACCGCTACGGCACGACCTGCGCCGCCCCCCTCATCGATCTGGTCGAAACCGCATTCACCACGGCAGGGTTAAAGGTCGCCAGAAACCGCCCCTATGCGGGGGGATTTTGCACGCGGTCCTATGGCCGCCCCCAGCATGGTGTCCACGCGCTCCAGATCGAAATCAGCCGCCACCTCTATATGAACGAGGTCACCCTCGAAAAACACTCGGGCTTCGCCACCATGAAAACGGTGATCGACAGCCTGATCCAGACCCTGATCGGTCTTGACCTCGTCGCCTTAGCGACAAATCGGGTTGGACTGTCTAAGGCGGCAGAATAGAAAACCAATCATCCCCTCTGCTTAGAACCAACATGGCCCGAACTGCGCCGATCAGAAATGCTTTAGGGGTTTAACCCTGCTGCATTGCAAGCTATCTGCTTTGGTCAGAAAACCCGCTGGCATTGGTGAGCGATAATGGCCGACCTCCCCTCAGAAATTGACTTTGCCCGCATTCAGGCGACGCTACTTGCGGCCGCCGACGCAGCGGCGGCAAAAACACTTCCCCTTTTCCGCACACCGATCGCCGTTGACAACAAGCTGGCCAAGGGCTTTGATCCTGTGACGGAAGCGGACAAAGGTGCTGAAACCGCCATCCGCGCCGTGATCGAACAAGCATTCCCGGACCATGCGATCATCGGCGAAGAATGGGGCCGCACAGGGGATAGTCGTTATAGCTGGATCATCGACCCGGTTGACGGCACACGGGCGTTCATTTCCGGTGCACCCGTTTGGGGCACACTCATCGCCTTTGCTGTAGACGGTGTTGCGGTCGCAGGCCTGATGAGCCAACCGTTCATTGGCGAGAATTACCTAGCGGTGCCAGGGGCATCCACCTATCGGCGCGGGGAACTTGCCCAATCGAACAGAACTTCCGGCCTAAGCGAATTGGCGTCAGCGCGGGTATTCACAACCACACCCAAGCTGTTTGACACGGAAGACCTCCAGGCTAAATGGCAAGCAATAGAAGGCGCAACGCGTCTCCAGCGCTTTGGCATGGACTGCTATGGATATGCACTACTCGCCTCTGGCCATGCAGATCTCGTCGTTGAACCATACCTGAACACATACGACATTGCCGCCCTGGTGCCGATCATCCGAGAAGCTGGCGGCGCCATATCTTGTTGGGATGGATCAGAGCCCACAGGTGGCGGAAATGTAGTCGCAGCCGCGAGCGAAGAACTGCTCGAAAAAGCGCTAGAACTCATCACTAAAGCCAAATAATCGCCGAACGTTTTATTAACTGACAACATGTTAGATGCCTCCACGCGCTTTCGCTGGGGGCATCGAAACTTTGCGCAATCTCAAAAAATTTCTCACCGACAATTCGGGTGGGGTCGCCATAATATTTGGCATTCTCCTGCCATCGCTGCTTGGAGTTTCCGCACTCGCCATTGAAGTGGGCTCTTGGTACGCGGATAAGAACCGTCTGCAAATCGCGGCGGACGCAGCGGCCTATAGCGCGCTTGTCGCCTATCAGAAGGACAAGTCACTCACTGATGCCGTCACCATAGGCATCGCTGAGGCACGTGCATCTGGATATTCAGGACCAGACGATCAGATCGTGATTTTGATCCCGTCGCCAGACGGAACTTTGGGCGCTAATTCCTCACGCGCCATCCTCCAAGAACCCTCGCGCCTGTTCCTGTCGCAACTCTTTCTCAAACAGAGCTGGCTCGATATCTCTACCGTTTCGTATGCCACGGCGAACACTGCCGTGCCGAATGCGCCGTGCATGTTGGCGCTAAAGCAGAAGCAGTCTCGCTCGATCCTCATTGCGGCCTCTGTCCAAGTGAACATGAGCTGCACGGTCGCGACCAATTCCAACAGCGCGGACGCTATATGGGGTGAAGGGTCAACCCGACTGGTCGCCGAATGCGCAACCACGCCAGGGAATTACGCCACCAACGGCAGCGCAAAAATCACCTTTAGCAATTGCCCCAATGGCACTTATACGCGTGCCGAAACCAGCAACCATCTCGTTGGCACCCAGTTTTGGGGCACAAGCCAAATTCCAGACACCAACACCTTGGCCGATCAGAATGTTGCCCAAGGCCGGTATGGCGCAGGCATGCCCGGCGGCGCCAGCCTGCATCCGGGAAAATATGGCAAACAGGTTGAAATCGCCGGCATAGTGACGCTGGCTCCGGGCATCTATTATTTTACGGCCGGCTTCCGCGCCACGAATGGCGCCAAAATTATCGGCGAGGGCGTCACGATCTATGTCGATCAAACGCACGTCCTAGACATTGCCCAAGATGTTCAATGGCAGTTGAGTGCGCCAAAAACCGGCCCAACGGCGGGTATGGCTATCATGGGGAACCCCAATCTTGCCGGTAGAGATGTCCGTCTCATCGGCATTTTGGGCAATGTGCAAGGCGCAGTCTATTTCCCCAATGATAGACTGCTCACCGAGGCAGGAACCAACCTCGCCACGGCCCGCTGCACACAGATTGTAGCGTCAATGATCGATATTCGCGGTGCGGGTACCATCAACAATAATTGCTCAGGCGGCACTGGTGCGAGTGCAAATGCCGGCCATATCCGTCTCGCCAAAGGTCCTGCAGCATGATGGCCCTCTTGCGCATTCTTCGTCGGTTTTGGCGCACGGCAGCCGGACATGCGGCAATTGAGTTCGCCCTCATCGTCCCAATCGTTCTCCTTCTGCTTGTCGCGGTTTACGATCTCGGAACCGGGTTCACTGAAAAGATCAAAGTGCAGTCTGCGCTCAACTCTGGAATGCAGCACGTTATGCAGACCGAGGGCACAGACTTGGCCATGACCACCACGGTCATTAATCATCAGCTGAACGATAAAGCCGGGGCAGCCAGCGTTTCCGTCGAGAAAATCTGCCGCTGCAACAGTCAGGCTATCGCCTGCAGCCAGAGTTGCTACAAGGGCGTCGCGCACTACGTTCTGGCAAGCGCCAGCCTGCCTTATGCGAGCCCGCTCATGAGCGTCGACATGTCCGTATCCGCCAATTTTGAACTCTTTGTAGGGTACAAATAATGCGGCGGCGGAGAAATTCTAAAAGCGCACTGCTCGACGACGTCGGTGGTTCAGCCGTGGAATTTGCGCTGATCGCTCCCATCTTTATTCTGACGTTGGTCGGCCTAACAGAAGTGGGCTTCGCCATTCACGCGCACGCCACACTGACCCAGATCGCCGAAGGAGGCGCACGTCACCTTCTGTTCGCCCCAGAGGATAGAAGTGGCGCTACAACCCAGATCTTTGCGGACACCAAGGGCACCACGATCACTGCTGAGGACCTCACAGTCGCGCTGACTGAAAAGAGCGCGCCCTATCCTCACTTGGAGGTCACGCTGAGTTATATCTTCCGACCGGTTGGCCCATTTCCACTTCCGAGTGGCATCCCTATGGTCGCCCGTGCTTCGGTTCCGCTTGGCGGCACCTAAACCGTCTGATTGGTTACAAACGCGTCGAACGCCGCAAACACCTGAGCACGAACGCGGTTGTTTTCCATGAACAACTCGTGCTGGGCACCCGGCACAACAGTGTGGTGTCCTGTGCGCAGTCGCAGGCCCAACTCCTCAATCGCGGGCGTTGAGACGATACGGTCTCCGCCAGCCGCCAGCATCAGGACAGGAATTTGTATCTCGCTAGGGAAGCGATCCCGCTTCGTGGTAATCATCGCCCCCATGGCCGCGGCAAGCCAACGAAATGTCGGCGACCCAATGTATAGGCTCTCGTCGGCGCGGAGCGTCTCAACCATGCGCTGATATCGCCCCGCGTCGGATGTGAGCGGGTTGTTGGGGAACATGGCTTCATCGGGTCGACGATCCCCACGACGCGCCATTGGCAGGCGCCCCAGTCCCAGAAAGCTCAGCGTCTCAGCGACCATCCGCACTTTTGGCAAGCTATCTTCCATGCCATGGAGCCCAACCATAGGCGCCGACAGGAACACACGATCAAAGATCATCCGATCCTGCGTTGCCGCATAAAGGCTGGCCATACCACCCATAGAGTGCCCAACGAGATAGAATGGACCCGGACAATCGGGCAGCAAAATATCGCGATGGAAACAGCGCAGATCGGTCCAGTAATCCTCAAAGCGATCGACATAACCTAGGCTCTTATTGCCGATCAGCCGATCTGAGCCGCCCTGCCCGCGCCAATCAAATGTCGCCACGGCAAATCCACGCTTTTGAAAATCAGCGACTGTCTCAAAATATTTCTCAATATATTCGGTGCGCCCTTGCACAAGGCAGACCGTTCCACGCGCGACATCGCCTTTCCGTGGCCACAGCGCATAGCGCAGGCGCACCCTATCCGAGGTCCGAAAATACCCCACCCGCGCCCCTTCCGGTGCTGGATTATTGGGAATTGAGAGGAGTTTTGCTCCATTCGGATCAACGAGTACTGTCACGACGTCCTCATGCTTACGGCTGTGAACCTTACTGCCTTGAGGGTAAAAGAAAAGCCAGCAACCTGATGGCCACTGGCTTTTCCTTTTGATTGCGGCCCAAGCGGGGTGCGGGGGACTTTGAACCGCCCCCCATAACTACGCACCCAGGTCTGAACCCGATCCGAGAAAGGCATTCATTCTGCGTTCACTGCGCAGAACAAAGGGCGCCGCAGCGCCCTAAATTCTATTCGTCGTCGGTGAAACGCACCTTACCGATATAGCCAAGGTTACGGTTGCGCTGGCCGTAGTCGATGCCATAACCAACCACGAACTCGTCTGGAATATCAAAGCCAATCCACTTGGCGTTCACTTCCGCTTCACGACGCGACGGCTTGTTGAGTAGCGCGCAAATTTCGATCCGGCGCGGGTGACGCGTGTTGAGGATTTCGAGCACATGGGTCAGCGTGTGACCGGTGTCGATAATATCTTCCACCACCAGCACGTCGCGACCACCGATTTCGCCACGCAGATCCTTCAAGATGCGCACTTCACGGCTCGATTCCATGCCGTCGCCATAGGATGAGGCTTCGATGAAATCGACTTCCACTGGCAGATTAATTTCACGCACGAGATCCGCGATGAAAATAAACGAGCCGCGCAGCAGCCCAACAACCACCAGCTTGTCGGTATCCGAGTAGTGAGCCGAAATTTCCTTCGCCAGCGCCTCAACGCGTGCAGCGATGGCTTTGGCGGAGATCAATTCATCAATGACGTAAGGTGTGTGGCTCATGTGAGTCCTCGGCAGCGCAGAGAGTGCGGTCTTAGAGCGGGGCGGGTTTGGGGTCAACAGAAGGCTTACTTACTCCCTAGATTGCACGCCTTCCCCTCTGCTCCCCTATGAACGCGGGAGGAACCGGTTAAAACAAAAAAGCCCCACCGAAGCGGGGCTTTCTATTCACTTCAACCCTAGCCGCTTAGCGCGGCAGTGCAGTCTTGCCCATCAAATCAAGGTCAATCGCACGAGCAGCCTGACGACCTTCACGGATCGCCCAGACCACGAGGGACTGGCCGCGGCGCATATCGCCTGCTGCGTAAACCTTATCGACCGAGGTCTTGTAGGTGAACGTATCAGCGAAGAGATTGCCACGCTTGTCGAGGTCGGCACCCAGTTCGGTCAGCATGCCTTCGGCAACTGGACCAGCAAAGCCGATGGCGAAGAGCACGAGGTCGGCCTTGATGATGAATTCCGAACCCGGAATTGGCTTACGCGAACGATCAACACGCGCGCATTCAACGCCCGTGACATGCCCCTTGGCATTGCTGATGATCTTCATCGTGCCTGCAGAAAACTCGCGGATCGCGCCTTCTGCCTGCGAAGACGAGGTGCGCATCTTAACCGCCCAATTTGGCCAGTTGGTCAGCTTGTCTTCCATTTCTGGTGGCATGGGACGCACGTCGAGCTGGGTCACAGCAATCGCGCCCTGACGGAACGAAGTACCAACGCAGTCAGAGGCAGTGTCACCACCACCGACAACCACGACATGCTTGCCCGCAGCCGACAGCTGGAACTGTTCGGAGACGTCTTCGCCACCGACGCGGCGGTTCTGCTGGACGAGGAACGGCATGGCGAAATGAACGCCGTCAAAGTCCTTGCCTTCAACATCCACATCGCGCGGACGTTCTGCACCCCCGGTCAACAGCACCGCGTCGTAACCAGCCTGAAGCTCAGAGAGCGGACGCGTGACACCGATATTTTCGCCATAGTGGAAAGTGACGCCTTCGGCTTCCATCTGCGAAACGCGGAAGTCGATGTGTTCCTTTTCCATCTTAAAGTCTGGAATGCCGTAGCGCAGCAGACCGCCAGCCTTGGGCTCACGCTCATAGAGGTGAACGTCATGGCCTGCACGCGCCAGCTGCTGGGCCGCAGCCATGCCTGCAGGACCACCGCCAACGATGGCGACCTTCTTGCCGGTCTTGGTTTCCGCGATGACCGGCTTGACCCAACCGCCACGGATCGCCTTGTCAGCAATCGCTTGCTCAACAGTTTTGATCGCGACCGGACTATCTTCCAAATTCAGCGTACACGCTTCCTCGCACGGAGCGGGGCAAATGCGGCCAGTGAACTCGGGGAAGTTATTGGTCGAGTGAAGGTTGCGCGCAGCCTCTTCCCAGTCGTTGTTGTAAACGAGGTCGTTCCAATCCGGGATCTGATTGTGAACCGGGCACCCCGTATCGCCGTGGCAGAAGGGAATGCCGCAGTCCATGCAACGCGCCGCCTGATCGGTGACGCGCGCTTCAGACAGTGGAATGGTGAACTCACCAAAGTGACGAATACGGTCCGAAGCCGGCTGATAGCGGGATTCTTCACGTTCGATTTCGAGAAAGCCAGTAACCTTACCCATTGCTCGCTCTCCCCTTACTCAGCAGCCACATTGACGCCAAAGGCGCGCTTCTTTTCCATCTCAAGGATGGCGCGACGGTATTCGACCGGCATGACCTTAACGAACTTCGGACGCATCTCGGTCCAGTTCTCAAGGATATACTTGGCGCGGGTCGAGCCGGTGTAGTGCAGGTGGTTGGAGATCAGCTGGTGCAGACGTTCATCGTCGTGCTTGGTCATGTCGCCAGAGATGTCGACACGGCCATGCCATTCGAGATCCCCACCGTGGTGGTGGAGTTTCTGCATCAGATCTTCTTCTTCCTGCACCGGTTCGAGATCGACCATGGCCAGGTTACAGCGATCGCGGAAGGTACCTTCCTCATCGAGAACATAAGCCACGCCGCCGGACATCCCTGCAGCAAAGTTTCGACCGGTCTTGCCCATGACGACGACCAGACCACCGGTCATGTATTCGCAACCGTGGTCGCCCGTCCCTTCGACAACTGCAATAGCGCCGGAGTTACGAACGGCGAAACGCTCGCCAGCAACGCCGCGGAAGTAGCATTCACCTGAGGTCGCACCATAAAGAACGGTGTTACCAACGATGATCGACTTTTCCGGAACAATGCCGATCTTGTCGGATGGACGCACCACAATGCGACCACCAGCAAGGCCCTTGCCGACATAGTCATTGGCATCGCCGATCATATCGATGGAAATGCCCTTCGAGAGGAAGGCACCAAATGCCTGACCAGCCGTGCCCCGCAGGGTGATCGAAATGGTGTCTTCCGGCAGACCGTCATTGCCGTACTTCTTGGCGAGAGCGCCCGAGAGCATTGCCCCAGCCGAACGGTCACGGCTGCGGATCGGCAGATCGATCTGCACCGGAGTGCCGTTTTCGAGTGCCGGAGCGGCCAGCTCAACCAGTTGACGGTCAAGCACAGCTTCAAGGTGGTGGTTCTGAACTTCCGAGTGGAAGATCGTGTCTTCACCCAGAGGCTCTGGCTTGTAGATCAGCTTAGCAAGATCAACACCTGCGGTCTTCCAGTGGGTATCTACGCCCTTCTGTGCCAGCAGGTCCGAGCGGCCAATCAGCTCATTGAGCGTGCGTGCGCCCAGCGAAGCCATGATGCCACGCAGCTCTTCTGCCACAAAGAAGAAGTAGTTGATGACGTGTTCTGGCGTGCCCTTGAAGCGCTTGCGCAGCACCGGATCCTGGGTAGCAACGCCAACCGGGCAGGTGTTGAGGTGACACTTACGCATCATGATGCAGCCAGCCGCGATCAATGGCGCAGTCGAGAAGCCGAATTCATCAGCCCCCAGCAGCGCGCCGATCAGCACGTCGCGGCCGGTCTTGAGACCACCGTCAACCTGCAGGCGAACACGCGAGCGCAGGCGGTTGAGCACCAGCGTTTGATGGGTTTCTGCCAGACCGATTTCCCACGGACCACCAGCGTGCTTGAGCGATGTCAGCGGCGAAGCGCCGGTGCCACCGTCAAAGCCGGAGATGGTGATGTGGTCCGCACGTGCCTTGGCAACGCCAGCGGCAACCGTACCAACACCGCCTTCTGACACGAGCTTGACCGAAATGTCGGCCTGTTCATTGACGTTCTTGAGATCGTAAATGAGCTGCGCGAGATCTTCGATCGAGTAGATGTCGTGGTGCGGCGGCGGGGAGATAAGGCCCACGCCTGGGGTCGAGTGACGGGTCTTGGCCACAATCCAGTCGACCTTATGGCCCGGCAGCTGACCGCCTTCACCTGGCTTTGCGCCCTGTGCAACCTTGATCTGGATCTGGTCCGAGTTGACCAGATATTCAGCCGTCACACCAAAGCGACCCGAAGCAACCTGCTTAATGGCCGAACGCAGTGGGTTCTGCGAACCATCTGCCAGTGGCTTATAGCGATCAGGCTCTTCGCCACCTTCACCGGTGTTGGACTTGCCGCCGATCTTGTTCATGGCCTGAGCAAGCGTCGTATGCGCTTCACGGCTGATCGAGCCGAAGCTCATCGCGCCGGTGACGAAACGCTTGACGATGTCTGCTGCTGGCTCAACGTCGTCCAATGCGACAGCCTCGCCAATTGGCTTCACGTCCAAGAGGTGACGAATGGCGAGATAGCCGTTTTCAGCTTCATTCACGCGCTTAGCAAAGCTGTTGTAGCGGTCCTGAGCATTCTCAGGCGCTTCATCAGCCGTACGCACAGCATGCTGCAGGTCAGCGACAACGTCAGGGGACCAAGCGTGCTTTTCGCCGCGGATACGGTAGGCATATTCGCCACCGACTTCGAGCGACTTGCGCAGCACGGTATCATCGCCAAAAGCGAGGTCGTGGCGACGAACGGTTTCTTCCGAAACTTCACCAAGGCCCACGCCCTCGATCGAGGTCGAGGTGCCAAAGAAGTACTTGTTGACGAAATCGGAGTTGAGACCAACCGCATCAAAGATCTGCGCGCCGCAATAGGACTGGTAGGTCGAAATGCCCATCTTGGACATGACTTTGAGCAGGCCCTTACCGACGGACTTGATGTAGCGGTAGACCACTTCATCCGCCGACACTTCCTCAGGGAAGTTGCTTTCAGCATGCAGCGACTGCAGCGCTTCGAAAGCGAGGTATGGGTTGATCGCTTCTGCGCCATAGCCCGCGAGCATAGCGAAGTGGTGGATTTCGCGGGCTTCACCCGTTTCAACCACGAGGCCGGTGGAGGTACGCAGACCCTTGCGGATCAGGTGGTGGTGAACAGCCGCGAGCGCCAGCAGGGTCGGGATATCCAGACGATCTGCGGCAACCAAACGATCGCTCAGGATGATGATGTTGTATTCACCACGCACGGCATCTTCTGCGGCCTGGCAGAGGCGTTCAATCGCCGCTTCCATGCCTTCAGCACCTTCCGACTTAGGATAGGTAATGTCGAGCGTCTTGGTCTTGAACTGGTTGCTGTCGATCTCGCCAATGCCACGGATCTTTTCGAGATCTTCATTGGTCAGGATTGGCTGGCGCACTTCAAGGCGCTTCACCTTGGAAAGACCTTCTAGGTCAAACAGGTTCGGACGCGGACCAATGAACGAGACGAGGCTCATCACCGATTCTTCGCGGATCGGATCGATTGGCGGGTTGGTGACCTGCGCAAAGTTCTGCTTGAAGTAGGTGTACAGCAGCTTGGACTGGTTCGACAGCGCCGACAGCGGTGTGTCCGTCCCCATCGAGCCAACGGCTTCCTGCCCAGTGGTCGCCATTGGCGCCATCAGCAGTTTTACGTCTTCCTGCGTATAGCCAAACGCTTGCAAGCGATCGAGCAGCGCTTCGGTCGACTCCGGAGCTTTTGGTGCAACGGCGGGAAGATCTTCCAGAACGATCTGGGTGCGCGCGAGCCAATCAGCATATGGATTGGAGGTAGCGAGCGTCGACTTGATCTCGTCATCCGAGATAATGCGACCCTGCTCCAGATCGATGAGCAACATACGACCCGGCTGCAAGCGCCAGCGTTCAACAATGTCTTCATCCGGAATATCGAGCACGCCCGATTCCGATGCCAGAATGACGTGATCTTCCTTGGTCACAAGGTAGCGTGCCGGGCGCAGACCGTTACGATCGAGCGTTGCCACAACATAGCGGCCGTCCGAGATCGACATCGCTGCCGGACCGTCCCATGGCTCCATCAAGGAGGCGTGGTACTGGTAAAAAGCGCGACGCTTTTCATCCATCAGCGGGTTACCAGCCCATGCTTCTGGCACGAGCATCATCGCTGCGTGCGGCAGCGGATAGCCACCCCGCACGAGGAATTCGAGCGCGTTGTCAAAGCATGCCGTATCGGACTGACCTTCGTAGGAGATCGGCCAAAGCTTGCCGATATCCTCGGCATAATACTTGGAGTGCACCGAAGCCTGACGGGCAGCCATCCAGTTGACGTTGCCACGGATGGTGTTGATTTCACCATTGTGGGTGGTCATGCGATAGGGGTGCGCCAGCTTCCATGACGGGAAGGTGTTGGTCGAGAAACGCTGGTGCACAAGGGCAATCGCGCTTTCGAAATCTTCGTCGTGAAGATCGGTATAGAATGCGCCCAGCTGGTCCGCGAGGAACATGCCCTTATAGACGAGCGTACGGGCCGACATCGACACGACATAAAAACCGTTGTCCGACTGGCTCTCGGGGATCTCGCCATAAACGGTGTTGGAAATGACTTTGCGCACGATGAGGAGCTTGCGCTCGAACTCATCGAGGGTCAGGCCGTCCGGACGCGCCACAACCATCTGTTCGATGATCGGCTGCGTGGCGACAACGCCTTCGGAAAGCTTGGAGTTATCCCAAGGCACAGTGCGCTCGCCGAGAACGGTGAGGCCTTCTTGGGCGATGCAGCGACGAACCACTTCGGCGCAACGGACTTTGAGCTCTTCCCCATTCGGGTAGAAGATCATTGCGACTGCGTAGTGGTGCTTTTCGGGAAGCGCGAAGGGCAGCACCTTCTTGAAGAAGGCGTGCGGTGTCTGCACGAGAATGCCAGCGCCATCGCCCATCAAAGGGTCTGCGCCAACGGCGCCGCGATGTTCCAGATTCTCGAGGATTTCGAGACCCTTCTGGACCACTTCGTGGCTAGGCTTATTCTTAATGTTCGCGATCATGCCGATGCCACAGGCATCGCGCTCGCGTTTGGGGTCATACAGGCCTTGTGCCGCCGGGCGTCCCTGAACCGCGCCGGCGGCGGACTGGCGTGTTGGCGTCTGGTTCGATCCTGGGCTCATGACCATCAAACTTATCCCTTAACTGAATTGCCCCTTCACAGGGGGACGAATGCACAGGCGGCAAGCCGCAAGTTAATAACAGACACGGCGAAGTTGCGGGTCGTACAGCGTACGGCTCGAACGGCGTATCCGTCGATAATATAGGGTAGCGGCGCTGCATCCAAATGGCCGCTCAACTTCGGGCTTCCTCTCGCCCCGCCTATCCGTTTCCGCTCACGATAAGCGGGCCAGCCGAACCAGCGTGTGCGCTTGACCGCGGAGAGCGGGACGCACGGAGATAGGACAGAGATACTGCCCTAACACTCCCACATTTGCATAATTCCAAACTGGCAGCAAGCAGTTTCGACGCAGCACGAGAAGAAAAAATAGGAGTTCCGTGGAATTACCTATAGGAAATGATAGGAGAATGCCCGTCTAAGGATGACATCTCTCGCAAAACCGCCAGAATTTCAGGCATGGAGTGCGAAACTCCTATTTGATGCAAACACTCTGACTGCACAAGAAAAAGGCGCAGGGAACGAGCCTGCGCCTTTGCCTATCCGATGGACGTCGGAGGGAGATAGGGCCCGCAGGAGGAAGAGCGGGCCCAGAGGAGGTTAGTTAACCGACTTGTCTTCGATGGTGGCAGTCGGGGCTGCCGAGTTGATTGCGATGGTGCGCGGCTTCTTGCTTTCCGGCAGCTCGCGCTTCAACTCGAGATGCAGCAGGCCATTTTCGAGGCTCGCGCCTTGCACTTCAACATAGTCAGCCAGCTGGAAGCGCAGCTCGAAGGAGCGCTCAGCAATGCCGCGATGCAGGAACTCGCGCTTGGTGTCACCAGCTTCAACAGCCTTGGCACCCTTCACCACGAGGCTGTTTTCCTTGGTTTCGACTGCGATGTCGCCATTGGAGAAACCTGCAACTGCGATGGAGATGCGATAAGCATCATCACCGGTGCGCTCAATGTTGTAAGGAGGGTAGCTCTTCGTTTCCTGAGCCGAAAGTGTGTCCAAACGGTTGAACAGGCGATCAAAGCCAACAGTGGAACGGTAGAATGGGGAGAAATCGACGGTCTGCATTTTCACATTCTTTCATTAAGCAACGTGGATGTTTGCTCCGGCCCATAAAAGATGCACCCCCATCTGTGGCGAGCGCTGTATTTCCTGAACCGGCGTTCCCGGATACCGGCGAACGCTTCAGATGTAGGGTTCAAAAATGCCCCTTCAAGACCCCAATTTCATTTTTCGGTTTCTTGGAGATTTTCTGATTTGCACGTCAAAAAAAGCAAAGGGCAGCACCTAAGTGCCGCCCATTCTTTGTCCGGCCAAATGGCAGCGATTACATCACCGCGCCAACTTGCCAAGGCACGAATTCATTGTCGCCATAGCCCAGCGCTTCAGACTTGGTTTCTTCGCCTGAAGCCACGCGCAGCATCAGATCAAAAATCTCCTGCCCCTTGGCCTCGATCGACACGCCCTCAACAATGTCCCCACAGTTGATGTCCATGTCGTCCGTCATGCGCGCATACATGTCCGAATTTGTCGCGAGCTTAATCGACGGTACTGGTTTGCAGCCGTAGGCGGAGCCACGGCCGGTTGTGAACGCCAAAATATTGGCCCCACCCGCCACCTGCCCCGTTGCAGACACCGGATCAAAGCCGGGCGTGTCCATAAACACAAAGCCCTTTTCGGTGATCTTTTCGGCATATTCATAAACAGCGGTAAGCGGCGTCGTGCCGCCCTTGGCCGCGGCACCGAGCGACTTTTCCAAAATCGTCGTCAACCCACCAAGTTTATTGCCCGGCGATGGATTGTTGTTCATCTCCCCGCCATTGCGCGCGGTGTATTCCTCCCACCACTTTATGCGCGCTATGAGCTTTTCACCCACTTCCTGGTTCACTGCGCGGCGCGTAAGCAAGTGCTCCGCACCGTAAATCTCTGGCGTTTCCGAAAGGATGGCCGTGCCGCCCTGCTTCACCAGCAAGTCCGCCGCAACGCCCAGAGCCGGGTTCGCGGTAATGCCCGAATAGCCATCCGACCCACCGCATTGAAGCGCCAGCGACAGATGCGAAGCGTCGACAGTCTCGCGTCGCGCCCGCGCTGCTACCGGCAGCATTTCCTTTATTCGCTCGACACCCCAATCAATGATCTTCTTCGTCCCACCGATCTCTTGGATCGTCATGGTCTGGAAGGTGTCGGTTTCCTTGAGGTTATAGGCTTCCTTCATCTTGTCGATCTGGAAGCCTTCGCAACCGAGGCCGACCAGAAGCGCCGCCCCCAGATTGGGGTTGGACGTATACCCCCACTGGGTCCGGCGGAAGATTTGATACCCCTCCCCCGAGAGGTCCATGGCGCAGCCCGTGCCATGGACAAAGGGGATAACACCATCGATTTCGGGATAATCATCAAGCACGCCGGAGCGGTTAATCGCCTCCGCCATGAATTTCGCGACGGTTGCCGAACAATTCACCGACGTCAAAATACCGATGTAGTTGCGCGTCCCCACCGAGCCATTCGCCCGTTTAAAGCCTTGAAACGTGGCCCGATTTTCGGCGGGCACAAAATCTATCGGCAACGCGCCCTGCGCAAAAGCATAATCATGGCTCAGCGACCCATCGGGCCCGCCCATGCCGCAGTTGTGCTCATGCACCCAGTCGCCCGGCGCGATGTTCTCTTTGGCGAAACCAATGATTTGACCAAATTTGACGACCGCCTCACCGGCCAAAATCGGCTGCGTGGCAAATTTATGCCCGCGCGGCACCCGCCGAATAATCGCCACGCCCTGCGGCGTCTGCGTGCCCACATCCAAGTTTGCCAGTGCCACCGCAATATTATCGGCAGCGTTCAAAACTAGCGTTTTGCCTTCGGGGCGGATCATAGCTTCGGTCATCGTGGGCCTTCACACATTCTAACAATGACTGTGACGCCAGCTCACTTGTGCCATAGGCATTGGAACTCTAAGCACGGCAGCGCATTGTCAAACACTCGAACCCTAACTAACATGTTAGCATGAGGACGCAAACTGGTATGTATGATTTTCTTGGCGCTCCCGGGTCTCTAGCCCGCGGCACTGTCACCGTAGATGTGACGAACGCTCTGCGTCAGGGAATTGTCACGCTCGAACTCGAACCCGGCGTCATGCTCGACAAGAACGCCATTTGCGCCCAACTCGGTGTCTCGCGGTTCCCCGTTAGTGAGGCCATAGCCCGCCTTGCCGAAGAAGGTTTGGTGGATATCGCCCCTCAGCGCGGCTCCACCGTCTCCCTCATTCGCATTGCCGATGTGCGCGAATATATGCTGATCCGCAAAGGCATTGAGAGCGAAGCGTTGCGCGTTCTCATCGGCAAGCACGACGCGAGCGTTATCGCCGCGCTCCATGCCAACATGGCGGCCCAGCGCGATGCAGCGCAGCGCGACGACGAAGAAGCTTTCCATCAGATCGACGTTGAATTTCACGACATCATCTTCACCTCGATGCGCCTTAATAAGGTGAAGTCGGTGATCGATAAGACGCGCGCCAATCTTGACCGCGCGCGCCGCCTGATCATCACCCCGCGGCGCCTCAACGACACCATTGCCGAACATCAGGCCATTTTCGACGGCATTCTCGCCAATAACGAACGCCAGGCCATCACCGCCATTCGCGCTCACATTGATGCTGTGATGATCGAACTTTTCGCTTTCGCCACAGAGCATCCACTCATGTTCGCCGACGGCGCCGAATTTACCGCCAATAAGGACGATTTCCCCTTCGGCTAAACCTTTGTTTCAGGGAGGAAACATTGCTCAAGAATATTCCGGCCATTCTCAGCCCAGACCTGCTTTACGCCTTGCGCGCCATGGGCCACGGCGATGAGATCGCCATTGTCGACGCCAATTTCCCGGCAGAATATCTGGGTCCCGAAGTGATCCGCGCCGATGGCAGCTCCGCCACCGATGTCCTAAACGCCGTGCTGGCGCTGCTTCCGCTCGATGATTTTGTCGATCATGCCGCTATCGCCATGGCTGTCGTCGGCGATCCGAACGCCAAGCCCCCGATTTTTGGCGAATTCGAACAGATCATCGCCAAGCACGAACCCGCCGCAAAATTCTCGACCATTGAACGCTTCGCCTTCTATGACCGTGCGCGTGGCGCGTCCGCCGTGGTGCAGACCGGCGAGGGCCGGCTCTATGGCAACATCCTTCTCAAGAAAGGCGTGATCCGTCAGTCTTAAGTCGAACCGAACGGATTTTCCGTCTAGCGGCCTCGACACGCTAACATGTTAGTTTGTAAGACAGAGCCAAGTTCAAGGGAGACCTCATATGAAACTTCTGCGCGTAGGTGCTAAGGGCGCCGAAAAGCCAGCGATCCTCGCATCTGACGGGTCGATCCGTGATCTATCCTCTGTCGTCGATGACATCGCCGGTGATGTTCTCACGCCTGCCGGTCTGGCCAAGATTGAAAAGGCCGACCTCGCTGCGCTGCCGACGCTTTCGGCGAGTGAACGCATCGGCCCCTGCGTCGGGCGCGTTGGTAAGTTCATCTGCATTGGCCTCAACTACGCCGATCACGCCGCTGAAACGGGCGCACCGATCCCAGCTGAGCCGATCATCTTCATGAAGGCCACCAGCGCCATCATCGGCCCCAATGACGACGTCATCATTCCAAAGAATTCGATCAAGCCGGATTGGGAAGTCGAACTCGGCATCGTCATCGGCACTGAAGCGCGCTATGTCGAGCTTGAAGACGCGATGGATCACGTTGCAGGCTATTGCCTGATCAATGACGTGTCCGAGCGCCACTTCCAGACCGAACGCGGCGGCACTTGGGATAAGGGCAAAGGCTCCGACACCTTCGGCCCGATTGGCCCATGGGTCGTCACCAAGGCCGAAGTCGCAGATCCGCAGAACCTTGGAATGTGGCTCGAGGTTGACGGCAAGCGCTACCAGAACGGCTCCACCAAGACCATGATCTTCGACGTCAAGACCATTGTCTCCTACGTCAGCCAGTTCATGAGCCTACAGCCAGGCGACGTCATTTCCACCGGTACCCCTCCAGGCGTCGGCATGGGCATCAAGCCAGAGCCCGTTTGGCTCAAGCCGGGCAATGTCATGCATTTGGGCATCGACGGTCTTGGCGAGCAACGCCAGAACGTCAAAGCTTACACCGCCTAAGGCCAAAGCTGACATGGCAAATTATAAAGGGCCCCATCGGGCCCTTTTCTTTTCAATGCGCTTTTCAACCTTCCTTTTACGGAGAGGTTAGGTGAAGGGGCCCATCAGCGAGCCCCCAAGACCTAAAGTTCCGACATTACCTGCTCAACTTCGGAACGGGTCGGCGGCTGGCAGCCCTTACGACCGCAATTGATCCCAGCAACTACCGCACCGAATTCCAGCATGTCTTCCAGCTGCTCATCGTTGAGCGACAGCAGACTATGCGCCTTGAGCACGTCGGCTTCGTAGAGCCAGGTCAGAATGCCTGCCATCAAACTATCCCCTGCCCCAACCGTGTCCCCAAAAACCGGCGGCGAATAAATCGGTGCTTTCGCATGACCAGCATGGGAGAAAGCAATTGAGCCCCCCTCGCCCAGCGTCACCACCACCAGTTCGCTATTGGGGCGCGAGAGCAGTTCCTTTGCATGCTCTTCGATGGAGAGCCCCGGCGAGAGCCAATCATGGTCCTCTTCGGAAAGCTTGATAATGTGCGCCAGATCGAGGAAACGCGACAGGCGCTGGCGGTAGCCGGCCTCATCATCGACCAGCTTTTCACGCACATTGATGTCGATAGAAATGGTTGCGCCTCGACCGATTGCCGACTTCACCACCTCGTCCCAAACCACAGCGTCTTCGGCCAAAATGGGGCAGAACCCACCGATCTGGAACAGCTCAAGCGTGCTGGGGAGCGCCTTCAGCAGACTGTCGCGCGTAAAGGCCCGATCTGCCCCACGCTCAAACACATATGAGGCCTGCATCTTTTCATTGAAGGAAACAATCGCCTTGGTCGTCGGTGCAGCAACGCGCTCCTTGACCAAAACCTCCACCCCCGCCGCCGCCAAAGGCTTGAGCAGCATGTCGCCATATTCATCTTGGCTGATGGGGCACATGAAGCCGGACTTATTGCCCAGCTTGGCGATAGCAATCGCACAGTTCATTGGTGACCCGCCGGGTAGAGCCTGCCGGTCTGCATCCGGCGCGTTTGACACCGGCACCAGGTCTACGAGGCTCTCTCCACCCACAACGAACATGCATATCTCCCAAAACACAGTCTCGTTTCGGGAGATACCACTTTGTCTCTTGCCTCACCAGTAAGGGCGACGCTGAATTAGCTGCGCAGACCAGGCGCTTCCTGACCAGTCGCCGTCACATATTCGGTATAGCCACCGCCATAGGTGTGCACGCCTTCTGGCGTCAGCTCCAAAACGCGGTTCGACAGCGCGGCGAGGAAGTGGCGATCGTGGCTGACGAACAGCATCGTGCCTTCAAAATTCGACAGCGCCTCAATCAGCATTTGCTTGGTCTGAATATCCAAATGGTTGGTCGGTTCGTCGAGCACGAGGAAGTTTGGTGGATCAAACAGGATCAGCGCCATAGCCAGACGCGCCTTCTCGCCACCCGACAGCACCCGACACTTCTTTTCTATGTCGTCGCCCGAGAAGCCAAAGCAACCGGCCAGCGCGCGCAGTGGAGCCTGACCAGCCTGCGGGAAATGATACTCCAACGTCTGGAAAATCGTGCTGTCGCCATCGATGGAATCCATCGCATGCTGGGCGAAATAGCCCATCTTAGTGCTTGGCCCACGACCCACCGTGCCCGCATCAGGCTCGGTCGCACCTGCAACCAGCTTGAGTAGGGTCGACTTACCAGCGCCATTGACGCCCAAAATGCACCAGCGTTCCTTGCGGCGCACATGGAAGTCGAGGTTCTCGTAAATTACCTTAGAGCCATAGGCTTTGTTCACGCCCTTCACGAGCACAATGTCTTCGCCCGAACGTGGCGCAGGACGGAACTCGAAGGCGACAACCTGCTGACGCTTTGGCGGCTCGACGCGGTCAATCTTATCGAGTTTTTTCACGCGGCTCTGCACCTGCGCGGCGTGGCTCGCACGGGCCTTAAAACGATCGATAAAAGCGATTTCCTTGGCCAGCATCGCCTGCTGACGCTCAAACTGCGCCTGCTGATTGCGGTTGGCGATCTCGCGCTGGCTTTGGTAAAATTCGTAATCACCTGTGTAGGTGGTCAGAGTACCCGCGTCGATCTCGAGGATCTTGTTGACGATGCGGTTCATGAACTCGCGGTCGTGCGATGTCATGAGTAGCGCGCCAGCATACCCCTTGAGGAAAGTTTCGAGCCAAATCAGGCTTTCAAGGTCCAAGTGGTTGCTCGGTTCGTCGAGGAGCAGCACGTCTGGGCGCATGAGGAGGATACGGGCGAGAGCCACGCGCATCTTCCAACCGCCCGAGAGCTTACCCACATCGCCGTCCATCATCTCTTGGCTAAAGCCAAGACCGTCGAGCACTTCGCGGGCACGACCGTCGAGCGAATAACCATCGAGTTCTTGGAAGCGTCCCTGCACATCGCCATAACGCTCGATGATCGTGTCCATTTCGTCGGCTTTGTCCGGATCAGCCATAGCCGCTTCCAGCTCCGCCATTTCCGCCATCAGCTCACTAACCGGGCCCGCGCCATTCATCACTTCGGCCACCGCCGAACGACCCGACATTTCGCCCACGTCCTGATTGAAGTAACCAATCGAGGTGCCGCGATCGACCGAAACCTGACCTTCGTCAGGGCTTTCTTCGCCGGTAATCATCCGGAAGAGCGTGGTCTTCCCCGCGCCGTTGGGACCGACGAGACCGATCTTTTCGCCCTTCTGCAGCGCCGCCGACGCTTCGATGAAGACAATCTGCTTGCCGTTCTGCTTGCCGATACTTTCGAGGCGGATCATGGGGAGGCCTTAGGGAAGAAAACTGGAACCGCCCCTAAATCATCCGCGTCCTCATCAAGCAAGCCCCCTCAACCAATTGTTGCGCCTCGGCAAGACTATGCCGCATGCGGAACGGATTTTATCTAAACCGTTCACTTATCAAGTTGACCACACACAATCATCAATGCTCAATCAAGTTGAGGAGATTGTCCGCACACTAAATGCGGACAAAATGGTTAGAGGGGGAACGGAATTGCAGGCTTTGGCCGCACTGGTCCGGTTGATCAGTTCTATTAACTGGCTGGTAGGCCAGATTTTATCCTGGCTCGCACTGGCTTGCGTGCTGGTTTGCTTCACCGTGGTAGTTCAGCGCTATTTCTTCCATGTCTCCATCCTATGGATGCAGGATCTTTACGTCTGGCTCGCTGGCGCCATGTTCACCGGTGTCGCTGGTTTCGCGCTTCTGCGCGACGATCACGTCCGCGTTGATATTTTCTATCGCCCGGCGACTTTGCGCAGCAAAGCTTGGCGTGATCTGTTCGGCGTGGTTTTCTTCCTGCTACCCTTCATGTGGATCGTCATCCAGTATTGTTGGCCAGCTGTTCGCCGCTCGTGGAGCTATTATGAGGGCTCCGCCAATATCGGTGGCATGCCCGGCCTTTTCATTCTCAAAAGCTTCATCATCGTCTTCGCCATACTGGTCATCCTGCAAGGCATTGGAATGGCGGCGCGCGCCATTCTCGTCTTACGCGGCAGCGAAGCGCTGCTGCCTGAGAACCTGCGCTACAAGCTTGATGACGTGAAGGAAGCCCACTGATGGATCCCGTACTTCTTGGAGAAATCCTCGCCGGGACGATGTTCCTCGGCGTCATCGGCGTGCTGATGCTCGGCTTTCCCGTAGCGTTCTCGCTCGCTGGAACTGCTCTCATTTTCGGCCTCGTAGGTTGGTGGTTTGGCGTCTACGACCCCTCCAACTATGGCTCTCTGGCTGGGCGCTATATCGGCTTGATGACCAACGAGGTCCTCGTTGCGGTGCCGCTCTTTGTCTTCATGGGTGTGGTGCTGGAAAGATCCGGCATTGCCGAGCAATTGCTGCTCACCATGGGCAAGCTTTTCGGCAACCTTCGCGGCGGCTTAGCCCTGTCGGTGATTTTGGTTGGGGCCTTGCTCGCTGCGTCCACTGGCGTTGTCGGCGCCACCGTCGTCACCATGGGCCTGATTTCGCTGCCCGCTATGACGCGCGCTGGTTATGATCCAAAGCTGGCAACCGGCGTCATCTGCGCCTCCGGCACTTTGGGCCAGATCATTCCACCATCGACCGTGCTGATCTTCATGGGCGATATGCTCTCGGGCATTAACGCGCAGGTGCAAATGTCCAAGGGCAATTTCGCTCCAGAACCCGTATCGGTGGGCGCACTGTTTGCCGGTGCTATTATCCCCGGCCTACTCTTAGTGGCGCTATACGCGCTTTATGTGATCTTCGTTGCCATTACCAATCCGCAAGCCGCTCCGGCAACGCCGGTTCCAGCGAGCGAAAAAGATGGGCTCATGCGTGAAGTTGTGGTGGCACTCGTCCCACCGCTGCTGCTGATCATTGCCGTGCTTGGGTCCATTCTCGCTGGCGTCGCGACGCCCACTGAGGCGGCGTCGGTTGGATCGGTTGGCGCAATGCTCTTAGCGTTGATCCGTCGTCGGCTCGACTTTGGCGTCTTAAAACAGGTTGTCATCTCCACCGCCTCAATCACCTCTATGGTGTTCATTATCCTCTTTGGCGCAGCGGTGTTCTCCATCGTGTTCCGTATGATGGGTGGCGAAAACCTCGTTCATGAATTCCTGTCTTCCATGCCTGGCGGCACGATGGGGGCGATTGTCGTGGTGATGCTCGTGATGTTCCTCTTGGGGTTCATCTTGGACACCTTCGAAATCATCTTTATCGTCATCCCGATCACCGCCCCCGTGCTGCTCACGCTCGGCGTCGATCCTATCTGGCTAGGGGTAATGGTGGGTGTGAATCTGCAAACCAGCTTCCTCACGCCGCCTTTCGGCTTTGCCCTCTTCTATCTGCGCGGCGTAGCCCCGCCGTCCGTCACCACGGGCACGATCTACCGAGGCATCATTCCTTTTGTATGCCTCCAGATTCTTGCCCTTGTGATCCTCTACATGTTCCCAGACATGATCACTTGGTTGCCCAAAATGCTGTACAACTAAGATCTGGCATAAATGGCGGCGTCTCTAGACGCCGCCATATCTCCGCGCGGAGGTTGAATGGTCGACACGTCACTAGACCATTTGGTCAAGCACCTGACCGGTCGAGCCCAGACGCACTCGCAACCCCTCGTTTTGGCCATCGATGGCAGAAGCGGCGTTGGCAAATCAACGCTCGCAACAGGCCTCGCCACTCGCACCAACGCGCTGCTGATCTCAGGAGACGACTTTTACCGCGGCGGCGTCACGCTGCGCCATGACAGTGCCAAAGAGCTCACAGAGGATTGCATTGATTGGCGGGCACAGCGGCGCATCTTAACGACACTGCGAAACCGCGCAAACGCCCACTACTACAGCTTTGATTGGGCTGCTTTCGATGGCTCCCTGGCCGCCACACCAGTGCATCTCTCCCCGCGCCCTCTCATTATTCTCGAAGGCGTTTACTCGGCCCGGCCCGAACTCTCCGACCTCATCGACCTAGCGCTCTTAGTCGAGGCGTCGCCCCCGCTACGGACCAAGCGCCTCATCGCCCGCGAGGGGACTATTGGGCCATGGGAGCGCCAGTGGCATCGCGCCGAGGATTGGTATTTTGGGCAGGCGGCACCAAGCAATCGCTTCGACTGCATCGTCGCGTCACGCCCCAAATCTTGGCTCGTTCTGCGCCCCTTCCCCATCGACGCCGCCTGAGCCCCAACGCAGCGGTCAGAATCTGCGTTTACTTCGCGCCGTGATGACGTCATGCTCCCGTTGTTCAGCAATGCGATCAACGATCATGGCCACGATAATTTCGACCGCCTTCATGTCTCTCGATGGTGTGGTAGAAGCCCCCGGCGGCGAACCTGGCTACCGCAATTCGGGCTGGACCTTCCAAGACATCGACTTTGTCGAAGACGCCTATGCGATGAAAAGCGAAGAGCAATCCGTGTCGGATGCGATGCTGCTCGGCCGCCACAGCTACCAAAGCTTTGCTCCTATTTGGCCGGGCATGACGGAAGAGTTCCCCCGCTACAATGCGCTGCCCAAATTTGTCGTCTCCACGACGCTTGATGAGAGCGATCTGGTCAATAATTGGGGCGCCACGACCATCCTGCGCTCGATCGAGGACGTCGCCACTCTCAGATCCCATTTTAACGGCACGCTGATCATCCACGGCAGCGCCACCCTCACCCGCGCGCTAACTGATGCTGGCCTTATCGACCGCTACCACTTGCTGGTCTTCCCGGTCCTACTGGGTGCGGGCAAGCGCCTGTTCAGCACCACTGACAAGCCCAAGAAAAACCTCAAGCTGCTCAGCGCTGAGACCTATTCCAACGGCATTCAAAAGCTAGTCTACGAGGCCTAGCTTTATCCCCGCACCCGCGTCGGCTTGCGCTGGTTCTTCATCGCATACATCTGGCTGTCCGCCCTGCGGAAGAAGCTCATCAGCTCTTCATTGTCTTCTAGCCGAACCACGCCCATCGACACGCCCACTTCCATGGATTGACCCGCGATGGCCATAGGCGCGGAAACCGCCTCAATAATCTGCTCCAACCGTTCCTCAGACACAGCTTGCGGTGTCACCCGGAACAAAATGGCAAATTCATCGCCGCCAATGCGGAAGACATAGTCTTCGGCTCGCAAGGTCTGCGCGATCCGGTCGGCCACGGTTTGCAACACTTCATCGCCCGCCGCATGGCCGTGGAGATCGTTGATTGCCTTAAAGCCATCAAGGTCGAGAAGCGCCAGCGTCGGCCGCCCATAGTCGCAGCCTCGCTCCACCGCCTCTCGCAGCTTTTCGTCAAACGCCAGCCGATTGGGCAGTTTGGAAATGACGTCAGTTCGCGCCAGCTTCGCCAGCGCCTGCTCATGTGCCCTTTGCTCGGCCATACGCGCCGATATATCGACGATGATCTCGACGTCATATTGCACACCATCGATAATGCTGCGCTGGGCCGAAATCAGCGTCGGCACGATTACCCCGTCCGCCCGGTGGATTTCGACATATTCCCCGACATAGCCACCCTCAGTCGCCAGCCGTCGATGCCGCCGTATCCGCGCCTCATCCTCGCGCACCGCACTCTCGGCCACCTTCACACCCTTAAGGTCTGCCCACTGACGCCCAACCAGCCGCAAATAGGCTTCGTTGACGCGCAGATACTGAGAATCCCTTCCGCTACTCGTCGAGATCGACATCGCGATAGGTGAGATTTCAAACATGCTCGACAACAGCGCATTCAAAATTTCTGAGGGAATATTGTCTTCGCTATTCATTCTGAAAACCCACGTCGAAATTTCAATATTTGTACTCTGCGGGATGAAAGTAAATCTTTGACTGCTCAACACTTGCCCACCCCCGGGAGTGTTTGCGCGGCAAGAGTGGTTTCCAAGATCAACCGACAGGACAAAAAACATCGGGGCCCTCACGAGCCCCGATGCTACCGGTCAAAAATCCGCCCGACTTACGCGTCGAACTTGATGTATTTTTCGCGTGCCGCCAGATACGGCATGTCGGTGCCTTCGGTACGTTCGCGTAGCAAGTTGAACGCCGAAACAAAGCTTTCCGCTGTTTCCTTGGTGAGTGCATCACCACCGGAACGGATTTCCGCGATCAGTTCCATCGACGCCTTAGCGCCAGCTTCAATGATCTCTTCTGGGAAGCGCTTGACCTGCACGCCATGCTCCTCGACGAGCGCACGCAGCGCGCGCGGATCGTTGGCATACATGTCGGAAGACACGTCGTCATAAGCCGCCTGAATACAGGCCTTGACGATTTCCTGAATGTCTTCTGGCAGGGCCATGAATTTGGCCTTATCCACCGCCACCTCGGTGGCCAAGCCCGGCTCGACGAAGCTTGGGAAGTAGTAGTTCTTGGCGATCTGATAAAAGCCCAGCGCCAGATCGTTATACGGACCAACGAACTCAGCCGCGTCCAATGTTCCCGACTGGAGCGCCGCAAAGATTTCGCCGGCGGCAAGATTGGTCACCGACGCACCAAGCTTACCCCACACCTGACCACCAAGGCCCGGCGTGCGGAAGCGCAGCCCCTGCAGATCGGCAACGCCGGTCAGCTCATTGCGGAACCAGCCACCGGCTTGGGTCCCGGTATCGCCCGAGAGAAAGCCGACGAGACCGAACTGATCATAGACCTTGTCCCAGATTTGCTGCCCGCCGAGATAACGCACCCAAGCGGTCAGTTCGCGGTTGGTCATGCCGAACGGCACGCCGGTAAAGAAGCTCAGAGCCTGGCTCTTGTTCTGCCAATAATATGGTGTGCCATGGCTCATTTCGGCCGAACCATCGATCACCGCATCGAGCGACTGCAGACCGGGCACCAATTCGCCCGCCGAGAATACTTGCACGGTCAGACGACCACCGGTTGCTTTGGTAATACGGTCAGCAACGTTCTGCGCACCAATGCCCAGGCCGGGGAAATTCTTCGGCCAAGTGGTTGTCATGCGCCAAGTAATATTGCCCTGAGCAATCGCCGGAGCGGCCAGAGTGGTCGCTGCTGCAGCGCCGATGGTTGCAACAGAAGCTGATTTGAAAAACTCACGTCTCTTCATAAATATTCTCCCTGCAAATATTCTGCTGACGAGTTTCCCGTCATGCAGATATCAATCACTAGAAAATCAATAGTCTTGAATTCTGTCCAGCGACTTGTGCGCAGCGAGTAATTTTTTAGAGAGAGAGAGCAACTTACTGTTTTTGTTAATTTCTTTGACGCTTTTTCGCACGATCAACGTTGTCCTCCCGCAGGCAGAGAGCCTGTTCACGCGGAGGACTGACCTATGCGTATGCCTAAAACTCTCGTTCTTGCTTCAATTCTGGCGCTTATCGCCGCTCCCAGCTTCGCCACGGACTATCTCGGTGGCGCGGTCAAATCCGTCGATATCGGCGGCAAATCCGTGCTGACTGGCGCGGGTGGGCTCACGCTCTATACCTTCGATAAGGATACTTCGGGCGTGTCCAATTGTTACGATGACTGTGTGGAAAAATGGCCACCGCTTTTCGCCAATGATGGCGACGCCGCCGAGGGCGATTTCACCATAGTCGACCGCAACGACGGCACCAAAATCTGGGCCTATAAAGGTGCGCCGCTCTATTACTGGGTTGATGACAAAGCCGCAGGCGACATCACCGGCGACGGCGTCGGCGGCGTTTGGCATCTTGCCATCGAATAAAGAAAACTGCGTAGCGACCCGGTGGCCGCTACGCTTCCTACCTTAGCTCTGGCCGGGTAGCCGACGCGGCGGCAGATCGACCGAATAGAGATTATGCGCGCCGATATTGCGCACATCCCGCTCGCCACACAGCGCCATGGTAATATCCATTTCGCGACGGAGAATTTCGAGCGCGCGGGTCACCCCGGCCTCACCGCCGGCCCCAAGTCCATAAAGGAAGGCACGACCAATGAAAGTGCCCTTGGCGCCCAGCGCCATCGCCTTGAGAACATCTTGCCCAGAGCGTATGCCACTATCGAGATAGACCTCTGTGTCTTTGCCCACTGCATCGACGATTTCTGGCAAAACCCGGATCGAGCTTGGCGCACCATCGAGCTGACGACCGCCATGATTGGAGACGATAACCCCATCTGCGCCATGCGCCACCGCCGCCTTGGCGTCTTCCGGGTCCAAAACGCCCTTAACAATCACCTCGCCGCCAAAGCGCTCTTTCACCCAAGCCACTTCCTTCCAGCTCAACGACGGATCAAACTGGCTTGCTGTCCATTGCGACAGGCTTGAAAGGTCGCCCCCGCCCTCGACATGCCCCACAATATTGCGGAATGAGTGGCGCTTGGTGCCCAGCATCTGCATGGCCCAACGCGGCTTGCGGGCCATTTCAAAGATAAACTTTGGCGTGAACTTTGGCGGAGCCGACATACCATTGCGCAAATCCTTGTGGCGCTGCCCCAGAATTTGCAGATCCATGGTCAACACCAACTTCGAGCACTTCGCGGCCTTCGCCCGATCAATCAACCGCTCAATGAAGGCACGGTCGCGCATCATATAGAGCTGAAACCAGAACGGCTTAGAAGTGTTTTCGGCCACGTCTTCAATCGAGCAAATGCTCATGGTCGAGAGCGTAAACGGCACGCCGAACTTTTCCGCTGCACGCGCCGCTTTGATCTCGCCGTCAGCACATTGCATGCCGGTCAGCCCCGTTGGGGCCAGTGCCACCGGCATCGCCGCAGCCTGACCGCCAAACGTCGTGGCCAGCGAGCGGCCCTCCATGTTCACGGCGACCTTCTGCTTGAGGAAGATCTTTTTGAAATCCTCTGTGTTCTGGCGATAGGTGCTTTCCGTCCAAGCACCGCTGTCGGCATAGTCGAAAAACTGCTTAGGCACACGACGGCGCGCTTCCGCCATCAGTTCATCAATGGTGAGCAGTTTATCGAGCTTGGTCATAAAATTTCTCCGGCCGAGACATTCGCCTAGCAACTAACATGTTAGTCGTCAATGTCTGTTCGCACAAAGCAAAACTCAGCACTCGCCTCGTGTCGGCACAGGCCCCGCACCGGCGCGTTTGGCCTTAGGAATTGGCGGAAAAACCACGAGAAAAACGCAAGGTCGCCATCACCACTATAAAGCCGAACACGACCATGCCCCCAGCCAGAATATGGGCTTTATCCCATTCTAATCGCTCAACGAAATCATAGAGGGCGATGGAAAGAACCTTGGTCTGACCCGGAATATTGCCCCCGATCATCAGCACCACACCAAATTCACCAATCGTATGAGCAAAGCTCATAATCGCACCGACCACATAGCCCGGCTTGGCCAGGGGCACTGCCACCCGCCAGAACCTCTGCATCCGCCGCGCGCCTAACGTATCCGCCGCCTCAAGCACCTCTTGTTCAATCGCTGCAAAACTATTGCGCAGCGGCTGCACCATAAACGGCAGCGAGCCAAGCGCCGCGCCGATGACAAGGCCTTGGAATGAAAAGGCTAAAGTCCTCGCCCCCCAAAGCCCGGCTAGTGCGCCCCCTGGTCCATATGGCCCCAGCGCCAATAGCAAATAAAATCCCAGAACTGTGGGCGGCAACACCAGCGGCAGCGTCACAATCGCCCCAACGACCTCTCGCCCCCGCCCGTTCCCATGCGCCAGCCACCACGCCAAAGGTGTCGACACCACGAGCAAGATCAACGTGACACACAGCGCCAGCGTCAGCGTTAAAACGATTGGCGAAATCAGCTCACCCATTCATTTGCCATTCTATATCTGCGCCTCAGCACATCGCTTTCTTTACCTCGCCCCTACGGGGAGAGGTCGGCGCGCAGCGCCGGGTAAGGGGGCCTTTCTTCAGGGTTAAGGCAAGCACAAAAAACTACTCCACCGAATAGCCCGCTGCCTCAATCACTGCCACCGCTTCCGCCCCGCGCAAATAGGCGAGAAATGCCTCTGCCGCATCCTTATCCTTAGCCCCACTTAGCAAGACTGCCCCCTGCGCAATCGGGCTATAGAGCTCGGACGGCACCACCCAAACATCGTCTTTGCCGATCACTTGGCTCAAGGCAACGAACCCGAGTTCTGCGCTTCCAGTTTCAACAAACTGCAAAGTTTGTGTGATGTTTTCGCCCTGCACCAATCGGTCCGCCACAACCTCGTATAATTCCAGTGCTTCAAGAGCTTCGACTGCGGCCGCCCCATAGGGAGCCGCTTTCGGATCGGCAATGGCAAGTTTTTGGAAGTCGCCTTTAAGCGGCCCTTCACCCGTTTCGAGACCGGGCGCATAGAGTGCCAATCGACCTAAGGCATAGACAAACTCCGTGCCCGCCACGCCATGACCCTCTGCAATCGCCTTCTCGACCCGTGCAGTATCGGCCGACAGGAACACATCAAACGGAGCCGCTTGGCTAATCTGCGCATAAAGCTGTCCGGTCGCCCCAAAGCTCAGCATCACCTCGTGGCCCGAATTTTTGGCAAAATCGTCGGCCAATTGCTCAGCCACTTTCGTGAAATTGGCAGCAACGGCCACATGCACTTGGTCCGCAGCGCAGGGCAAAACACCGACCAAAAGCGCCGCAACCGCAACCATCAGTTTGAACATTTCACCCTCGATATGTTTCTTCAAACATATCGATTACCGAACACCATCCCACTGGCAAGCGGATTTTCAGGCTGTTGGCTTTGCCATGGCCTCGCGCAGCGCCGTCACCTCATGGGCAATACTGCGCTGCGCACTGGCTTCCATCCGGCGATAGGCCGCCAACACCTCGCTTCCAAAGGGAGTAAGTGTGGCCCCACCCTGAGTAGGCCCACCGCGGTTGGACACCACCAAGGGCTGCCCAAAACCATCATTGAGGTCCTGCACCAGGCTCCACGCCCGTTTATAGCTCATGCCCATCGCCTTACCGGCGGCTGCAATTGAGCCCGTCAGCTCGATATTTTCGAGGAGATCGGCTCTCCCGGGGCCGACATAGGCGGTTTCCGAGAGAACAATGCGCAAATGGCCAAGCCCGTGGTCCGGAACAGGTTTTGCCGATCCGGCCACGCGACGAGGTCCTTAGCCCTTGAGCGCGCTAGCTTCGCGCGCCAGCGCTTCAATTTTGGCAAAATCGCCCGATGCCAATGCATCCGCAGGCATGATCCAGCTGCCACCAACGCAGATGACGTTGGGCAGCGACAAATAGGTCTTGGCCTTGACGATATCAATGCCACCGGTCGGGCAGAAGGTGATGTCTGGCAGTGGCGAGGCAAAAGCCTTGAGCACTGGCGCACCGCCAAGAGCTTCCGCCGGGAAGAATTTAAGGAAGGAATAGCCCCGCTCAGCGGCGGCCATAGCCTCGGTCGGGGTGCCAATACCCGGCAGGAGCGGGATGGACACGTCTTCTGCCGCATCAAGCAGGCGCGGCGACGCCCCTGGCGAGACCATGAAGCGGCAACCTGCGTCGACCGAACTCTTCATGTGCGAGGCATTGCGGACCGTGCCAGAGCCAACGATCGCGCCTGACACCTTGGCCATTTCTTCCATGACCTTGAGCGCGTTTGGCGTGCGCAGGGTCACTTCCAATATAGGCAGACCACCGGCGACCAGCGCCTCGGCCAGCGGACGGGCCTGCGCCACATCATCAAGAATAATCACAGGCACCACCGGTGCCAGCGACAGAATGGAACGAATGGCGTTTGCGTCCTGCGGCATGAACTCTCTCGCGAATGTCAGCGGTTATTCGACTAAAGTCGTTAGGCCCTGCAACACCCGAGCGCAAGGCGATTTATGCAGAACGAGGACGCTTGGCGACAAGATCAATCTCAACCAACGCGCCGACCGCCAGCGCCGTTACGCCCACAGTTGTACGTGCAGGCAGCTTGCCTACTTCGAAAAAGCTCGGCCAGAGAGCATTTAGGCCAGCATAGTCCCGTTCAAATTCGGTGAGATAGATCCGCGCCATAGTGACGTGCTCTAGCCCCAGACCAATCCCAGAAAGAACAATTTTGAGGTTTTCGACGACACGGCGCGTCTGCGCCTCAATCCCTTCGGGCAGCGGCGCGTCGGGATTGTTCGGATCAGTCGGCATCTGCCCGGTAATAAAAACCCAGCCATCCGTTTCCACCGCATGACTAAATGGGGCGACAGGACGGGGCCCGCTCGAAACCATGTGATGCAGAAGCTCGTTCATCGAAATTCCCTAAATACTGTGCAGGGGCTTTACCGCTTAGCGTCCGGCCCCCACATTAGATACCTAATCATGGAGACGATGATGGCCGACACTGAATACAATATCCAGCGCGAAACCGGCCCAACTCGTGGCCGCTACGTCATTTTTCTGGCACCCGGCGCTGAGGCAGAAATGACTTACTCCAAGACCGGTGATGGCCCTATGGTGATCGACCACACCGGGGTCCCGCGTGATTATGAAGGCCGGGGCATTGCTGCCCAACTGGTCAAGGCCGCCATCACCGATGCCCGCGAACACGGTTTTAAGATCCACCCTGTCTGTCCCTATGTGGTGGCGCAGTTCCGGCGCCACCCAGAGTGGTCCGATCTTCTCGCTTAGTGGATCGGATTGCCTTCTTTCAGTAGCGGCGCCAAATCTTCCCAAAGCAGAAAGACGCTTGGCGCACCGTAGGCATATGCGGCAACCTCATAGGGCTGGAACTGAACTTGCAGTCCCAGCTCATTGGACAAATTCCAGCGCTCAACATCGCCGACTATGTCTTCAAGCCCTTCAGATGTTGAGGATTCTGGAAACAGAATGTCACTCAGCTGCGCCTCGAGCGCTGCGGCCGTGATTTTAGCTAAATCGAGCGTCCAATTCTTGCCCTCGAACACATCATCCGCCGAAAGAAAACGGCCTTCAGAGGGTAAATAATGTCGGTAGCTTGTGCTGTACCCGCCGTGGGCGGCACCATGCGGATACCATTGCGAACTCACCTCAAACGAGATGCGGTCGTTCCAGTGCAATTGCTGCAGGCCAATCGTTACCGTAGCGTCTTCGCCACCTGGCGCATCATCGCCTTCAAGGTCCGTCTCGCCAACCGATGAAAGCTCTTCCCCCAAGTCCCTAAGAGCTTTGTTCAGCCCCGGCACAAACTCTGCATCGCTATCAAACTGAACAATGGTCAATTCATGCTGCCCCACAGGCCAGCGGAAATCAGGCTCCTCTTCGATGTAGCTATCGATGTAGCTGGCATAGGTCGACACCGGATAGAGACGATGGCCATTTACAATCCGGCTCATTTCCAGCGCCCGAAGGCGGGAGGAATAAATCTGATTGAGGCACCAGACCATGCGCTCATCAAACGTGCCGTTGGTCACGGTTTCATTGTCACCCGAGCAAGCGCGCTGCGCATAGGAGAGCCAATCCTGCTGGCTCTTTTTCACCGCCGCTTCGGCACTGGGCGACAGCCCCGCTAGGGAGAAAGCATAGGCTTTCGCTAGCCGCTCATCCGCAGCGCTGATTTCTGGATTGTCGCAAATCGCCTTTTCGAATGGCGTGCTGGCCTTGCTGCAATCAAAGCTCGCCGCCCATGTCGGCCCTGTGGTGAGAGAGGGAAGAACTAGAAGCGACAGGGCAGGCAATAAGCGGATCATCAGCTACTCCTCAATAAGTGAGGTGAAGCCTAACCGCGCTTTGCCTGCCCGTCACCCTCTCGCCTAGGCCAAGAACTGCTGAGTAACGATCAACTCTTCCTGCCGCACCTCGTGCCCGCCCTCATGGAAGACAAGTTTGGTCGCTGCGCCATTGGCCTCAAAATACTGTGCCAAGCCCTCAGTCACCGATGCCGACGCCATGGGATCGCGTCGCCCAGCCGTGATCAACACCTCGGCCTTGGTCAGATCGGCCGGAGCCGGCGTAAACGGGATGAGCGGGTGCATGAGCACACTGGTATCAAACAGGTCAGGGTGATTAAATTGCGCATTGGCCAAAATATTGGCGCCGTTAGAATAGCCAAGGCCGATCACTTTGCTCGGGCGGTTTGCACCAATCTGCTCGCGTATGAAGGCGGCCATAGCGTCCGTGCGCAGGGCCAAATCGGCCATGTCGTAAACGCCCTCACCCGTGCGCTTGAAATAGCGCAGGGCTCCATGTTCACTGACATCACCACGTGGCGCCACGCGGCGTGCGCCCGGAAGCAATTGTCCGGCCAAGTCAAAGAACTGGTTTTCGTCGCCCCCGGTCCCATGGAACAAAAAGATCAGCGGCGCATCAGCGCTCGCCCCATCCGCTGAGCGAAAATGATACTGTGACATAGCGATACTCCTGAGCTGTGCTCAGAATATCGGGCAAAGGTCCGTTCTCACAATGGGCGAACACCGTCACGCACTGTTGCCGATTAGCGAACAGGCACCATTTGACCGGGTCGGTAGCCTGCCAAAATCGCAGCACGTAACGAGTCAGCAGTGCTCGCAGCAGCCAATTCCTGCGTGCCCTTAGCGGATTCCTGCTCGTTCACCGTCAGTTTGCCGCTTTGGAACGCCGTACCCGTCACGCGTGTGGTCTGGAACAGCACAGTCTCGCCCTGCGTAATCGTCACTGAGCCAGTAACCTCAAGGTTCGATAGCCGCGCGATCGCAAAGGCAGTGGACATCGAGTTTTGCTGCCCCCCCTGACCTGCTGACACCTTCAAAATTGGATCGTTCACGCTCGCGGGACCAGGGAAGGCCACTTTGAGGCGGTTGACGATGATCTGTTCCATACGGTTGGTCGGCTCAGCGAACTGGAAGCTCGCGCTGCTCATCCCGCCAGCAGCATTGGTGCCATAAACCGGCGCGAAACCCGAGCATGCGCTCAGCGCCACACTGATCATAACCGGGGCCAGAACAGTCAGAAATCGCTTCATCATCGTTCCGGTCTCCTTACTGCGCCACACCCGGCAGCTGCACATTGCCCGAATAGCCGAGATTGAACCCAGCGGGCGACCGCAGACGGAAAGTTGCAACAGCACGCATATCGTTGGCTGTGGAGTGAGTTGGGCCAGTACGCGTAATCTGCCCACCAATCAGCACATAGCCGTCGTCGTATTGCAGTCCGCCGCCCACCTGCAAGAAGCTATTGGCACTCAAATCCCAATAGGCATTACTGGTAACCGACCAGTAATCGGCGATCGGCACGCGCACTTCCGCGCCCACTTCATGCATGTCACGGATATTGCCAGTGAGCGGGGTCGCTTCTGCATAACGATAGTTGAGCGCACCACTCCAACCGTCTTGAGCGTAGCTCAGACCAAGGCCCGCACGAGCGATTGAAAGGTCCGCATTGTCGACCTGCACCTTCCCGCCGAATTTCAATTGATTGGCCAGTGCCCCATAAACGCCGAGGACGCCGTAGGACGCATCAGTCTCAAGCCCTGTCCCCACGCCAACTTGCTGACGATTGGCAGCTGCGAAAGCATTTTCGCCCGCCAATTGATAGGACTGGCCACCGATCACTTCGAGGTAGCTGCCGTCATTAAGGCTCGCCATATAGCGCCCGCCGACGTTCAACCGTAGCCCACGCTCCTGTTTATCGATCCCAGTGAAGCGATTGTAGGAGAACAGTGTGCTGTCATCAAACATCACACTCTGAGAGTCTTCGTTGGTAATCCCCGGCTGGCTGTTCGCAGCGCCGCGATAGACGAGCTGAGCAATCGGCTCAACGAGATGTGTTACGCCGGTGTTATACGACACGAGTGGATATCGCACATCCACGGCGGCAATTGGGGTCAGGCCGAACAATGTCTGCTCGTCTGGCGCATGGATCGACGGCGATTTGCCATCATAATTGGCCGCGTCAGCGCGCACGCCCAAGAATGGCGTCACCGCCGCACCACCGAAAATATACTGGTTCTGCCAATTGGCCTCGACCATGCCGTGGAAACGCGTCCCCGCATAACCATAGTCATATGGCACACCATTGGCCGACGTGGAGTAGTCACGCTCACGGTAGATATTGAGCATACGCCCATCGACTTCAACGCGCCCTGCCCCCGGCGGCAGGTCAAACGTGCGTTCAAGGCGTAGATTTGGCAGCGCCATGCCCTGTTGCTGCCGTTCCTGCTCTAGGTTGTCGCCGAGCACGTTGAACTGCTGCACGCGCGCGTCGACATAGGTGTCTTCGGTCAAATGCGTGGCATAAACTTCGTTGATGCTGGCACGGCGAACTTCGACGTCATAATCTTTGTAAAACGCGTTGTCGGTGGCCGCCGCATAGGCAAATCCCACAACCCACTTTTCGACCGGCACAAATTCACCCGCCGTCTGCAGCGCCCCACGCCATTCGCGTTTCGCATCAGCGAACGCAAAGGCACTATCATCGCCCTGACGCAGACCCGTTGCCTTGACCGAAATTCGGCCATTGTCAAAACGCTGGATCCATTCCGCCCCAAGCATAAAGCCCTGACGGCTCATCAAGCGGGGCGACAGAAGAATATCGGTAGAGGCGGTCGAATAAGCCTTAAACGGCGCATCGATGCGCACGCCATGGCTATCGGTAAAGGTCACTGTTGGCTGCGGCAGCCAATCCATATCGAGATTTGGGAGCCACAAATAGGGCAACCAGGCAATCGGCACCCCCAGAACGGCTAGGCTTGGCTGCTCGAAAGCATGCGAGCCATCAATTTCATCCTTGGTGACCTTATTGGCGTGCATGGACCAGCCAATGCGGCGCCCCTTGTCATCCACACACTCACCGCAAGGCGTGTACTTGGCATTATCCAGAACAGTCTTGAGTGCCTGGTCGTAATCGGCGTGGTCAGCCGTAATCTGGGAACCATCATAATTGGTGATGGTCAGCGAATCGAGAACGGCCTTTTTGAACTTGTCGGTCAGCTTCAGGGTCGGGCTACGCGACACGTTCCCAAAAGGGTCAGTCAGCGAAACATTGCCACGAACATCCATCTCACCGTTGGCACGATCATAAACCAGTTGATCGCCCGTCAGCACATAACCATCAGCGCGCACGACAACGTCGCCGCGCGCTTCAATAATATTAGTCGTGTTGTTGAAGGTGAGTTGCTGCGCTTCCACAGCGGTTGGCGCATTAGGATCAACCGGGCTGTTGAAGAAATTGGTCGGCACCAATCCCTGAGCATAAACAGGCGCAACACCCGCCAGCGCGATGCCAGCGAGCAAGACCAGCGCAGTCCGCTCTAAGATTTTGCCCCGTGCCTGCTTCAACAGATACAGCCTTTCTCACCAGGCATTGCCTGCTTGGGAGGGAAGGCTCCCTCACTTTAACGCACACTTCCGAAGTGCTGAATGACTCAGAAAAATCGGATCTTGTTAAAGTACCTTCCATTGCCTAGAGGGGCAATCCGCATTCTACAGATCCCCCCTGCCTATGGATAACAGATCGTTTCCAAATGCAGGTTTTGCGCGAGTTTGAACAACTCTCCGCCTCGCCGTCGCGGAATTTTATCGAGACCTGTGGCCAATTTGCCAGAAGATATCAGCTTTCACGCGCCTTCACCGCGCCACCGCGTTCGCGCTTAGCCCCGTATAGACCAACATCAGCTTCCATAAGTGCAGTGGCAAAATCCAGATATTGACGCGTCGGCGTGACGCCCACGCTCACTGACGCACGCTCCTCATCCACTTTCGATATGCGGCGGAACTCCAGCGCGACCTGCTTGTCGATTTCCACCTGCCAACGCAGCGCCTGTTCGCGACTGGCATTGGGCACGTAAGCGCAAAACTCATCGCCACCGATCCGCGCCACAAGACTCTCCTGGGGCAAGACTGCAGAGAGCGCCTGCGCCACCGCCATAATCACATGATCACCGACAGCATGCCCGAATTGGTCGTTCACCTGCTTGAGCAAGTCGACATCGGCGACCAAAAACACCCCGTTCACATTATGCCCCGTGGCGAGCTCAAATTGCGGAATGAAAGCACGCCGGTTGAGCAGACCCGTCATCGGATCAGCCATAGCCTGACGCGACAGCTCAGCACTTTTGCGCAAAAGCGCACCATAGGACTGCTCCAAGGCGTCGAGAGTGTTGAAATACACCAGCGCGATAGGAAAGGCCGTCACAAACGGCATGACCAGCCGAATAGCCACCGTAACATCGTCAGCTTCGACACCCATATAGGCGCGAATTGCGACAGAAATCGACATTGTAAATGCGGTCGTCAGCGCTGCGACTTTGGCAGCCTGAAACAGGACACGCCGGGACGGCAAATGCATATTCGCTAGCTACTCAAGTTTTCCTGCGCTGAGCAGTCAGGTTCAAAGCTCAAAGGACCCCCAACTCCTTATTGAGCAGATCGCAGTGTCATGCAATTGCGCTCAATGACGCGACGCCCACTCGCGTGGACACTAATCCTTGATCAGGCAAAACACCGCAGAACGCACCGCCACGACTTGCAACTCAGAACCAACCCGCCAAAACGGAAAACCCCAGTCCTCTTTCGAGAAACTGGGGTTTTGTTTGGTTGCGGGAGCAGGATTTGAACCTGCGACCTTCAGGTTATGAGCCTGACGAGCTACCGGGCTGCTCCATCCCGCGTCAATCACTGTGCCTTGCGGCGTCGTGTGAGCTTCATATAGGGAACCAAATGCGCCGCCGCAACCCCACCCAAAAGTTGCCCACAGGCTATCTTCGCACCAAAGTAATGCATGAACCCAAAAGGGAAAACCCCAGCTTCTCTTTCGAGAAACTGGGGTTTTATTTGGTTGCGGGAGCAGGATTTGAACCTGCGACCTTCAGGTTATGAGCCTGACGAGCTACCGGGCTGCTCCATCCCGCGTCAACCACAGTGCCTTGCGGCGCGGTGTGAGGGGGTTATAGGCGGCATAATTGCAGACCACAACCCTCCAATTTCAAAATCACGACGGATTTAATCGCGTCTGTGGACAAACATGGACGCCAAGGCGCCTTTGTGCGCTTTTCCCTAGGCCAAAGCTGGTTTAGCTTTCGCGCAATTCGAGCGACTTGGAATTTCATATGCGTTTAAAACAGCTTGGCCATACTGACATTACCGTCACCGACATTTGCCTCGGCACAATGACATGGGGCAGCCAGAACACCGAAGCCGAAGGCCATGCCCAGATCGCCATGGCCAAGGACGCCGGCATCACTTTTATGGACACGGCCGAGATGTATGCCGTTCCCGCCAGCCCCGCGACGAGTTTTAAAACCGAAGAGATAATCGGTAATTGGTTCGCCCAAAATGGCGACCGCGAGCATTGGGTCCTCGCCAGCAAGATCGGCGGCCCAGGCCATCGCCATATTCGTGACGGCTCCGCCCCTTCCAGCATCAGTTTTGCCCAAGCACTCGAGGGCAGCCTTGAGCGTCTCCAAACCGACTACCTCGACCTTTACCAAATCCACTGGCCAAGCCGCCCGCACTACCACTTCGAAAACTATTGGAAGTTTGCGCCGGAAAAACACGATCCCAAGCAAACTCTCGACCACATGGCAGACGTGCTCGGCGCGATCAACGCAGCTTTGGCGGCGGGCAAAATCCGCTCCTGGGGGCTCTCCAATGAGAGCGCTTGGGGCCTGACCAAATGGGCACAGCTTGCCGATCAGATGGGTGTCGACCGCCCCGTCACCGTGCAGAACGAGTACAATCTTCTGCGTCGCAATTATGATCATGACCTGGCGGAAGTGACCCATCACGAAAACATTGGGCTCTTGGCCTATTCGCCTCTCGCCGCGGGCGTTCTGACCGGCAAATATTTTGACGGCGCGACCCCCAAGGGGAGCCGCAAAGAGTATCAAAAGGGCCTTTGGCGCTTGAACGACTACTCAGAGGCCGCGACCAAACGCTATCACGCCCTCGCCCAACAGCACGGCCTTGATCCCGTTGCCATGGCGATTGCCTTCTGCACCACCCGTCCCTTCGCCACTTCGACCATCATCGGCGCGACCTCCACCGAGCAACTCGCCCAGTGTCTTTCGGCCAAGGATCTGGTGCTCTCACCCGAAGTCCTCGCGGATATCGAGACCATCCATCGCGACATGCCTCGTCCGATTTAATCGGCTCTAGTGCTCTGGCATGCTGGCGCTATAGTCAGCATGCCAAACTCTTTTTCAGGTCCGCGCATGTCGACGCTCTTCACCTCTATTTTTCCGCTGCTGGCCTTCTTTGCCTACAACATCATCATCCCCCAGATCGAAAAGCTGCGCCCTTCGCTCTCGGTGATCATGAACATGCAGCGCCGCCGCTGGGTGTATAATGCCACCCTGCGCGAAAGCCCGTTTGACGCCATTCTCTCAGGCAACATCATGGGCTCGGTCAGTCTTCTGGCCTCGACGTCTGTGCTGCTGGTCCTCGCGGTTTTCGCCGTTTTTGGGCAAATCGATTCCGTGATGGAAGCGCTCAACTCCATTGCCCGCGACGAGGCCTACACGGTCTCCGAGGTTCAGCTTCATCTCATCGTCATGCTGACCATGTTCGTGCTGGCCTTCTTTTCCTTCACGCTCTCCCTGCGCCAGTTCAACCACTATTGCATCATGCTGGGCGCGCTCGATCATGACCGCCGCACGACGGAAGATGAAATCGACTCGATTGCCGCCATGAACGCCTTGGGCGCCAAGAACTTTAATTCCGGCATTCGTGCCTATTACTTCTCGGTGGCCACGGCTGCTTGGTTCGTGTCCGAGTGGCTCGCGGTTGCAACCGCGCTGGTCACTGTCCTGGTTCTGGCCCATCGCGAGTTCTTTTCCTCGGCCCATCGCTCGGCCGCCTCTGCCGTGGTTATCGCGGCGCGCCAACGCAAAAGCCCCACCGGCGCTGATTCTGCGACCAAGACGCCGAATACCGACGATTAAGCAGGCGCAATCGCTCACCAATTTATGACATTGACTTTCATATATCGAAGGGGTTTATTCCCCCCAATTACGGAACCTCTGGCCCCTCCGATGCTTGTTTGTCAGTGTAATATGATCACGTCCCAAGAGATTGAGGAGATAGTCCTCGATCTGTTGAAGGCTGATCCGTGGCAATTGGTGGTTCCTGCGAAGGTGTATTCCGAACTCAATCGACGCGCGAAATGCGCAGGCTGCGTTCCGAATGTGGTGGACATCATCGTCCGCGTCACAGAAAATTACCACGCACAGCAAGCAATCCCGCCCGCTGAGCTGGTACAGCTCCAGTCTGGGTTGGAAAAACTCAAGAAACAGAGAACTGGAGTACGCAGTGAAAGGCGAACCACAAGTCATAGAGCGGCTTAACGAAGCCCTTTTTCTCGAGCTCGGCGCGGTTAATCAGTATTGGGTGCACTTCCGTCTCTTGGACGATTGGGGCTTTAAAAAGCTCGCAGCCAAAGAGCGCGCCGAATCCATCGAAGAAATGCACCATGCCGATCGCTTGATCGAGCGTATTATCTTCCTTGAAGGCCATCCAAACCTGCAGCGCGTCGCGCCATTGCGCATTGGTCAGAACATCAAAGAAGTTCTCGAGGCCGACCTTGCTGGTGAGTATGAAGCCCGCGAAGCCTATCGGAACAGCCGCGCGATTTGCTCCCAGCTGCATGACCACGTGTCCAAGCAGATCTTTGATGAGCTCTTGAAGGACGAGGAAGGCCATATCGACTTCCTCGAGACCCAGCTCGAGCTTCTCGAAAAAATCGGTATTGAGCGCTACGGCATGCTCAACGCCGCTCCAGCCAACGAAGCTGAATAAATTTAAAAAGCCCGGACCTTTGGTTCGGGCGTTTTTGTATTGGGGGGACTAATGCAATTTCATACTGGTCGGCTCATCGACCACATTCATCTGCGCGCCCGCACTTTTGCGGTGACCAAACGATTTTACGAGCGCGTCCTCGGGACTTTGGGAATTTCCTTCACCGCATCCGGGCAAGGCTGGTTTCAAGCCGATGAGCTGTTTGTCGATGCCGCAGACGCACACACGATTGCCAGCCATATTCATCTCGCCTTTCAGGCACAAAGCCCCGAGGCCGTAGACGCTTTCTATCGCGAAGCCATTGCCGCTGGCGGCACAGACAACGGCAGGCCCGGAGCCCGCCATTATCATCCCGGCTATTACGCCTGTTTCGTACTCGACCCCGACGGCAACAATATCGAAGCCGTTTATCACGGCCCGAACACGCGCTCCGCCGCCTCGGTGACGATCACCCCGCAAGCTTAATTGCTGAGCGGTCCAAACAGACGATCCAGCTGACGCACAACGTCCTGGGTCGCCATCGTGCCTTCTGGCACTTCCTGGGGGGCGTCTGGCGTCACCGCCACATAAGGCACCCCGCTGGGGAACGCCCCGAACTGGGTGAAGAAGCTGATCATGTCGTCCAACACCGGCATGCGCCAACGCCACATAGCGCCCATAGCGATCACCGGCTCCATGTGCCCATACCCATCATAATACTTGGTCGTGACCCACACGCCCTGATTTTGCAGGCGCTCAGCGAGCCGCTGCGTATTCTGCACGCGCACAATCGGGTCCGTCGTGCCCGACCCCAGCCACATCGGCGGGCTGTCCTGGGTGACGAGGTTGATGGGCTGCGTGCCTTCAGGATTTGGCGCCTGCCCAAAGGCCTCCACCACGTCGCCATATTCAAATGGATAGAAATCATATGGCCCGGAAAGCCCGGCCACAGCACGGATCGGCATGGTCACGCCCGCTTCATTTCTAAAGCTTGGGTCAAGAGCCAACATTACAGCATTGTAAGCGCCCGCCGAGTGGCCGGCGAGAAACAGACGATTGGGGTCGCCGCCATAGCTGGTGATATTGTCCTGCGTCCAACGCATCGCCAGCGCCAAATCTTCCAAAAACTCCGGGTACCGCACTTCTGGCACAAGGCGATAATCGGCGATGACCACCACGAAGCCGCGCGCCGCCAAGGCGCGTCCAGCAAACTGATAATCCGCTCTCTGCCCGCGCACCCACGCTCCGCCATAAACAAAGAACACAACAGGGGCCAATTGCCCCCGCTGTTCGGGCGTATAAACGTCGAGCTTATGCCGCGTGCCATCGCGATACGAAATACCGTCACCGGCCTTAACCGCATTGGCGTCCATCACCGGCGGCAAGTTGAACGGGTCCATAATGTTCTGAGCCGATGCCTGCATAGGCATAAGGCTGGCGCATACAGCGAGCGCCATCATAGCGCGCTTGAAAATAGACATAAGCCGAACCGAGAGTTTCGAGGGAATAGCGGTTTTGCAGATAAAGCCGCAATAATTATGACGGACTGCGCCGAAATGGGCGAGGGCAGGCGCTTTGGAATGACCCGGCCTGCCCTCTGCTTAAGCGCGCTGAGACTGCGCTGGCATGGTTAACGAAGGGTAAATTTCACCCTGCCCCGCTCATCACATTCTTCCAAGCCTACCGGCGCAGGGCCTCGAGCAAGGTGCCAGATACGTGCCCATCGGGCAGCAGGCCCGCGCGGGTCTGGAACGCCATAATGGCCGCGCGGGTCTTTGGCCCCACCACCCCGTCAGGCGAGCCAACATCAAATCCACGGCGGTTGAGCAAGGTTTGCACCTCTGCCCGCTGCGCTTTGGTCAGCGCAAAATCGCCCTGCGGCCAGGCCGTGGCGAACGCGCCGCCGCCGATGATCCGATCGGCCAAATGCCCAACGGCGAGCGCATAGCTATCCGAATTATTGTAGCGCTTGATCACTTCGAAGTTAGGCAGCAGCAGGAACGCAGGGCCCCGAGCGCCCGCAGGCATATAGAGCCGCGCTTCGTCCCCAGCTCGTGGGAAATCGCGTCCCGAAACGCGCGTAATCCCCATCTGTCGCCAGGTACTGATAGAGGCCTTGTTCATGTCGCGTGCGCGCGCAAAATCAAAGTTCTGCGGCAGGCGCACTTCGTAGCCCCAGGTCTCCCCCGGCCGCCAGCCAAAGCTCTTGAGATAATTGCCAGTCGAGCCCAAAGCGTCAGGGATGGAGTTCCAGATATCCTTGCGCCCATCGCCATTGAAGTCGATGGCATAGCGCATAAAGCTCGATGGCATAAATTGCGTATGGCCCATCGCACCGGCCCAAGATCCGGTCATGCTTTTCGGCGCGATATGACCTTCGTTCAGAATTTTCAGCGCGGTGATCAACTCACTGCGGAAAAACTCTGTCCGATAATTGTTCTGCGTCAGCGTTGCCAGCGCATGGATCGTGTTGTTGCCACCCATGTAGCCGCCATAATTGGTTTCCATGCCCCAGATGGCCAGAACCACTTCGGGCTGAACGCCATAGGTCTGCTGAACCCGGCCAAGCGTTTGCGCCCATTCTTGGCGCATGGCGGAACCCTTAGCGGCCTGCGCCGCCGTCACCCGCTTATCGACATATTGCTGCACAGTCTGGGTAAACTCAGGCTGCGACTTGGTCAGCTCGGTGACCTTTGGAATGGGCGCATAGCCAGAAAAAGCCGCTTCGAAAATCTGCTGACGGACACCGGCGCGTTGCGCATCGGGCCAGAGCGAGCGCACAAAACTTGCCGTATCGGCCAGCGCCGGTGCTGTAAACGCGGCTGAGAGTGAAACGCTGGCGAGTGCCCCCACCACAAGCGAACCAAACAAAGATTTGCGGAAACAGCTGAACATCGTAAGCCTCGTGATACGCGCTACAGATAAGTCACGGTGCGCCCAGACCCGAGGGCCCGAGCGCGCGTATCAAAATATTAACGCATCCGATTAAGATGGCCTTAAGGCAAACCGCTCAGCTGATCACTTCCATGTCAGTTTCCATGTTGTTCCAACAGTGGCGGCTCATTGGAGCTATTTGCGGAAACATATTTGATCCGCTGCACCGGCGTATGGATGCCCCGTTCAGTGAAGAGCCGCATGAGCGTTTCACTATAGAAGCGCCCCGCCCCCCACTGCTTGCCCGCCAATGTCTTGATGCGCGAGCGCAAGGAAACCGAGGTTGGCGTCAGCGCGATAAGCCCCTGCAAATCAAGCACATCGAGGATAACCTCGGCAAACTCTGGGCGTGCCATGACGAAATCAAACGCATCCCGCATCGCCTGCTTGGCCTGCTCAATATCGCTATCGGTCGAGATTTCGACGTCCGAGACGTAGAACGAGAACCCGCGATTCATATTGGAAACATCCGTCACCGCCGAGAACGGAATGAGATGCACGGTCCCGCTCATATCACGGATGGTCACGGACCGGATCGTCAGCTTCTCGACCGTCCCCGACTTGCCCGCCACCTGTACGCTATCGCCCTCATTCATCACGTTTTCAAACTGAATGAAGATGCCGGTAATAATATCCTGCACCAGCTTCTGCGCGCCAAAACCAATGGCCAGACCGACCACACCCGCACCAGCCAGTAGCGGCGCAATATTGACGCCAATCTGCGCCAGAGCCAGCATGGCCCCAAACACCACGATCACCACGGTGAAGGCGTTCTTGAACAGGTTCAGCAGCGTCTTTTCGCGCGATGTCGGCGCCCGGCCCACATTGGGGTTGAGGCGATATTCCACCCAACTCGCCATCACCACATAGATGACCACAGCCGCCAGCACGATCAGCAGTGCCGAAACGATCGAGCCGACAACATTGAGCCCTTCATCGGTTGCCATCCAACCGGTGAAATCAAACAGCGA